>NZ_SZXN01000056.1:10081-19235 GCF_005281195.1 Citrobacter sp. wls613
TTGAAAGAAGGTAAAAAAATGCCGGGTTCATTAACCCGGCATACCGTTTACTCTTTGTCAGACTGCGGCGCGGCAGCTGCGCTCGGCTTGCGACGCTTGCCGATATTTTTGGCGTCGCGGTGACGTTTCTTCACGCGCGGCTTCTCTTTATCTTTCTCTTTTTTCTCTGCACGTTTCGCCAGCACTTTCTTGGATGGCTTACCGTTAGACTTCTCACTTGGCGCGCGCGTTGTTGGACGCAGTTCGTCAACCACGCGCGGCTTTAGCTGCTCGTCGACATAGCGACTCGCTTTGCCGAGCAGCAGGTGGTCGTGCGCTTCTACCAGAGAAATGGCGGTGCCTTTACGGCCTGCGCGACCGGTACGGCCAATACGGTGCAAATAGGCATCGCCACTACGCGGCATGTCGTAGTTAAACACGTGGCTGACATCAGGAATGTCGATACCGCGTGCCGCAACGTCGGTGGCAACCAGCACATTCACACGACCATCGGTCAGGCGTTTGATCGCTTCGTTGCGCTTGCTTTGTACCATCTCGCCTTCGAGATAGCAGTTGTTGATCCCCGCCTGGCGCAGCCAGCCAGCCAGCTCGTGCACGCGCTCGCGTTTACGCACAAAGACGATAGAACGCGTTGCTTCAGGCTGTTTTAACAGGTGAATCAGCAACGCTGTTTTGTGTTCGATATCATCTGCACGATAGTACCACTGATGGATCTTCTTACGTTCGCGGGTGGATGGATCCGCAGAAACCTCAACCGGATCTTCCAGCAGGCGCTCGGCAAAATCTTTAACCGCATTGCCTTCCAGCGTGGCAGAGAACAGCATGGTCTGCTTGCGCCAGCGGGTTTCACCGGCAATATGCTCGATATCCTGCGCGAAGCCCATATCCAGCATACGGTCGGCTTCATCGAGGATCAGCGTTTCAACCGCATGGCAGTCGAAGTTCTCTTCTTTAATGTATTGCAGCAGACGTCCGGTGGTCGCGACCACGATGTCCTGATTTTCGCTGAACACTTCCATATGGTTCATGTAGGCCACGCCGCCGGTGATGGTGGCGACATCCAGATGCGTATTCTTCGCCAGTTCACGGGCGTGATCGGCAACTTGCATTGCCAGTTCACGGGTCGGCGTCAGAATTAAAACGCGCGGTGGACCTGATTTTTTGCGCGGAAAGTCGAGCAGGTGCTGCAACACTGGCAGCAAATATGCCGCCGTTTTACCGGTGCCTGTCGGCGCAGAACCGAGTACATCACGGCCATCGAGCGCAGGTGGAATGGCGGCTGCCTGAATAGCTGTCGGGCGAGTGAAACCTTTTTCCTGGAGGGCATCCAGCAGGCTTTCATCGAGTTCAAGTTCGGAAAAAGTCGTTACAGTCATGTTCTACCTCTGTGTGGGGCGCTGATTATAGACGTTACGGCTGCAATCTTCATCTGTTTGTATGGATATACCTTCTCAGGTATTGTTTTTATCCTATGTTATCGTTTTTTTTCCAGGAAGGTTGTTTTTCATGCCCCAGTCTTCATCAGTACTTCGACGTAATGGGTTTACCTTTAAACAGTTTTTTGTGGCACACGATCGTTGTGCAATGAAAGTTGGGACTGACGGAATTTTATTGGGGGCCTGGGCCCCTGTCGCAGGCGTAAAGCGGATCCTTGATATCGGCACTGGGAGTGGTTTGTTAGCACTGATGCTGGCCCAGCGTACAGATAACAGCGTCCTGATTGATGCGGTGGAGCTGGATGTTGACGCCGCGCAACAGGCAGAGGAAAACATCACGCAATCTCCGTGGGGGCAGCGTATCCGGATCCATACTGAAGATGCTCAACGGTGGATACCTCGCCAGACCGTGCGCTTTGATCTGATTATCAGTAATCCCCCTTATTATGAGCAAGGCGTGGAGTGTGGTACGCCACAGCGCGAGCAGGCACGTTATACCACGACGCTCGATCATGCGGCGCTGATAACGCTGGCGGCGGACAGTATTACAGAAGAGGGCTTTTTTTGCGTGGTACTGCCGGAGCAGATTGGTAACGCTTTTACCCAGCAGGCATTAAACATGGGATGGCATCTGCGTCTGCGTACGGATGTGGCGGAAACCGAAGCCCGGCTGCCGCATCGGGTCCTGCTGGCTTTCTCCCCGCAGGCCGGGGAGTGCTTTAGCGACAGATTAGTGATCCGTGGGCCAGACCAGCGTTACTCAGAAGGTTACACCGCGCTGACCCAGGCATTTTATCTGTTTATGTGATGGCTAAGCGGCGAAAGAATAGAAGGGCCGGATTCAGGCAACTGCTCTGGATAATCCAGCGTGTAGTGCAGGCCCCGGCTCTCTTTACGCATCATTGCGCAGCGCACAATCAGCTCGGCAACCTGCACCAAATTGCGCAGCTCCAGTAAATTGTTCGACACGCGGAAATGGGCGTAATACTCGTCGATTTCCTGTTGCAGCATCGTGATACGCCGCAGGGCTCGCTCCAGACGTTTAGTGGTGCGTACAATGCCAACGTAATCCCACATAAATAGCCGCAGTTCATGCCAGTTATGCTGGATGACAACCAGCTCATCCGGATTTTCAACCCGGCTTTCATCCCAACCCGGAAGCGTGCTTACACTACGTGCGTAGGGCATTCTACGATCAATATCTTCAGCTGCAGACCAGCCGTAGACCAGGCACTCCAGCAGTGAGTTAGACGCCATACGATTTGCACCATGCAGCCCGGTGTAGCTCACTTCGCCGATGGCATACAGACCATCGACGTCAGTCCGTCCATAATCATCGACCATCACGCCACCGCAGGTATAGTGCGCAGCTGGCACGATAGGCACTGGCTCTTTGGTCAGGTCGATCCCCAGGCCCAGCAGCTTTTCATAAATCATCGGAAAATGCTGGCGGACAAATTCTTCCGGTTTATGACTGATGTCGATGAACATGCAGTCCGCACCCAGACGCTTCATTTCATGATCGATAGCACGCGCCACGATATCGCGCGGCGCCAGTTCACCACGCTCATCAAAGTCGGGCATAAAGCGTGAGCCGTCCGGGCGCTTCAGATGGGCACCTTCGCCACGCAGCGCTTCAGTCAGTAGAAAATTGCGCGCCTGCGGGTGATACAGCGCGGTGGGGTGAAACTGATTAAATTCGAGGTTGGCGACACGACACCCTGCGCGCCAGGCCATCGCAATTCCATCGCCTGAGGAGATATCCGGATTGGTGGTGTACTGATAGACCTTCGATGCACCACCGGTGGCCAGCACGACGGATTTGGCATGGCAGGTTTCGACGGCTTCTTTATTACGGTTCCAGATCCATGCGCCAACTACCCGGCGCGTGCCCGGCAAGCCGATTTTATCGGAGATGATCAGGTCCACGGCGTTGCTACGTTCCAGCACCTGAATGTTGGGATGATTTTGTGCCTTGCTGACCAGCGTGGTTTCGACCTCTTTGCCGGTGGCATCAGCCGCATGCAGGATACGTCGATGGCTATGGCCGCCTTCGCGGGTCAGGTGATAACTCTCTTCACCATTGGGCTGAACCTGCGTATCAAACAAAACGCCTTGATCAATGAGCCACTGGACGCACGTTCGGGCGTTGCTGGCGACGAACTCAACTGCATGGCGATCACACAATCCCGCGCCGGCAATCAGCGTATCCTCGACGTGAGAATCGATACTGTCGGTTTCATCAAAAACAGCGGCAATGCCTCCCTGGGCATAGAATGTAGAGCCTTCACTCACAGGCCCTTTACTCAGGACAATAACCCGATGTTTCTCAGCCAAGCGCAAAGCCAGTGAGAGTCCGGCAGCACCGCTGCCAATAATCAGCACATCACAGGATAATTCAGGCGTTGTATTCATGATTGTTGTTTAATTTACTAAACAGTGTTTGGTCACCATAGCACCACATTGTGCGAAACTGCACGTTATATTTTTAATTGTGTTGCAATGGCTAAACACGAAAGAAATTCATAGTGAGAGGTAAAGTATGAAAAATATTTTGTGTAGCAGGCCGTTAGCGTCAGATTAGGAGATGAAATAAAGTGCCCGTTGGGTTACTCTGCAAGCGGTTTAATGGGCATTTCTGTACAGATAGTGCGTTGATCGGGTTATGTAGACTTATAATGAGAGATAAGACCTGTCTACAACATGACAAACAAAAACAAATGCGTAACGGAACTTTACGAAACTTGAGCACTCCAAGTCATTGCTTGCTCATAGTGCAGCTGATGGAGTGGCGTTTCGAAAGCGCGTGGAAATTTGGTTTGGGGAGACTTTACCTCGGATGAGCGAGCAGTTAACGGACCAGGTCCTGGTAGAACGGGTCCAGAAGGGAGATCAGAAAGCCTTTAATTTACTGGTAGTTCGCTATCAGCATAAGGTGGCGAGTCTGGTTTCCCGCTATGTACCGTCGGGCGATGTTCCCGATGTTGTACAGGAAGCATTTATTAAGGCCTATCGTGCGCTGGATTCGTTCCGGGGAGATAGTGCTTTTTATACCTGGCTGTATCGTATTGCAGTCAATACAGCGAAGAATTACCTGGTCGCTCAGGGGCGTCGTCCACCTTCCAGTGATATAGATGCGATAGAAGCAGAAAATTACGAAAGTGGCGGTGCGCTGAAAGAAATTTCGAACCCTGAGAACTTAATGTTGTCAGAAGAACTGAGACAGATAGTTTTCCGAACTATTGAGTCCCTCCCGGAAGATTTACGCATGGCAATAACCTTGCGGGAGCTGGATGGCCTGAGCTATGAAGAGATAGCCGCTATCATGGATTGTCCGGTGGGTACGGTGCGTTCTCGTATCTTCCGAGCGAGGGAAGCTATTGATAATAAAGTTCAACCGCTTATCAGGCGTTGACGGTAGCGGGATACTGGAAAAGGTATTAGGCATGCAGAAAGAAAAACTTTCCGCTTTAATGGATGGCGAAACGCTGGATACTGAGTTACTCAAAGAGCTGACTCACGACCCGGAAATGCAAAAAACCTGGGAGAGTTATCACCTGATCCGCGATTCCATGCGAGGTGATACCGCCGACGTTCTCCATTTCGATATTTCCGACCGAGTAATGGCAGCCATCGCAGATGAGCCAGTACGTCAGGCGGCGCCATTGATTCCTGAGGCCCAGCCAGCACCACATCAGTGGCAGAAAATGCCATTCTGGAAGAAAATGCGTCCGTGGGCCGCTCAGCTTACTCAAATGGGTGTGGCCGCGTGCGTATCGCTTGCAGTTATCGTTGGCGTCCAGCACTATAATGGGCAATCTGAAACGTCCCAGCAGCCCGAAACGCCGGTATTTAATACATTACCGATGATGGGTAAAGCCAGTCCGGTGAGCTTGGGTGTACCTTCTGACGCGACGGCCAGCAGCGGCGGTCAGCAACAGCAGGTGCAGGAGCAGCGTCGTCGTATCAATGCTATGTTGCAGGATTACGAACTGCAGCGCCGACTGCACTCCGAACAGCTTCAGTTTGAGCAGGCACAGACACAGCAAGCCGCTGTACAGGTGCCAGGAATTCAAACTTTAGGAACGCAATCGCAGTAATGAAGCAACTTTGGTTTGCCATGTCACTTGTGGCTGGTAGCCTGTTCTTCTCTGTCAACGCCTCGGCCACTCCTGCGTCCGGGGCGTTATTGCAGCAGATGAATCTGGCCAGCCAGTCGCTCACCTATGAGCTGTCCTTCGTCAGCATCAATAAACAGGGTGTTGAATCCCTACGTTATCGTCATGCTCGTCTGGATAACCGTCCGCTTGCACAACTGTTGCAATTAGATGGACCACGCCGGGAAGTCGTACAACGTGGGAATGAGATCAGCTATTTTGAGCCGGGGCTCGAACCGTTCACGCTGAACGGTGATTATATTGTTGATTCTCTGCCATCTCTGATTTACACCGACTTTAAACGTCTCGCACCCTACTATGATTTTATCTCGGTAGGCCGAACCCGTATTGCCGACAGGCTTTGTGAAGTGCTCCGCGTCGTGGCGCGTGACGGGACTCGTTACAGCTACATTGTCTGGATGGACACCGAAACTAAGCTACCGATGCGCGTCGATCTTCTTGACCGGGATGGCGAAACGCTGGAACAGTTCCGCGTGATCGCTTTTACTGTGAATAGCGGCGTTGGAGACAGCATGCAGACGCTGGCAAAAGCCAACCTGCCGCCGTTGCTATCCGTTCCCGCAGGCGAGAAAACCAACTTCAACTGGAGCCCATCGTGGTTGCCGCAAGGATTCAGTGAAGTCTCTAGCAGCCGTCGTCCACTGCCGACGATGGACAATATGCCGATTGAATCGCGTCTTTATTCTGACGGGCTGTTCAGCTTCTCTGTGAATGTGAACCGCGCGCAGCAAAACAGCGCCGATCAGCTCCTGCGTACCGGACGCCGCACGGTCAGTACCAGCGTACGAGATAATGCCGAAATCACTATCGTTGGTGAACTTCCGCCGCAAACGGCGAAGCGCATCGCGGACAATATCAAGTTCAGGGCTGCACAATGATCAAAGAGTGGGCAACGGTTGTTTCCTGGCAAAATGGCCTGGCGACAGTCAGCTGTGACGTTAAAGCGTCGTGCAGCAGCTGTGCCTCAAGGGCCGGATGCGGAAGCCGTGTGCTGAATAAACTGGGACCGCAGACAACGCACACCATTGTGGTGCCTAGCGTTGAACCGCTGGCTCCCGGTCAGAAAGTTGAGCTAGGCATTGCTGAAGGCAGCCTGTTGGGCTCGGCAATGTTAGTCTATCTGTCTCCGCTGGCGGGGCTGTTTGTTTTTGCCGCATTGTTCCAGGTGTTGTTTGGCAGCGATATCGCCGCGTTAAGCGGTGCGATACTGGGCGGTGTGGGTGGATTCCTGATTGCTCGTGGTTTCTCACGCAAGCTGGCTGAACGTGAGGCCTGGCAACCGGTGATTCTCAATGTTGCTCTCCCGCCTGACCTTCTTCGCGTCGAAACACACCAGTGATATATAGGCCTGATGGCGCTGCGCTTATCAGGCCTACAGGACCGTTACTACGTAGGCCTGATAAGCGCACTTTCGCCGTACTTCGGTAAAAGTTTCACTGACTTTGCTAAGTTGTTTCCAGTTCCCGCCATCCTTGCTCTATGAACATTTCCTCGCCTCAGCGTTGTAGTGTAGAATGCGGCGTTTCACTTAAACCGACGTTAAGCTCAGAACAGCGACTTCTCAAAGCCTGCCCAGGCAGGCGTAAGGCACAATAATTACACTATATGAAGAACATACGTAACTTTTCAATCATAGCTCACATCGACCACGGTAAATCAACGCTGTCTGACCGTATTATCCAGATCTGCGGTGGCCTGTCTGACCGTGAAATGGAAGCGCAGGTTCTCGACTCGATGGATCTTGAGCGTGAGCGCGGTATTACTATCAAAGCGCAGAGCGTGACGCTCGATTTCAAATCATCTGATGGTGAAACCTACCAGCTTAACTTTATCGACACGCCGGGCCACGTTGACTTCTCGTATGAAGTTTCGCGCTCGCTTGCCGCCTGTGAAGGCGCTCTGCTGGTGGTTGACGCCGGACAGGGTGTTGAAGCGCAAACGCTGGCTAACTGCTATACCGCCCTGGAAATGGATCTCGAGGTGGTGCCTGTACTGAACAAAATTGACCTGCCGGCTGCCGATCCTGAGCGTGTAGCGGAAGAGATCGAAGATATCGTCGGTATCGATGCGACAGATGCGGTTCGTTGCTCGGCGAAAACCGGCGTCGGCGTGACCGACGTTCTGGAACGTCTGGTGCGCGAAATTCCGCCGCCGGAAGGTGACCCGGAAGGCCCGCTGCAGGCGCTGATCATTGACTCCTGGTTCGATAACTATCTGGGTGTGGTCTCGCTGGTACGTATTAAAAACGGCACCATGCGCAAAGGCGACAAAATCAAAGTGATGAGCACCGGGCAGGTGTATAACGCTGACCGTCTGGGGATCTTCACGCCTAAGCAGGTTGACCGTACCGAACTGAAGTGCGGCGAAGTGGGTTGGCTGGTTTGTGCGATTAAAGACATCCTCGGTGCCCCGGTCGGCGATACGCTGACTCAGGCACGTAATCCGGCAGATAAAGCGCTGCCAGGATTTAAAAAGGTGAAACCGCAGGTTTACGCCGGTCTGTTCCCGGTCAGCTCTGACGATTACGAAAACTTCCGTGATGCGTTAGGTAAGCTGAGCCTGAACGATGCCTCCCTGTTCTATGAACCGGAAAGCTCTACCGCGCTGGGCTTCGGCTTCCGCTGTGGCTTCCTTGGTTTGCTGCACATGGAGATCATTCAGGAACGTCTGGAACGTGAATACGATCTGGACCTGATCACCACTGCACCGACCGTTGTTTACGAAGTTGAAACCACGGGTAAAGAGACTATCTATGTCGATAGCCCGTCCAAACTGCCGCCGCTGAACAACATCTATGAGCTGCGCGAGCCGATCGCTGAGTGTCATATGCTGCTGCCTCAGGCATATCTCGGCAACGTTATCACGCTGTGTATCGAGAAGCGTGGCGTACAGACCAACATGGTTTACCACGGTAACCAGGTGGCGCTGACCTATGAAATCCCGATGGCAGAAGTGGTGCTCGACTTCTTCGACCGCCTGAAGTCAACGTCTCGTGGCTATGCGTCACTGGACTATAACTTCAAACGCTTCCAGGCCTCTGACATGGTGCGCGTTGATGTTCTGATCAACAACGAGCGTGTTGATGCGCTGGCGCTCATTACCCACCGTGATAACTCACAGAGCCGCGGCCGTGAGCTGGTGGAAAAGATGAAAGAACTGATCCCACGCCAGCAGTTTGATATCGCGATTCAGGCAGCCATTGGTACGCACATCATTGCGCGTTCAACGGTTAAGCAGCTGCGTAAAAACGTTCTGGCTAAGTGCTATGGCGGTGATATTAGCCGTAAGAAAAAGCTGCTGCAGAAACAGAAAGAAGGTAAAAAACGCATGAAGCAGATCGGTAACGTCGAGCTGCCTCAGGAAGCGTTCCTCGCCATTCTGCATGTCGGTAAAGACAGCAAATAATCCTAAGGAGTTGGCATGGCGAATATGTTTGCCCTGATTCTGGTGATTGCCACACTGGTGACGGGCATTTTATGGTGCGTAGATAAATTTATCTTTGCGCCAAAACGCCGAGAGCGTCAGGCAGCGGCACAAGCC
>NZ_SZXN01000056.1:19292-39026 GCF_005281195.1 Citrobacter sp. wls613
GCTGAAAAAAGTCTCCCCGAAGCCGGGCTGGCTGGAAACCGGAGCATCCGTGTTCCCGGTACTGGCGATTGTACTGGTGGTGCGTTCATTTATTTATGAGCCGTTCCAGATCCCATCGGGTTCGATGATGCCGACGCTGTTAATTGGTGATTTTATTCTGGTGGAGAAATTTGCCTACGGAATTAAAGATCCGATTTATCAGAAAACACTGATCGAAACGGGCCATCCGAAACGCGGTGATGTCGTGGTGTTTAAATACCCGGAGGATCCGCGCCTGGACTACATCAAACGCGCTGTCGGTTTACCGGGAGACAAAGTGACGTACGATCCAGTGGCGAAAGAGGTCACGATCCAGCCAGGATGCCGCTCCGGTCAGGCGTGTCAAAACGCATTGCCGGTCACGTACTCTGACGTTCAGCCGAGTGATTTCGTGCAGACGTTTGCACGTCGTAACGGTGGCGAAGCGACCAGTGGTTTCTTCGAACTGCCGCTGAGCGAAACGAAAGATAACGGTATTCGCCTGACCGAACGTAAAGAGACGCTGGGCGAGGTGACGCACCGCATTCTGACCGTGCCAATCGCGCAGGATCAGGTGGGGATGTACTACCGCCAACCGGGGCAGCAACTGGCGACCTGGATTGTTCCACCGGGACACTACTTCATGATGGGTGATAACCGCGACAACAGCGCGGACAGCCGTTACTGGGGATTTGTACCGGAAGCGAATCTGGTGGGTAAAGCGACGGGCATCTGGATGAGTTTCGACAAGCAAGAAGGTGAATGGCCGACCGGTGTTCGTTTAAGCCGTATTGGTGGTATTCATTAATTGCTGATAATCGTTCACGTTGTCGTCATAATGGCGGCAACGTGAATTATTTCTCGGATAAATTCCCGCAGACTAACGACATCCCTTGTCGTTGTGTATAGAATATTCCCCCGTAGTTTTAGGTTGGCACCGTCAGGTTGCCACGGCACACGAAACAGCGTTGATTCGTATACAAGCGCATTCAGGCGACGCCGAAACGGCTAACCGAGTGATGTATATCAGGTCTGTTTCGTGTGCTGGATTGTTGACGCATTCATTTATTGGTATCGCATGAACCCCATCGTAATTAATCGGCTTCAACGGAAGCTGGGCTACACTTTTAATCATCAGGAACTGTTGCAGCAGGCATTAACTCACCGCAGTGCCAGCAGCAAACATAACGAGCGTTTAGAATTTTTAGGCGACTCTATTTTGAGCTTTGTTATTGCCAATGCGTTGTATCATCGTTTTCCGCGTGTGGACGAAGGTGATATGAGTCGCATGCGCGCCACGCTGGTGCGCGGTAATACGCTGGCTGAATTAGCCCGTGAGTTTGATCTCGGCGAATGTTTACGTTTGGGGCCGGGCGAACTGAAAAGCGGCGGCTTCCGTCGTGAATCTATTCTGGCTGATACCGTCGAAGCACTGATCGGCGGCGTCTTCCTCGACAGTGATATTCAGACTGTTGAACAACTGATCCTTAACTGGTATCAAACCCGTCTGGATGAAATTAGTCCGGGCGACAAACAAAAAGATCCGAAAACGCGTTTGCAGGAATACTTGCAGGGTCGCCACCTGCCGCTGCCGTCTTATCTGGTAGTACAGGTCCGTGGCGAAGCGCACGATCAAGAATTTACTATCCACTGCCAGGTTAGCGGCCTGAGTGAACCGGTGGTTGGCACAGGTTCGAGCCGTCGTAAGGCTGAGCAGGCTGCCGCCGAACAGGCGTTGAAAAAACTGGAGCTGGAATGAGCGAAGAAAAAACCTATTGCGGATTTATTGCCATCGTCGGTCGCCCGAACGTTGGTAAATCCACCCTGTTGAATAATCTGCTTGGGCAGAAGATTTCCATTACCTCCCGTAAGGCGCAGACGACCCGTCACCGCATTGTCGGTATTCATACCGAAGGCGCGTATCAGGCTATTTATGTTGATACCCCGGGCCTGCACATGGAAGAAAAGCGTGCCATCAACCGCCTGATGAACAAAGCGGCCAGCAGTTCTATTGGTGACGTTGAATTGATTATTTTCGTCGTAGAGGGCACGCGCTGGACGCCGGACGACGAAATGGTGCTGAACAAACTGCGTGACGGTAAAGCTCCGGTTATCCTGGCGGTCAACAAAGTGGATAACGTCCAGGAAAAAGCCGATCTGCTGCCGCACCTGCAGTTCCTGGCAAGCCAGATGAACTTCCTCGACATCGTACCGATGTCTGCCGAAACCGGCATGAATGTCGATACCGTTGCGGGCATCGTGCGTAAGCATCTGCCGGAAGCGATTCATCACTTCCCGGAAGATTACATCACCGACCGCTCGCAGCGCTTTATGGCCTCTGAAATCATCCGTGAAAAGCTGATGCGTTTCCTCGGTGCTGAACTGCCGTATTCTGTGACCGTTGAGATTGAGCGCTTTATCCCTAACGAACGTGGCGGCTACGATATCAACGGCCTGATCCTTGTCGAACGCGAAGGGCAGAAGAAGATGGTAATTGGCAACAAAGGGGCCAAAATTAAAACCATCGGTATTGAAGCACGTAAAGACATGCAGGAAATGTTCGAAGCGCCTGTGCACCTTGAACTGTGGGTGAAAGTGAAATCTGGCTGGGCCGATGACGAACGCGCGCTGCGCAGTCTCGGTTACGGCGACGACGTCTAAACCCTTCCTCTGAAAGACGACGAGTATTATGATGGATGGATGGCAACGCGCATTTGTCCTGCATAGTCGCCCCTGGAGCGAAACCAGTTTAGTGCTGGACGTTTTCACGGAAGAGTCGGGTCGCGTGCGCCTTGTGGCTAAAGGCGCACGTTCCAAACGTTCCAATCTGAAAGGCGCACTCCAGCCTTTTACCCCATTATTACTTCGCTTTGGTGGACGTGGTGAGGTCAAAACCCTACGTAGCGCTGAAGCCGTCTCTCTGGCACTTCCGCTTAGCGGAATCACGCTGTACAGCGGTCTGTATATCAACGAACTCATTTCTCGCGTGCTTGAGTACGAGACCCGCTTTTCTGAACTCTTTTTCGATTACCTGAACTGTATCCAGGCGTTGGCAGGCACATCCGGTTCACCAGAGCCCGCCCTGCGTCGCTTTGAGCTGGCGTTGCTCGGTCATCTGGGCTACGGCGTGGATTTTGCCCACTGTGCGGGCAGCGGTGAACCGGTGGACGACACCATGACCTATCGCTATCGGGAAGAAAAAGGGTTTATCGCCAGCATCGTTATTGATAACAACACCTTTACCGGACGCCATCTCAAAGCACTTGCATCGCGTGAATTTCCGGATGCCGATACGTTACGTGCCGCGAAACGCTTTACCCGCATGGCGTTAAAGCCGTATCTTGGTGGTAAGCCGTTAAAAAGCCGGGAACTGTTCCGGCAATTTTTGCCAAAACGCGCAGTAAAAACAAATAATGATTAACGAGGATTGTCATGGCCGAATTACTGTTAGGCGTCAACATTGACCACATTGCCACTTTACGTAACGCACGCGGCACCGCATACCCGGACCCGGTTCAGGCGGCATTTATCGTTGAGCAAGCGGGGGCGGATGGGATCACCGTTCATCTGCGTGAAGACCGTCGTCATATTACTGACAGAGACGTGCGAATTCTGCGTCAAACGCTGGATACACGTATGAATCTGGAAATGGCGGTGACGGAAGAGATGCTGGCCATCGCGGTTGAAACCAAGCCGCATTTCTGCTGCCTGGTGCCGGAAAAACGTCAGGAAGTCACCACTGAAGGCGGCTTGGATGTGGCGGGTCAACGCGACAAAATGCGTGATGCCTGCAAGCGTCTGGCGGATGCGGGGATCATGGTCTCGCTGTTTATCGATGCCGATGAAGAACAAATTAAAGCGGCTGCTGATGTTGGCGCGCCGTATATTGAAATTCACACCGGCTGCTATGCTGATGCGAAAACCGATGCTGAACAGGCCAGCGAACTGGCACGTATCGCCAAAGCTGCGACCTTTGCTGCCAGCCTGGGTCTGAAGGTGAACGCCGGCCACGGCCTGACTTACCATAACGTCAAAGCTATTGCGCGGATCCCGGAAATGCACGAGCTGAACATTGGTCATGCGATCATCGGACGTGCGGTGATGAGCGGTCTGAAAGACGCCGTAGTGGAAATGAAACGTCTAATGCTGGAAGCGCGTGGCTAATGGCGATTCTGGGATTAGGCACGGACATCGTGGAGATTGCGCGCATTGAAGCGGTGATCTCCCGTTCCGGCGATCGGCTGGCCAGACGCGTCCTCAGCGACAACGAATGGACCATTTGGGAAACGCATCAGCAGCCGGTGCGTTTTCTGGCGAAGCGTTTTGCGGTAAAAGAGGCGGCGGCAAAAGCCTTTGGCACCGGCATTCGTAACGGGCTGGCATTTAATCAGTTCGAAGTGTTCAACGATGAACTCGGCAAGCCGCGTTTGCGGTTATGGGGAGAGGCGTTAAAACTGGCGGAGAAGCTCGGTGTTATGCATATGCACGTGACGCTGGCCGATGAACGTCACTATGCCTGCGCCACGGTCATTATTGAGAGTTAAAGCTTGTCTGCGTGATGCATTAACACAAACTTATCCCACAGCTGTTCTTCTGTTTCGATATGTGCCGGATCTTTCAAAATAGTATTGGGGATCGGGCACACCTTTTGACAGGTTGGCGTGTCGTAATGACCTACGCATTCCGTACACTTGTCGCTGTTAATCTCGTAAATGCTGTCACCCATTGAAATGGCCTCATTCGGGCATTCGGGTTCGCACATATCGCAATTGATACACTTTTTAGTGATTAACAGGGCCATCAGGAAACTCTCAAAACATCACAAATCGGGCGGGCATTATACGCGCATTCTTTGCTCAAACCAGTTTTTTTACCAGCGCTTCGCTGTGGCGGATCCGCTCCGGGGCATGTTCGAGATCTTGCTGCACCAGCGCCATAAACAGTAAATCAGTCAACATCATTTGCGCATGCGTTGATGAAATTGCGGCACTGCGCGTGGCCTGTTCTTCGGCAATGGTGTACAGGCAACGGGTGGCGCGCTGCTGTAGGGCATTGGGAGTAAAGCCAGTGATGGCGAGGATTTTTGCCCCGGTGCGTAATGTTTCATCCGCGGCCAGATTGAGTTCGCGTCGCTCTCCGCTATACGAAATGGCCAGCAGCAGATCGTTTGAATCCAGCGCCTGTACGGTCGCCAGCAGGGCATGCATATCGCGTTCAACGACCGCATTAAATCCTATCTTCAATAGCTTCCAGGCAAAATTTTGCGCCACCAGGCCCGAGGCGCCAATGCCGGTGAGGATAATGCGCCTGGCTGTGCGCAGCATCGTGACGCTTTCCATTAGTTTGTCTTCGCTATTGACGTCCAGCGTGGCATGCATCGCTGCCACGTTCTCCTTAATTAGCTTCTCACCTACCAGTCGCATAGGATCGTCACCGCGGATCTGATTGTGCACCGGAACCGAATGCGGATTGGGATTGCTGGCCAGCGCTTCGCTGATCGCCAATTTGAGGGCCGGGAAGCCTTTAAAGCCCATTTTCTGCGCGAACTTCACGACGCTGGACTGGCTAACGCCCGCTTCAAAAGCTAGCTGCTGAGAGCTGAGATGACGCACATTATCTGGTTGCGTAAGAAGATAATCCGCAAGCTTTTTATCGCTTTGTGCGAGGTCAGGGTAACGCTGACGAATGCGAATCAAACAGTTCATGCTGTCTCCTGGCGAAAACGTGATGGCGATTACAAAACAACATTTCACTCGCCTGAGTGAATATAATATTCCATTATGACGGATTATTATGAATTAAAAATTCCTAAGGAACAAAAATGAATCTCGGTGCGTTAGTGTCAGAAACCCGCAATCCACAAACGATGGATCTCGATGCGTTATCAACGCTTGAGCTGGTACATCGTTTTAATCAACAGGATACGCTGGTAGCGGAAGCAGTAAAAGCGACACTGTCTGAAGTTGCGCAGGCGGTTGATGCGGCTGCGCAGGCACTTAAAGCAGGCGGGCGGATTATTTACATGGGGGCAGGGACCAGCGGACGTCTCGGCGTGCTGGATGCCTCAGAATGTCCGCCGACTTTTGGTGTACCGCATGGATTAGTGGTTGGGCTGATTGCCGGTGGGCCAGGGGCGTTATTAAAAGCGGTTGAAGGCGCAGAAGATAACTCGCAGCTTGGGGAAGATGACCTGCGGGCGCTGAATCTGACCGCGCAGGATCTGGTTGTCGGTCTGGCGGCATCGGGTCGGACACCGTATGTGATTGGCGGCCTGAAATATGCGCATGCGGTGGGCTGTACGACGGTCGCGATTTCCTGTAATCCGGACTCACCTATTGCCCGTGAAGCGGATATCGCCATCTCCGTGGTGGTTGGTCCGGAGGCGCTGACCGGTTCAACCCGTCTGAAGTCGGGCACCGCGCAGAAACTGGTGCTAAATATGATTTCCACCGGTGCGATGGTGAAGTTTGGCAAGGTGTATCAGAACCTGATGGTGGATATGAAAGCGACCAACGCCAAACTGGTCGATCGGGCCTGCCGGATGGTGGTGGAAGCTACCGGCATTTCGCGCGAAGACGCTGAAACGTTACTGAAGCAGACCGACTTTGACGTTAAGCCCGCCATTCTGATGGCGCTGACCGGGCTAGACGCGACGGCAGCCAGGGCAAAACTCTCCGCTCACCAGGGTTTTTTACGCGCGGCGTTAGAACACTAAGAGGTACATATGGACAAAACGGCGGCGCTTGCCAGCGATATTCTGCTGGGGGTTGGCGGAGAAAAAAATATTCTGCGCCTGGAAAACTGTATGACCCGCGTCAGGGTAGAAGTCCAGGATGACGACCAACTGGATATTCCCCGGCTGAAGCAGCTGCCCGGCGTCAGCGGCTATGTGAAGCAGGGGGCGCAGCATCAGATTATTGTCGGTCCCGGTAAGGCCGCCAAAGTGGTGGATGCCATGCGTTCTCTGATTGCTGATGACGGCGAACGTCCGCATGCACACGACATTGAACGCACAAAATCTCAGGTGAAAGCGAAGTACAAAGCGCCAATGAGCGATGCGCTGCGTAAACTGGCAAACGTCTTTATTCCGCTGATCCCGGCGTTTATCGCCTCCGGTTTGATTACCGGTATTATCAATATCCTCAAGCGCCCTGATATTGTGGGCGACTTTGCCACCCATTATCCCAATATGCTGGGGCTGTTAGGTATTTTCGGCAGCGCCGTTTTTGCCATCATGAATATTCTGGTGGGGGTGAATACGGCCAAAGTGTTTGGGGGTTCGCTGGCAATGGGCGGCGTAATGGCCGGCATTCTCTCCAGCCCACAGCTAGCGCAAATTACCCTGTTTGGCGAGGCGCTACAGCCCGGGCGTGGCGGGGTGATTGCGGTGCTGCTGGTGGTGGCGTTAATGTGCTGGATAGAGCGCAAATTCCGCGAGGTGTTGCCGGAATCGCTGGAGTTGATCCTTAATCCGTTGCTGACCACCCTGATTACCGGGACGGTTGCGATTGTGGCGCTACAACCGCTCGGTGGCTGGATCTCCGAGTCCATTGCCCACGGCGCCTCCTGGGCGATTGATCGCGGCGGTTTCCTGGTCGGCGCGGTGCTGGCGGGAACGTTTCTGCCGCTGGTGCTCACCGGACTCCATCAGGGACTGGTGCCGATTCACGTGGAACTGGTGCAGGCGCATGGCTATAACGCGCTATTTCCCATCCTGGCGATGGCCGGGGTCGGTCAGATTGGCGCCGCAATTGCTGTTCTGATGAAAACCCGTAACGCACGACTGAAAAAAGTGATCAAAGGCGCGCTGCCGGTCGGGTTACTGGGCATTGGCGAGCCGTTGATTTTTGGCGTAACGCTGCCGCTGGGTAAACCGTTTATCGGCGCTTGCCTCGGTGGTGCGGTCGGTGGGGCGCTGATCAGCTACTGGAAAGTGGCGACGGTTATCACCTTTGGTATCTCGGGATTACCGCTGGCGCTGACGATTGTTGCCGGAAAAGTGATGTTCTATCTGTTAGGCTATCTGGTAGCGGTTATCGCCGGGTTCTTGTTTACCTGGCTATTGGGGTTCAACGATCCTGAGGACTAAGGTTTGACCAATCACGAGCGTCGCGTTGTTTTTTTTGATTTGGATGGTACGTTACACCAGCAGGATATGTTCGGTAGTTTTCTGCGTTATCTGCTGCGCCGCCAACCGTTGAATGCGCTGCTTGTACTGCCGCTGTTACCGATTATCGCGGTGGCGATGTTGATCAAAGGGCGCGCCGCCCGTTGGCCAATGAGTTTGCTCCTGTGGGGATGCACTTTTGGTCGGCGAGAAGCACGCCTTAAAGCCCACCAAGCTGATTTTGTGCGTTGGTTTCGCCATCACGTGACGGCGTTTCCGCTGGTGCAGCAGCGTCTGACCACCTATCTGTTAAGCTCTGATGCGGATATTTGGCTGATCACCGGTTCCCCGCAGTCGCTGGTCGAGCAGGTTTACTTCGACACCCCGTGGCTGCCTCGGGTGAATCTTATCGCCAGTCAAATGGCGCGCGGTTACGGTGGCTGGGTGCTGCCTTTACGCTGCCTCGGCCATGAGAAAGTCACCCAACTGGAACGCCAGATTGGCGCCCCACTGGCGCTGTATAGCGGCTACAGCGACAGTAAGCAGGACAATCCGCTGCTCTCGTTCTGCCAGCATCGTTGGCGCGTCACGCCGCGTGGAGAGCTGCAGCAACTCGAATAGAGTAAACGATAGCGTCTGTGTATAATGCGCCCGCTTTGATTACTGGAGTTCTGCCTTTGTCTGATGTTGAATTTAGCCACGAATACTGGATGCGTCATGCGTTAACGCTAGCAAAGCGCGCCTGGGATGAGCGTGAGGTTCCGGTAGGCGCGGTTCTGGTGCATAACAATCGTGTAATTGGCGAAGGCTGGAATCGGCCGATTGGTCATCACGATCCCACCGCTCATGCTGAAATCATGGCGCTGCGTCAGGGCGGGCTGGTCCTGCAAAATTACCGTTTACTGGATGCCACACTGTACGTCACCCTTGAGCCATGTGTGATGTGTGCGGGTGCAATGGTACACAGCCGTATCGGTCGGGTGGTATTTGGTGCGCGTGATGCGAAAACGGGGGCCGCAGGTTCGTTAATGGATGTACTGCATCATCCGGGCATGAATCACCGGGTTGAGGTGACAGAAGGCATATTGCGTGATGAATGCGCCACCCTGCTCAGTGACTTCTTCCGTATGCGTCGTCAGGAAATTAAAGCCCTGAAAAAGTCCGTCACGGAGTGATTACAGCGGTAGGCCGGATAAGGCTTTTAAGCCGCCATCCGGCATGAGCATGCCACTACTTTTCCTCCTTCTTCTGCGGGGAAAACAGCAGTGAAGGGGTGTGCGTCAGATAGTTCGACGAGGTTTGCGAGAGAAACGCTGAGAGCGGAAATTTCTCTTTCCCTAACAACTCTGCGGGCGAAACCGCCGGATAATCCTGCGCCAGTTGCTGCGTTTCGATCGCCTGCTTTTCTTTCTCCTGCAGATATCCCACCAGACTTATCTGATACTTACGGATATTCTCTACGTAGGCATAGGCTTCGTGGCCGCGTGCATAGCCATAGGTCAGTTTTTTGTACCAGGGCTTTTGGCTGAGCAGCGGCAAGCGCTGTTTTACGTCGGCCCAACTGTCCGGGTTACCTTTGGTTTTTACCGTCAGCGCGCGGGCATCCAGCATATGCGCATACCCCATATTATAGGCGGCAAGCGCAAACCAGATCCGTTCGCCCTCGGGGACGGTATCCGGAACTTTACTCATCATATCTTGCAGATAGCGAGCGCCCCCGCTGATGCTTTGCTCGGCGTCGGTTCGGTCCGTTAATCCCAGACTCTGGGCGGTATTTTTGGTCAGCATCATCAGACCACGTACGCCGGTCGGCGAGGTGGCCTGCGCATCCCAGTGCGATTCCTGATAAGAGATGGCCGCCAGCAATCGCCAGTCTATCTCTTGCGCATATTTCTCAAACAGCGGCTTGAGATCAGGCAATACGCTGTCGACCGCCCGTAAGAACGTGCGGGTATCGACATAGTCAAAATCATTGCCATGCCCGAGATATTTTTCTTCCAGCCGCGCCAGTAACCCGTCTTCATTGATGGTGTTAAAGAAATCAAGCAGGGCGGCGGAAAGTGTATTGTCATCGTCCAGCGGGCTAAACCAGGTCACCGGTTGTTCGTCAGAGACATCCAGTGCGACGGCCAGTTCAGGGTGTACGCGCTGATACAGACTTATCGCTACGGAATCGGCAATGGTGTAGTCCAGCTTGCCGTTGATGACATCATCGAGCAGTTCCGTGGTGCCCTTTTTATCATCGATCTTCCAGCTCAGCTCAGGAAATTTTGTTTCTTTCAGGTGTTGCAGGTCATTCACCACCACGTGCCCGGGGGCGATAGTCAACTGTTTATCTGTCACGTTGGCCAGGGTGCGTGGACGATATTGCCCGACCCGATACACCAGTTGCTGGGAAACCGAGTAGTAGGTGGGGCCTGGCTGGTAATTTTTGACCCGTTCGCTGTTATAGACCAGACCGGCGGCGAGCAGATCGGCCTTGCCGTTGTCGAGGTCGTCAAAAAGCTGGCTGATATTCTGGCGCACGGTGATTTTTAACTTCACGCCTAAATAACGGGCGAACTGTTGGGCCAGCTCATAATCCAGCCCGAAGCGTTTCCCGGTAAGAGTGGAATGCGTTAACGGAGAGTCAATGGTACTGACGCGCAGCTCTCCCCGCGATTGAATGGCGGCGATACGATTGTCGGCTTTACCGAACCAAGGAATGGATGGCCACAAGGCCGCTGCCAGCAGCAACGTCAAAATGCCGATAAACAGATAATTAATCTTTAATTTTTTCAATTAGTTAATTCTCTGAACCGTGCGTTGTTTCAGCCTGCTATGCTCGCGATTAAGAAGTGAATTCATCATCAATGAGCGGCATTTTGCTTAAACTTGCGTCAGTTGGCAACTCCTTCAGCAGGGGGGCAGCATTTGAGGATAACTGACGGTTGTGATTTTATTTCGACGCAAACGGTTTCGTCGGCGCGGCAGATTCTTTATAATGACGCCCGTTTCCCCCCTTGCGCACACTTATAAGCGCCTCAGGCGCTTCGAAGACGAGAGACTTATGATGGAAATTCTGCGTGGTTCGCCTGCACTGTCTGCATTCCGTATTAACAAATTGCTGGCGCGTTTTCAGGCGGCCAATCTTCAGGTTCACACTATTTACGCCGAGTATGTCCATTTTGCTGACCTGAATGCCCCGTTAAACGAGGATGAGCATGCGCAACTTGCACGCTTGTTGCAATACGGTCCGAGTCTCAGCAGCCACGTCCCTGAGGGCAAGCTGCTGCTGGTTACGCCTCGCCCGGGAACCATCTCCCCCTGGTCTTCTAAAGCGACTGATATTGCCCATAACTGCGGCTTGCAACAGATTAGCCGTCTGGAACGTGGTGTTGCCTACTATGTTGAAGCCTCCACGCTAAGCGCTGAACAGTGGCAGGAAGTGGCTGCGGTGTTACACGACCGCATGATGGAAACGGTTTTCTCTGCGCTGGACGATGCACAAGCGTTGTTTGCTCATCACCAGCCGGCGCCGGTTTCTAGCGTTGACCTGCTGGGTACAGGTCGCCAGGCGCTGATCGACGCGAACCTGCGTTTGGGTCTGGCGCTGGCAGACGATGAAATCGACTATTTACAGGATGCGTTTATCAAACTGGGACGCAACCCGAACGACATCGAGCTGTACATGTTTGCGCAGGCCAACTCTGAGCACTGCCGCCATAAAATTTTTAACGCCGACTGGGTAATCGACGGTAAACCGCAGCCGAAGTCGCTGTTCAAGATGATTAAAAACACCTTCGAAACCACGCCGGATCACGTCTTGTCTGCCTATAAAGACAACGCGGCAGTGATGGAAGGCTCTGAGGTCGGGCGCTACTTCGCCGACCATCAAACCGGTCGTTATGATTTCCATCAGGAGCCTGCGCATATCCTGATGAAGGTCGAAACCCACAACCACCCGACCGCTATCTCTCCATGGCCGGGCGCAGCAACTGGCTCCGGCGGTGAAATCCGCGACGAGGGTGCGACCGGGCGTGGCGCGAAGCCGAAAGCTGGGCTGGTGGGTTTCTCCGTGTCCAACCTGCGTATTCCGGGCTTTGAACAGCCGTGGGAAGAAGATTTCGGCAAGCCGGATCGGATCGTTACCGCACTGGATATCATGACTGACGGCCCGCTGGGCGGCGCGGCGTTTAACAACGAATTCGGTCGCCCGGCGTTGACCGGCTATTTCCGTACCTATGAAGAAAAAGTGAATAGCCACAACGGTGAAGAGCTGCGCGGCTATCACAAACCCATCATGCTGGCCGGTGGGATCGGCAACATTCGCGCCGATCACGTGCAGAAAGGTGAGATCGTCGTCGGTGCCAAACTGATCGTCCTCGGCGGTCCGGCAATGAACATCGGGCTTGGCGGCGGGGCGGCGTCTTCAATGGCCTCCGGCCAGTCCGATGCCGATCTGGATTTTGCTTCCGTACAGCGCGACAACCCAGAAATGGAACGTCGTTGTCAGGAAGTGATCGACCGCTGCTGGCAGATGGGGGATGCGAACCCGATTCTGTTCATCCACGACGTGGGTGCGGGCGGTCTGTCTAATGCGATGCCTGAGCTGGTCAGTGACGGTGGACGCGGCGGTAAGTTTGAGCTGCGCGATATCTTAAGTGATGAGCCAGGCATGAGTCCGCTGGAGATCTGGTGTAACGAATCTCAGGAGCGTTACGTCCTGGCGGTTGCTGCAGATCAGTTGCCCCTGTTTGACGAACTGTGTAAGCGCGAGCGCGCACCGTATGCGGTAATCGGTGAGGCCACCGAAGAGCAGCATCTTTCGATGAATGACCGTCATTTCGATAATCAGCCGATCGACCTGCCGCTCGATGTGCTGCTGGGCAAAACACCAAAAATGACCCGTAATGTGCAAACGCTGAAAGCGAAGGGCGAGCAGCTTGCGCGTGAGCAGATTACGCTGGCCGATGCGGTCAACCGCGTGCTGCACCTGCCTGCCGTCGCAGAAAAAACGTTCCTCGTAACCATCGGCGACCGTACCGTCACCGGCATGGTAGCGCGCGACCAAATGGTCGGGCCGTGGCAGATCCCGGTAGCGAACTGCGCAGTGACCACCGCCAGCCTGGATAGCTATTATGGTGAAGCGATGTCTCTCGGTGAGCGTGCGCCGGTTGCGCTGCTGGACTTCTCTGCCTCTGCCCGTCTGGCAGTGGGGGAAGCGCTGACCAACATTGCGGCGACGCAGATTGGCGATATCAAACGTATCAAGCTCTCCGCAAACTGGATGGCGGCAGCCGGCCACCCTGGCGAAGATGCCGGGTTGTACGAAGCGGTCAAAGCGGTAGGGGAAGAGCTATGCCCGGCGCTTGGCCTGACTATCCCGGTGGGTAAAGACTCCATGTCGATGAAAACCCGCTGGCAGGAAGGCAACGAACAGCGCGAAATGACCTCGCCGCTGTCGCTGGTGATCACCGCGTTTGCCCGTGTGGAAGATGTCCGTCACACCATCACCCCTGAACTCTCAACCGAAGACAACGCCCTGCTGCTGATTGACCTCGGTCTGGGTCATAACGCGTTGGGTGCGACTGCACTGGCGCAGGTCTATCGCCAACTGGGCGACAAACCGGCGGATGTCCGCAACGTTGCGCAGTTGAAAGGCTTCTATGATACCATGCAGGCGCTGGTTGCTGCGCGTAAGCTGTTGGCCTACCACGACCGTTCTGACGGTGGTCTGCTGGTGACGCTGGCGGAAATGGCCTTTACCGGTCACTGCGGTATTCAGGCGGATATCAGCACGCTCGGCGATGACCGCCTGGCGGCACTGTTTAACGAAGAGTTAGGTGCGGTGATTCAGGTTCGCGCGGCGGATCGTGAGGCGGTAGAAGCGCTGCTGGCACAGCATGGCCTCGGCGACTGCGTTCACTATGTTGGCCAGGCTGAAGCCAGCGACCGTTTTGTGATTACTGCCAACGGTCAGACGGTGTTCAGCGAAAGCCGCTCCACGCTTCGTATGTGGTGGGCAGAAACCACCTGGCAGATGCAGCGTCTGCGCGACAACCCGGAATGTGCCGATCAGGAGCATGACGCCAAAGCCAACGATGCCGATCCCGGTCTTAACGTAAAACTGTCGTTTGATATTAACGAAGACGTTGCAGCCCCGTACATCGCCACCGGCGCACGCCCCAAAGTGGCCGTGCTGCGCGAGCAGGGTGTTAACTCTCACGTTGAAATGGCTGCGGCGTTCCACCGTGCGGGCTTTGACGCCATCGACGTTCACATGAGCGATCTGCTGGGCGGGCGCATTGGTCTGGGGAATTTCCAGGCGCTGGTGGCCTGTGGCGGCTTCTCTTACGGTGACGTATTAGGTGCCGGTGAAGGTTGGGCGAAATCCATTCTGTTCAACAACCGCGTGCGTGATGAGTTTGAAACCTTCTTCCATCGCCCGCAGACGCTGGCGCTCGGGGTGTGTAACGGCTGTCAGATGATGTCTAATCTGCGTGAACTGATCCCGGGTAGCGACCTGTGGCCACGTTTTGTGCGTAACCACTCCGATCGCTTTGAAGCGCGCTTTAGCCTGGTAGAAGTAACGCAAAGCCCGTCGCTGTTGCTGCAGGGTATGGTGGGTTCCATGATGCCGATTGCCGTTTCTCACGGTGAAGGGCGTGTGGAAGTCCGTGATGATGCGCATTTGGCGGCACTGGAAAGCAAAGGTTTGGTGGCGTTACGTTTCGTCGACAACTTTGGCAAGGTCACCGAAACCTATCCGGCTAACCCGAACGGTTCGCCAAACGGGATCACGGCGGTGACCACCGAAAATGGCCGCGTAACGATCATGATGCCACATCCGGAACGTGTGTTCCGCACGGTGAGCAACTCCTGGCACCCGGAAAACTGGGGCGAGGACAGCCCGTGGATGCGCATCTTCCGTAACGCGCGTAAACAACTCGGCTAACACGACCGTGTGATGTTCAAGGCCCCTCCACGTGAGGGGCTTTTTTTATGTTGTAGGTCGTATAAGGCGTTTACGCCGTCATCTGGTAATGTGCGCGATACTGCCTGATGGCGCTGCGCTTATCAGGCCTACGGGGAAGAGCGGTTGTAGGCTGGATAAGGCGTTTACGCCGCCATCCGGCAATAAACTCAGTGTTTGCGCCGCAAAATTAAAGTGTCGGGAATTCCCGACATCGAGGGTAGGGTGGCGTCGTCAAAAAGAGACATTTAATTAATTGATTTATAAGTGTTTTGTTTTTAAGTGCTACAGGTGTTGCTAATTAGCGACACATAGCGCAAAAAACAGCCAAAACCATTCATCGATTAAATGAATATATTTTGTATATTTATCATTGTGTTAATATAATGTTTTGAATATTGGCACGCTTGCTGCATAATACTAAGCAGTGGCTCATTCACCTTCTTATGTCAGCCCCTTCGGGACGCGCTACATAAACTTCGAATGACGCACAACAAGGTGCCTGCCGTCCAACTTCTGATATTTGCCTTGCGCATATCAAACTCCGGGCGAAACGTCGAGTTAGGCACCGCCTTATTCCATAACAAAGCCGGGTCATTCCCGGCTTTGTTGTATCTGGCGTTCCCCTCAGTTAGCATCGTCCTATCCCTTTTCGTTGAGAGTAACGCCTTGAAGCGCTGGTCTGTTTTCCCCCGGTCTTTACGTCAGTTGGTTACGCTGGCATTTTTGCTGATCCTGCTGCCTCTGTTAGTTCTGGCCTGGCAGGCATGGCAAAGTCTGAATGCCCTAAGCGCCCAGGCGGCGCTAACCAATCGCACCACGCTGATTGATGCCAGGCGGAGTGAGGCGATGACTAACGCGGCACTGGAGATGGAACGCAGCTATCGGCAATACTGCGTGCTGGATGACCCGACACTGGCGAAGGTTTATCAGGGGCAGCGTAAACGTTACAGCGATATGCTGGATGCCCATGCGGGTGTGTTGCCTGACGTCAAACTCTATCAGGCGCTTCGCCAGGATCTGAACGATCTCGCGCAGTTGCAGTGTCAAAACAGCGGCCCCGACAGTGTGGCGGCTGAACGTCTTGAGGCTTTTGCCAATGCCAATACCGAGATGGTGCAGGCCACGCGAACCGTGGTCTTCTCGCGCGGCCAGCAGCTGCAACAAGAAATTGCTGAACGTGGTCAGTTCTTTGGCTGGCAGGCACTGGTACTGTTTCTCGTTAGCCTGGCGATGGTGCTGCTGTTCACGCGGATGATCATCGGTCCGGTAAAAGCCATTGAACGAATGATCAACCGTCTGGGGGAAGGCCGCTCGCTGGGCGATACCGTATCGTTTACCGGTCCGCGAGAGCTGCGATCGGTGGGGCAGCGTATTATCTGGCTGAGTGAGCGCCTGTCGTGGCTTGAATCTCAGCGGCATCAATTTTTACGCCATCTTTCACATGAACTCAAAACGCCGCTGGCGAGCATGCGTGAGGGAACCGAACTGCTGGCCGATCAGGTCGTTGGCCCACTGACGCCGGAACAAAAAGAAGTTGTCGGCATTTTGGATGACAGCAGCCGCAATCTGCAAAAACTGATTGAGCAACTGCTTGATTACAACCGCAAGCTGGCCGATGACGCGATTCAACTGGAAAGGGTTGAAATCACGCCGCTCGTGGAGAGAGTGGTTTCTGCACATAGTCTGCCCGCGCGCGCCAAAATGATACATACTGATGTGGCGCTGGCAGAAAGCGTCTGTCTGGCAGAGCCGGTGCTGTTAACGAGCGTGCTGGACAATCTTTATTCCAATGCGGTGCACTATGGTGCTGAATCCGGTACCATTTGCATCCGCAGCAGCTTGCATGGTGCGACGGTGTACATTGACGTAATGAATACCGGCGAGCCGATTCCGCCAGCAGAAAAGACCATGATCTTCGAGCCTTTTTTCCAGGGAAGCCATCAGCGAAAAGGGGCGGTAAAAGGAAGCGGATTAGGACTCAGTATCGCCAGAGATTGCATCCGCCGTATGCGGGGGGAGCTGTACCTGGTCGACGATTATGCGCAAGGCGTTTGTTTTCGCATCGAACTGCCGCTATCTGCAATGAAAAACCATTAAAAATGAATCTAAGTCTGGTGAGTATGCCACACGTTGTTGTCCGAATGCTTAAACGACATTTTTTCCGCCGCGTATTATTGCTGAGCGTGCCGTGCCTGGCGCTGGTGGGGTGTGTGCCGAACGCGGTGGATCATATTATCGGCGATCCTTCACAGGAGAAAATTCCGCCCCATCAGTTGGCGGATTACCTTTCAACCGAGTGCGCAGATATCTGGTCACTGCAGGGGCAGTCTACGGACAGCAATCCGTTGTACTGGCTGCGTGCCATGGACTGTGCTGACCGCCTGATGCCAGTTCAAGCCCGTAGTGAAGCCAGTACCCAGCTCACTGACACCTGGCAGGGCGCGTTTAAGCGCGGGATCCTGCTCGCCAGTGCCAATATCACACCGCCGGAAAGACGAGATGTGGTGACGCGACTTGATGCGCTCAGTCCGCAAATTCCGGCGCAGGTACGGCCGCTGTATCAGGTCTGGTTTAGCGGCCAAACTCTGCAGTTACAGTTGGCCGAAGAGCGCATGCGCTACAGCAAACTTCAACAGTCGTCAGACAGCGATCTTGATACGCTGCGTCAGCAGCAACAGCATTTGCAGACGCAGCTCGATCTCACTACCCGCAAACTGGAAAATCTGACCGACATTGAGCGTCAGCTTTCCACGCGCAAGCCTGCCGGCAGTTACAATCCTGATGCGCTGCACGGGAATGAAAAACTCTCCACACCTGACGATGCCGGGGGCACCGGGTCCTCGAGCGAGGAGGTAACGCCATGATAAGCCGTAAACCCGCACATTTGCTGCTGGTCGATGACGATCCGGGATTGTTGAAATTACTCGGCATGCGTTTAACCAGTGAAGGCTACAGCGTCGTGACGGCGGAAAGCGGGCAGGAAGGGTTACGGGTGCTTAACCGTGAAAAGGTGGATCTGGTCATCAGCGATCTGCGCATGGATGAAATGGACGGCATGCAGTTGTTTACCGAAATCCAGAAAGTCCAGCCGGGTATGCCGGTTATTATCCTGACCGCGCATGGTTCAATTCCGGATGCGGTAGCTGCAACTCAGCAGGGCGTGTTTAGTTTTCTGACCAAACCGGTCGATAAAGACGCGTTATACAACGCCATTGACGGGGCGCTGGAACAATCTGCCCCGGCGACCGATGACGGCTGGCGCGAATCGGTTGTCACCCGCAGCCCGTTGATGCTGCGTCTGTTAGAGCAGGCGCGTATGGTGGCGCAATCGGACGTCAGCGTGCTGATTAACGGCCAAAGCGGTACCGGCAAAGAAATTTTTGCCCAGGCTATCCATAACGCCAGCCCGCGCGGCAGCAAACCTTTTATTGCGATTAACTGCGGCGCGTTGCCGGAACAATTGCTCGAGTCCGAGCTGTTTGGTCATGCGCGAGGCGCGTTTACCGGGGCGGTGAGCAATCGTGAGGGGCTATTTCAGGCCGCCGAGGGCGGGACGCTGTTTCTGGATGAGATAGGCGATATGCCCGCGCCATTGCAGGTGAAATTGCTGCGTGTGTTGCAGGAGCGTAAAGTTCGCCCCCTTGGCAGCAACCGTGATATCGACATTGACGTGCGGATTGTCTCCGCAACGCACCGCGACTTACCCAAAGCGATGGCGCGGGGCGAATTCCGTGAGGATCTCTACTACCGCCTTAACGTGGTGAGCCTGAAGATCCCGCCGCTGGCTGAACGTACGGAAGACATTCCCTTGCTGGCAAACCATCTGCTGCGTCAGTCCGCTGAACGGCACAAACCGTTTGTGCGCGCATTCTCGACCGATGCCATGAAGCGTTTAATGACCGCCAGCTGGCCGGGCAACGTGCGTCAACTGGTCAACGTTATCGAACAATGCGTGGCGCTCACCTCATCGCCAGTGATCAGTGACGCGCTGGTGGAGCAGGCGCTGGAAGGTGAAAATACCGCCTTGCCAACCTTTGTTGAAGCGCGTAACCAGTTTGAACTGAACTACCTGCGTAAGCTGCTGCAAATAACCAAAGGCAACGTGACCCACGCAGCGCGAATGGCGGGGCGCAACCGCACCGAATTCTATAAATTGCTTTCTCGACACGAGCTGGATGCAAACGACTTTAAAGAGTAGCACCGTAAATACGACTGATTTATGATACGGTGAGCAGCCGGTTACGCGATAAAAACGACAGGAAAACCATGAAAAAGATTGATGCGATTATTAAACCCTTCAAGCTCGACGACGTCCGCGAAGCGCTGGCAGAAGTGGGCATTACCGGTATGACCGTAACGGAAGTGAAAGGCTTTGGCCGTCAGAAGGGCCATACCGAGCTGTACCGTGGTGCGGAGTACATGGTGGATTTTCTGCCGAAGGTAAAAATTGAAATTGTGGTTACCGACGACATCGTGGATACCTGTGTCGATACCATTATTCGCACGGCTCAAACGGGTAAAATTGGCGACGGTAAGATTTTTGTCTTTGACGTGGCACGCGTGGTGCGTATCCGTACTGGCGAAGAAGACGACGCAGCAATTTAAGCCGCGCCGTGCTTGCCGGATGGCGGTGTAAACACCTTATCAGGCC
>NZ_SZXN01000056.1:39036-43056 GCF_005281195.1 Citrobacter sp. wls613
TGACGTAATTACAGGACTTTATGCGGACCGAAGCATTCGTAATGAATATTCTCGTTCTTAACACCCAGACCGATCAGCTGCTTCGCGGCAAACTGCATAAAGCCGACCGGACCGCACAGATAAAACTGCATCGCCGGATCGCTGATTGCACCTTCCAGTTTATTCAGATCCATCAGGCCCACGCTGTCATACGCGCCTTTTTCACGGTCTGCTTCATTCGGTTCACGATACCAGGTGTGGGCACTAAAGCGCGGCAGTGAGTTGCCCAGCTCATTCACTTCATCAGCAAAGGCATGCACATCGCCGTTTTCTGCCGCGTGGAACCAGTTTACCTGCGCCGTGTGTCCGGCTTTCGCCAGTGTATCCAGCATTGCCAGCATCGGGGTCTGACCAACGCCTGCGGAAATCAGCGACACCGGAGTATCGGTGGCGACATCCATAAAGAAATCGCCTGCCGGTGCGGCTAAATGAACGATGTCACCGACTTTCGCATGATTATGCAGCCAGCTTGAAACCTGACCGCCGTCTTCACGCTTAACAGCAATGCGGTAGCCCTTGCCATCCGGTTTGCGGGTCAGAGAGTACTGACGAATTTCCTGATGCGGGAAACCTTCCGGCTTAAGCCAGACGCCCAGATACTGGCCCGGATGGTATTCAGCCACCGTACCGCCGTCGACGGGTTCAAATTCAAAGCTGGTAATTAATGCGCTACGCGGTGTTTTTGCCACAATGCGGAAGGGACGAGTACCTTCCCAGCCGCCATTTTTGTTGGCGTTCTCACTGTAAATCTGCGCTTCGCGGTTGATGAAGACATTAGCCAGCACGCCATACGCTTTACCCCACGCGTCCAGCACTTCTTGCCCTGGGCTGAACATCTCGTCCAGCGTTGCCAGCAGGTGACCGCCCACGATGTTGTACTGCTCAGGCTGAATCTGGAAGCTGGTATGCTTCTGGGCAATTTTTTCGACCGCAGGCAACAGCGCCGCCAGGTTGTCGATATTGCTGGCGTAAGCGGCGATAGCGTTAAACAACGCTTCACGCTGATCGCCATTACGCTGGTTACTCATGTTGAAAATTTCTTTGAGTTCCGGGTTATGCGTAAACATGCGATCGTAGAAATGGGCGGTCAGTTTCGGGCCGGTTTCGACCAGCAGGGGAATAGTGGCTTTCACTGTAGCGATGGTTTGTGCGTCAAGCATACGGTCTTCCTTTATCTGAGGCTTTAATGATGTATGTCAAATACATCTTATAAAAAATACCCCTGCATTGTAAATGGTTCTTTGTAACTTTGCGTTGTAAAGGTTACAACTTGAAAAATCTGCATCACAAACCTGAAAAGAAATCCGTTGAAATTTGCCATGTCATTATTCTCCAAAGCCTTGTGTGCTGTGAAGGTAATCGTTTGCGTAAAATCCTTTGTCAAGACCTGTTATCGAAGATTGATTCGGTTATACTGTTGGCCGTCGTCCAACAGGACTGCCTTTTTAGGCCGAAATTCTATTGTTAGCTGAGTCAGGAGATGCGGATGTTAAAGCGTGAAATGAACATTGCCGATTATGATGCCGAACTGTGGCAGGCTATGGAGCAGGAAAAAGTACGTCAGGAAGAGCACATCGAACTGATCGCCTCCGAAAACTACACCAGCCCGCGTGTCATGCAGGCGCAGGGTTCTCAGCTGACCAACAAATACGCTGAAGGTTATCCGGGCAAGCGCTACTACGGCGGTTGCGAGTATGTGGATATCGTTGAGCAACTGGCGATTGACCGCGCGAAAGAGCTGTTTGGTGCCGACTACGCTAACGTCCAACCGCACTCGGGTTCTCAGGCTAACTTCGCGGTCTACACTGCGCTGCTGCAGCCGGGCGATACCGTTCTGGGTATGAACCTGGCGCAAGGCGGTCACCTGACTCACGGTTCCCCGGTCAACTTCTCCGGCAAACTGTACAACATCGTCCCTTACGGCATCGATGAATCCGGCAAGATTGACTACGAAGACATGGCTAAGCAGGCTCAGGCCCACAAACCGAAGATGATTATCGGTGGCTTCTCTGCGTACTCCGGTGTGGTTGACTGGGCAAAAATGCGTGAAATCGCTGACAGCATCGGTGCATACCTGTTCGTCGACATGGCACACGTTGCCGGTCTGATTGCTGCAGGCGTATACCCGAACCCGGTTCCGCATGCACACGTTGTTACCACCACGACCCACAAAACCCTGGCGGGTCCGCGCGGCGGCCTGATCCTGGCAAAAGACGGCAGCGAAGAGCTGTACAAAAAACTGAACTCCGCTGTGTTCCCAAGCGCACAGGGCGGCCCGCTGATGCACGTGATCGCGGCAAAAGCTGTGGCGCTGAAAGAAGCGATGGAGCCAGAGTTCAAAGTTTACCAGCAGCAGGTTGCGAAAAACGCCAAAGCGATGGTTGAAGTGTTCCTGAACCGCGGCTACAAAGTGGTTTCTGGCGGCACTGAAAACCACCTGTTCCTGCTTGATCTGGTCGACAAAAACTTGACCGGTAAAGAAGCCGATGCGGCGCTGGGCCGTGCGAACATCACGGTTAACAAAAACAGCGTACCGAACGATCCGAAGAGCCCGTTCGTGACCTCCGGTGTCCGTATTGGTTCTCCGGCAGTGACCCGTCGCGGCTTTAAAGAAGCGGAAGTGAAAGAACTGGCTGGCTGGATGTGTGACATTCTGGACAACATTAATGATGAAGCCACTATCGAACGCATTAAAGCCAAAGTGCTGGATATCTGCGCTCGCTTCCCGGTTTACGCATAAGTCATACGGATTGCCGGATGGCGGTGTAAACACCTTATCCGGCCTACATATGAGTTACTTGTAGGCCGGATAAACGCAGTGCCATCCGGCAGTTATATCGACTTAAGCGTCACCGTCTCATCAAGTAAAGCCGCTAACAGCGGCTTTTTCTTTGCCTGAATCCACTTGCGCAGCTGCCGCATTTCTCGTCCCTGGTTGAGCGTTACCGCGCCGACTATCACCTCGTTTTGCAGGTTAAACCAGATAGCCTTGCCGTCATCTGGACTGCCGCGCACGACCCAGCCATCACTACGCATATCGCCAATAAACTGCAGGTTGTCGCTGAACTGATCGGTCCAGAACCAGGGCGGAGGTAGCGTCGGGAGTGTCAGCCCCAGCATGGCTGCCGCGGCCGTTTGCGCCTGATTATTGGCGTTTTCCCAGCTTTCGCAACGTTGCAGCGTACCGTCTGGCGAATGCTGTACTGCCACATCTCCGGCGGCAAAAATGTTCGGATCGACGGTTCTGCACGACGCATCGATGATAATGCCGTTTGCCACATCAAGACCCGCATCACGGGCAAGCCCGTCGTTGGCGACAATCCCGATACCGTAGATCACGCTATCAACCTGAAGCTGTTCGCCACGTTGCAGCGTGAGGGCGATGCGTTCCCCGCCCGCCACCTGTTCAATCGCATTATTCAGCAGTAAATGTACGCCAGCCTGCTGGTGGCGGGCGGTCAGATAACGGTGTATCGGCGGTGGCGCGTTGCGACCCATCACCGTGGCAGCCAGTTCAATGACGGTGACCTGACAACCGCGCTGCGTGGCGCTGGCAGCCAGCTCAAGTCCGATGGTTCCGGCTCCGACAATAGCGATCGACTGCCCGGGGCTGAGCGCGTCTCGTAGACGCGCTGCATCTCCGGCGTGGCGCAGCGTGAAGCCGCGGTCACCGAGCGTATCCAGTAATGGGAACGGGCGTGCCGCTGCGCCTGTGGCAATCAGTAATTGATCCCACGGGTAGGTCTGTCCGTCAGCCAGTACCAGCGTTTGCGTTTCTCGCCCGAGCGTTTGAACGGTGACGCCCAGATGCAGCTGAACATTATTATCCCGCCACCAGTCTGCGTTCAGCACCGGCTGCAGCTGCGGCACGTCGTCCAACAACATGGTTTTGGAAAGTGGAGGGCGTTCGTAGGGCAGATGCGGTTCATCGGAAAACAGATGGATCTCGCCGTCAAACCCCTGTTGACGCAGTGCGGCTGG
>NZ_SZXN01000056.1:43118-70117 GCF_005281195.1 Citrobacter sp. wls613
TGGCGATGATATTGTGGTACATAATGCCTCCTCAGAGATCCAGTCCGGCGGCAACGTGACGAATCCCGCGAATGCCCAGACCGGCGTCGGCATTGATCATCACGCCGCTCAGCGTGCGGTTATTGCGCCGTGACGCCAGCATCACATACGGGCCGGTAAAATCTGCCGGCTCCGGGAAAAACTGCAGCGGCAAAATGGCGGCAATTTTTTCCGGCGTTAGCGACTGCATAATCGATGTATCGCTCTGACCCAGCGCCTGCGGGCCGCGCAGGTCGGTCGCCATACCGCATGGCCCCACGCCGTTGACGCGAACTTTGGGTGCCAGCTCGTAGGCTAACTGGCGAATCAGACCGGTTGCTGCATGCTTGCTGGCGGTATACAGTGGACCGCCGCCGCCGGGGTACCATGCCGCGTTGGACAGGGTAAAAATGATGCTGCCTTCGCTGGCGATAAGCGCGGGGGCGCAGGCTTTGGCCCCCAACAGATAACCCAGCACGTTGACATTGAATAACTCGTGAAAGCCGGTTTCCAGTGCCTCGGCAGAGGTGTTTACCAGCGAGGCGTTATGATCCCAAATTCCCGCATTGCCGATAAAACAGTCCAGCTTACCGAAGCGAGTGAGTATCTGATCCACCGCGCGCTGATAGTCGGCGTAGCAGGTGACGTTCCCCTCTACCGCCAGCACATGCTCACCAAAACGCTCGCGCAGGTAGGCGACTTTGGCAGCGGAGAGCTCCAGTGTAGCGACCCGCGCACCTTCTTCAATAAAGCGCTCGACCAGCGCCAGGCCTAGGCCGGAACCGCCGCCGGTAATAAAGACGACGTTATCGCGTAAATCGCTCATCAGGCCCCCTCAGGCATATCAATAAATACCTCGCCGCCTTCCACGTGCACCGCATAGGTGGTCAGCGGATCGGTGGCGGGCAGGCACAACGCTTTGCCGGTTTTCAGGCAGAAACTGGCGGCGTGCAGTGGGCACTCCACGGTGGCATCGTCTTCCAGATACCCTTCCGACATCGAGGCATTACCGTGGCTGCAGCGGTCGTTAATGGCATAAAACGCACCGCCAACGTTAAACAACGCGATGACCGGCGAGGTGTCGAGCCGCAGCGCTTCACCTTCCGGCAAATCCCCTACGGGGCAGGCAAATACACGATTCATCAGAACAGTACACTCAGGTTATGGGAGGAGATCACCGCCTGATCCAGCACGATCTCACGCTCCAGTAAACGCCACTCATCGCCCGGCAAGCGGCGTACTTTGTCCACGCGCATGCCAACGTATAAGGTTTCATCCCGCTCTTTTTGTGCGCGAGACAGCAGGTAGTTCAGTCGGACGCGAAACACATCGGGAACGTCGGTTTCGCTAACTTGCAGGTTGCTGATCAGATGCCGGGTGCGCGACGGCGGCTCATCCGCCCAGGCCATGCCGGTTTCCAGACGTGCAATGCGGCGCTCGAGCTGATCTTTGTTGTCGTTGAAAATCCAGGTGGTCGGCGGCTGCACCCCTTTGCGGCGGTCGCGAGTCTGGGCATTCACCGTCGTACGCATGGTGTAACGGATCTCGTCGTCAAGCTGCGCCAGCCAGTCGCGAAACTTCCAGTCATCCAGCAAGCTGGCTTCGTGGTAGAGAAACTGGGTAATGCGATGATGCAGTTCCAGAGAAACTAACGCGCTCATTTCATTACCTCCTGCTGGTAAGCGGTGGTTTTTTCCTGCACTTCCTGCCAGCTTTCGCTGCTTAGCAAATCGGCCCAACGCTGGTACATCCCGCGTGCGGCGGTTTCCGAGAAGATGTAATTGGTGATCCCCGGAATGCCGTCTTCACGACGTTTTTCCTGACCTAAGCCCATTTCCAGACACAGCTGGCTGTTCCGAGCGCGGTGGCCTTTGAGCAGCTTCTGGATCTCGCACCAGTTTTCTGAATCATCTTGTTCAAGAAAACCAGCCGGGCCGAAGGCGCGGGTGGCGCTGTTTTCAAATGCGGCTTTCACTTCATCAGAGGCCGCTTTATCGGCAATACAGAACGCCCACACTTCGACCTGATCCGGCCCGCGCGGGTGCCAGATGCGTAGTGTGGCGGTGCCGTTCAGCCAGGACAGCGTCGGGAAAATGTTGTTATGACCCGCCAGACGCAGGGCGCGAACCTTGCCCAGACGTTGCTCGGCTTCGGCGTAGGTGTCGCGATAGTAGCTGGAGACGTCGCCGTCGACCCAGACGTTGGCATCGGGATTTTCAGTAAAGAAAAATCCGCTGCCGTGCCCATCCTGACCGAACTGCAGTGCATCTTTGGCGGTTTCCCACACCGGACGTGCGGTTTGCCCGTCGCCGAGGCGTTTGTCGCTGCCGTCATCTTTGGCGCCGAGCACCTGCACGGCAGAAGCGTGGCTGAACAACGCGTGATACTGGTCGCTGGCGAACTGCTCAGCGGGGAATTTCCAGTTGCAGTCGATCACCCATTTCTGTACGCCGCCAACGATTTCGGTGCCGCCTTCGCGACGATCCAACACGCCGTCCAGGTACCAGGCGATGTCGCCGAGATAATCACGCAGCGCAGGCGCGGTGGTGTCCCAGTTGCCGAAGATTAGCCCCTTGTAGCTCTCGACGCCGGGCACTTCGTTCAGCCCCCAATGGGACTTGCACAGCCCTTGCGGGTAGGCGCGTGGCTCCAGCGGAACGTCAATCAGCTCGCCGTTAATGCCGTAAGACCAACCGTGATACGGACAGGTAAAAGCGTGGGTATTGCCGCAGTCGGCGTAGCTGACACGCATGGCGCGGTGTCGGCACTGATTGAGAAAGGCTTTGATGCTGCCGTCTTTTTGTCGCACGACCACCACCGCATCCTCGCCCATGTAGGTATTGAAAAAGTCACCCGGCTTCGGGATCTGACTTTCGTGAGCGAGAAACAGCCAGCAGCGTCCGAAGATGCGTTCCAGTTCCAGTTGGTAAATGTCAGGGTCGGTATAAATCCGTGGGGTTACGCGACCATTTTGCGTGTCGATCAGTGAGTAGATGTCTAAATTTGAGGGTGTGGTCATATTTTTTAATCCCGAAAGCTAAGATGTATTGACCTTCTTTTTTTGTACCCCAAGGATGTTGCTGGTTAGTTATCAATCTGTGAAATAGTAAATATCTACCAGCTGAGACGTTTTTTCGATAACAAGGAGTAGGGTATGGAACTGAGGCACTTACGCTATTTCGTCGCGGTGGCGCAGGCGCTGAATTTCACCCGTGCGGCAGAGAAGTTGCATACCTCTCAGCCGTCGTTAAGCAGCCAGATCCGCGATCTGGAAGCCTGCATCGGAGTAACGCTGCTGGTGCGGGATAAACGCAAAGTCGCGCTGACGGCAGCAGGGGAATGCTTTTTGCAGGATGCGCTGGCGATCCTTGAACAGGCAGAAAATGCCAAAATTCGCGCCCGTAAGGCGGTGCAGGAAGACTGTCATTTCTCGATTGGGTTTGTCCCTTCCGCGGAGGTGAATCTGCTGCCGAAGGTTCTGCCGCTGTTTCGTTTAAAACAACCGGACACGCATATTGAACTGGTGAGCCTGATAACCACTGAGCAGGAAGAGAAAATCCTGCGCGGCGAGCTGGATGTTGGCTTAATGCGCCATCCGATTTACAGCCCGGAACTCGACTATCTGGAACTGATTCATGAGCCGCTGGTCGTGGTACTGCCAGTTAACCACCCGTTAGCCAGCGAGAAAACGATTTCAGCCCAGCAGCTGAACGGCGTGAACTTTGTCAGTACCGATCCGGCCTATTCCGGCGCGTTGGCGAAGATTGTCAAAGCGTGGTTTCAACAGCAGGAAAGCCAACCCAATATTGTGCAGGTCGCCACCAATATTCTGGTGACTATGAACCTGGTTGGTATGGGGCTGGGGGTGACTTTGATACCCGGTTATATGAATAATTTTAATACCGGCCAGGTGGTTTTTCGCCCTATCGCCGGTGATATACCGACCATTGCGTTGCTGATGGCCTGGAAAAAGGGCGAGTTGAAGCCCGCCCTGCAGGATTTTATCGCGTTGGCTCGGCGTAACCAGCTAGCGCAGGTTGAGACCATAGGCTGAAAACTGGCGATGTCCCGCCCAAATGCCGTTGGTTAACCCTTGATAGACGATTCGCAGAAAGCGCGTTTCTACGTCGAACTCATCCTCGTGTGTTTGTTGGGCCGTAACCTGATGGGTTTTATTCACCACGACGTCCCAGCTTTCGCCGTCAAGTGAACTCTGGATGACATAGGCGTAAACGGCGTTTTCGTTGAAGACAATTTTGGTGGACGTGACGGGCAGAACGCTGCCGAAATCCACCTGCCAGTAATGTCCTGCCTCGGCGTCGGCGGCGATCCATGATGTTGACGGGTTGCCGTCATTACCGCGTAAAGGCCCATAGTTCATCGACTTCATACTATCGGTATGCGCGGGTTGCCCTAAGGCCAGATCCGTTTTGGCTTCCTCGTCAGGGTTTGCCGTCGTGAACAGCGCGCGAATTTCCGCAATACCCAGTTGGGCGCATGGCATGAAGTCAGCAGAGGCTAGGTAACGGTAAAGCGCGCTTTTTAGCTGCTCGCTAACGCCATTATGTGAATTGGCCTCAATATTTAGCGTACATATCATCAGCCGACCCTGTCCCACCCGGCATTCGAAGAGGTTAGTGCTTTTGTGATTATGGAAAAAGTTAGGCGTCAGTAGCGTTAAGGGGTCGCAGCGACCAAGTGAATCAATATTCATCGCAAAACTATTTTCCAGCAATGATTTCCACTCCAGAGTCGCATAGTTTTCACATGGGAAATAGCGGCTAAACAATGGGTGTTGATTATCAATGATCATCCCACAGGGATCTTTACTGGCAAAATGTACCGGACTCCAGAATACCGGGAACCATGTGCTGGTTGAGAGCTGTGCCACCTGACTTGGGGAGGGTAACAACAGGATGTTTTCCCCATTCTGCAAACGTCTCTCAATGGCTTCAGACCATTCATGGCAGAGGCTTACTGAAGCGGGTAGTGAGGTTGATTCCGTTTTCCCATAGACCCAAATATCCCATTGGTTTTGGTATGGCGTGTCACGAATTTCGGCTTTGACCTGCATCGCCTGCCTTCCCGTTACGTGACTGAAAGGAGCGGCATGAATCGTCAGCGGCTGTTTCAGCAGACCAAGGGGCACTTCGTCAATAAAGACATCATGGGCAAAAAGCACCTGCTGATTTTCGCCAATTATGTGTACTTGTAGCGTCACCTGATGAAGCGGCTCTGCGCCATAATGAGCTATTTGCACCTCCGCGACAAAATCATCATCGCAGGTATAGAACAGCGTGGGCATCATCACCAGTGGTACGGTTTCACAGCAAAAATGGCGAAATGTTTCTGCGGGGACAATATTTTTACTGACATAAAATGCGTCAAGAAGACCGACGGTTGCGGTGCTCTGCCCCGGAAAATCATGCAGACTCAGCAACTGTATGCCACCCATATTTCGGGTGCGCAGTGCGGCTTCTATTTCCATTTTATACAGTAGCAAGGCCAGCTTGCCGGATGAGTGAACAAAGTCATTAAGGTACGGCAGCAGATTTTTTTGCTCGAGGTCATCGCGAATACGCTGCAAATTTACTGGTGTTAAACAGCCCGTATAACGGGGAATTTCGGCTACGTTAGGGTAAACAACATATTGTCCCACCTCGTGAGAAATCACCGGGATCTGCTGAGCCTGAATCCCGGCCGAAAAATTTAGCGTGGTGGCTTCTGCCAATTGGTCGAGGAAATATTGCCCGCGAACCCCTATTCCTGCTGATGATTGGGTGATGAAGAGATCGTCTTCTTCTGCGACCGTACGATCCCAGTTGCTGGTGAGCGTATAGAGGATCTGGGGCTGAATGTTTTTTAGCCTCTGCACGATGTCACGCAAAATCTGAAAATCACCGTTTAATTCGTTTCCATTACTGAAAATACAAAATGAAGGGTGAATGGACCATGTCCTGATAATGCGTTCTGCCTCTTCGGGAAGCCAATGGTAATGTTCGGGATGTTTACCGACCGGAAAATCCATCCAGTTATCCATCCATACCGGGCCTTCAACCTGAAGATAGAGTCCTTCGCGGTCAGCGCAGATAAAGGCCGACTCTGGTGGGCACCATGAGTGAAAGCGGACGTGGTTAAGTCCATGGTTTTTCAACTGCTTGAACACCTGTGTCCATTCAGTTTCCGTTGTTGGCGGATAGCCGGTAAGTGGGTATATACAGCAGTTGATATTGCCGCGTAAGAAACGGGGAGTGCCGTTAATTTTTAACACGCCATCGCGGGTGTTGAGTTGGCGGAATCCGGTTGTTTTTTCTACCACGGCGGTGGTGGAAGATAAGTCAGCAAGGTTCTGGATTTCAACCGCTAATCGATACTGCTGTGGTGTAAATTCGTCCCACAATATGACGCGATCGGCAAGTAAAAAATCGAGGGTGATCGTAGGTTGATCTGGCTTAGTCTGTAAAGATTGGACTTCTTGCTGAATGACGCGGCCGTTCAGTTCACGAAGGGTTAAAGTGAGCATGATATTCTGCCAGTCAGCAATGACCGGCTCCTTATCGATGCGAATTTGTGTCTGACGGCTTTGGCTATCCATGGCCACTAGCAGATGGTTCAGGCGATGGCGGTCTTGAATCTGTAGCTCAACTTTACCGACAATACCGTTCCAGATAGTTTGCGTTTGATCAGTGCGGGCGCTGGGCCAATCGCCGATATTCTGGATATCGCGATTGTCTATTCTCAGCGTAATCTGCTGCGTTTTTCCTTCGCTGATATAGCGAGTGATATCAAATTGATGCGGGGTTGAAAGACTATCCTGGCGACCCACGGCAACGCCATCGACCCACAGCTGTGTTTCACCCATAACGCGTTCGAGAAACAAAATAATGTGCTTATCGGCATGACAATCGGTCAGGCAAATATCCGTTTGATACCAGGCCGCCCCTTGGTACGTATATTCAGTTCTCAGGCATTGTACGGCTTCTTTCGTTAGGCCTGGCGCGAGTACGCGATGCTCGCCCAGTCGGTGTTCAGCACAGGTGCCGGGAATATGGAAGCCGGCAGAGGCTACGCGGTTTTCGAACCATTTTTCATCGATTCCAGTATCCTGAGGGTCTATTTTAACGCGCCACTCGCCTTGTAGATTTACTGTCCTTCCATCATGTAGCAGCATATTTTTTCCTTAGTGGGTTGAACTCATCTGGAAAGAAAGGCGGCTTTTATCCTTTGGATAAATACCGCCTTTTGCAGGTCATTTAGCGAGTTTCTTTTAGTATCTTGTCGCATTTTTCATTGTATGCCTGACCGTTGCCGGTCATTGCCGCCTGGATGCACTCCTGATACGCCATGGGAGAGAGGGGGTCATCGTTGCTGTGTGTCTGCGGCGCAGGCGATGAACTGGCACATCCAGCAAGGAAGAGGGCGACGAACATAGGTAGGTATTTTTTCATGATTTATCCCTGTTGTTATTTTTCACTGCGATAAAGGGTGAATAACAGCGCTTGCGAAGGAATGTAATACCGCTTTTATCGCTATTGGCAGAGCGATGAAGGCAGAGTGCCTTGTCGTTGCTTTGGGGGCGTAGCTGTTTGTGCCAATCACATTGCTGGGGAATAATCATCGAATTCTCACTTTGCGTCAGGATTAGAAGATAGTGAACGGTGCGATCACGTTGAATTTGATATCAATTTCATCCTGGAACATGTTGTTGTAGCCGTTGCTGTAATTCGGGTTGCTGCTGTGGTTGTCGTAGTCGATGTAATGGAGGTTAAACAGCGTTCCTTTGAGGCGACCGGTTTGCACTGTGTGGGCGATGTTAAGCGTCCATGCGGACTCGTCGATACTCTGGTTCTGGTCTGCCAGTTCGCCGTTAATGGTACAACTGGTACATGGCTTGGCGTTCCAGCCGTAAACATAGCCGACGCCGATGGCCCAGCCGGGGAGATCGTAATTTTTTAGATCGTAGGTAACGGCGGCAAAGGCCGAGGTTTCGCCATTGGCGTCAAAGTCGGAGGCTGCATCCCACCAGATATCCAGACGACCGTTGGAGCTGGCGTAGGCCGGGGTTATACGCTGAAGGAAGAAGCCCTGATTACCTTCCGCTTTGACGGTCTGTGCTTCCAGACGGAAGTCCAGAGTATCGACGGTATAACCGAGCGTGACCCCCTGTAACCATGCCAGACCGGAGTATTCGTCATTGATGGAACCGTAGGCGCCTGGCGTGCCGTCACCCACCTTATCTTTTGCGCCATAAAACTGATAGCTGGTGCGCAGCATATTACCCGCAACCGGGAAGCTGTAAGACACTTTCCCCATATACTGATCCATAAAGCCTTCAGCCTGTGCCCATGATGCTTCCAGCAGCAGATTGTTTTTAAAGTCGTACTTCATCCCAATAGACTGAACGTAGTCGATTTTTGTTTTATTATCGGCGGCGCGAAATTCATACATTTCGGTATACCACGGGGCTTTATATTTATCCGACCATAAATAAGAACTGGAGAGTGCGCCATATTTTCCAAAATCCCAGGAACCGCCGACTTCGCTTCCCTGATAAGCGCCAGGAACAAAGCCCCAGTGCACGGCTAATAGAGTTTGTCCGGATGGCTGGATATAACCGGAGCGCATCCAGTAATCGTCATATTTTAGTTTCATCGCGGCTTTGTAGAGATTAAAACCACCCTTGTCGCCGGACCAGTCTTCGCCCCAACGCTGATTGGCTGAACTAAGACTGATTTCGTTTGGGTGAGCGCCGTTGCCGGTCGCCAGGTTAGCAGCGGCAAAACCGGCTACATCGAAACCAATAAAATCAGCCGCGTAGCCGGAAATGAAATCGAGGTTGGCGTTAAAAGTACCGTGATGGAGGTCTTCAACGTAATCGCCGTAGGTGGCGCTGCCCGGCGTCATATCACGTTTATCGCGATAACGTTGGGAATAATAGATCCCGCCGGTTAAATGTGAGTCATCCCAGAATCCTGCGGCCTGTACCGAATCAATAAAAAAAGGTGAAATGAAAACAACACTAATAAGGCTAAACAGAGGAATATTATTGTTTTTAGACATGAGGAAGTCCTTCTTCATAGCGAAGAATCAAAAGGTTGTTTTATTAGATGGGGGTGTTGCCCCCACATTTTTATATGGTTATATACGCTTCAGATGCCAGATGCGGCTGGTGTAGTCACGGCTCAGCGGCGGGTCAATCCACATCCCACGCCAGAGAAGTTCGTCACCGCCCACTGTTTTTTCGCTCGCATCGATATGGTAATAGGCATCGGGATCAAGACCCGCCAGACGCAGCAGACGTAGTGGTGCGGAGGCCTGACTGACCAGCGAAAAGGCCATTACCAGCGCTTCGCTTTGATCGGGTGCGACGAACATCCATGCGGCAAAATCGGCGTTTTCCCACGGGCTGCTCAGCCGCCAGAAGGTGCCGAACTGCAATAACTGGCGGTGCTGCTTGTAGAAGGAAATTTGCTGTTTCACCGCGTCGTCACGTTCGCTATCGCTGCGCATTAAGTCCAGCATCAGGCCGTAGTTGCCGCTCATGGCTACCGCGCCGCGCATATCCATGGTCGTACTGCGCCCCATCTGGTGATTGGGTACCTCTGAGACGTGGGCGCACTGCATAATTGGCGGGTAGAGCAGGCTGGTGGAGTACTGAATATGCACACGAGAAGCGGCATCGGTATTGTCGCTCACCCAGGCCTGTGGCATGTAGTAGAGCATTCCTGGGTCAAATCGCCCGCCACCGCCTGCACAGCATTCAAACAGAATGTGCGGGAAGCGGGTCGTTAACGCGTCAAGCAGAGCATAAACGCCGAGAATATAGCGGTGGGCCGTCTCCTGCTGGCAGGCAGGATGTGCGGTACTGGAGCCTACTTCGGTCATATTACGGTTCATGTCCCACTTGATGTAATCAATGGGATGACTGGCAAGAAACTCGCTCAATTGGGTGAGAATATTGTCGCGTACCTCTTCGCGCCCCAGATCAAGGATGTATTAGGTACGACCTTCTGACAAAGGCTGCTGACCCGCGTTAAGTATCCAGTCAGGATGCTGGCTGAACAGTTCGCTGCGTCGGGAGATCATCTCCGGCTCAAACCACAGGCCGAACTTCATTTCCATCGCGTGAACGCTATCAATCAGCGGCCTCAGCCCCTGCGGGAATTTCTGTACGTTGACAAACCAGTCACCCAGCGATGAGGTATCCCCGTTGCGCTCGCCAAACCAGCCGTCGTCCAGCATCAATAATTCCACCCCCAGTGCTTTAGCATTGGCGGCAAATTTCAGCAGCTTCTGCTCATTGAAATCAAAGTAGGTGGACTCCCAGTTATTCGCGAGGATCGGGCGCGGTTGGTGGCGATGTGGTCCGCGTGCCAGATTGTCTCGATACAGGTCATGCAGCGCCTGCGACAGGCCATTTAAGCCTTTATCGCTCCAGGCCAATATCGCCTCCGGCGTCTGGAACTGTTCGCCCGATGCTAGTTGCCAGCCGAAACCGTGTGGATTAATACCCAGCAGCAGACGAGTCTGGCTGTAGGCATCAACCTCGGTACGAGCGGTAAAGTTGCCGCTATAGACCAGATGTATCCCGCAGGCTTCACCCTGCATTTCGGTGGTTTCCGGGCGTACCAGCCCAATAAATGGCTGTTGATGGGTGCTGCTGGCACCACGCTTACTGTCGAGAACATTGATACCAGGGTTAAGTGGCTGACGGTGCCACTGGCGCTCGCGGGCCCAGGCTCCAGGAAACTGGATCTGCTGCCAACGGGCATCCGGTAAATCAATGTTGCAGCTTAGCGCCCGCAGTACACGCAGCGGTTGCTTCGAGCGATTGGTTAGCGTAGCAGAGCGGGTGATGACCGGATGCTGACGGAAAATCGTGTAGCTTAGCTCAACCTCCAGCAGTGTTACCGGGTCGGCAAGGGTGATAAACAGCGTTTCGGCATCGTTATCGTCTTCCACCCAGGTGGCTGGCAGGTCCGTTAACTCCGGTTTACCCGCGAGAATACGGTGTGAAACATAGTGTAGATTGCTGACCTGATGCCCATCGGCATAGCGCACCTCAAAGGCTGGCTCACGATAGTCTCCCGCACCGTGCCCTGGATATTCCTGAGGGGCGGTATCCAGAGAAAAGGATCGGTCTGGCCATCCGGCCGGTGTTGGCGAAAATGAGGAACGATCCAGTGCTGGATAGTCGTATCCTTGACTCCATGTGCTAAGCCGCTTGCCCCAATAGCTGTGCGTCAGATAACGACCATGGGCTATAACTATCACGTAGCTAATACAGCCATTTTGTAGGTGAAAAGTCTGTGTGTTTTCGTTCCAGCTAATCATGGCGTTACTTCCTGGGCTGTTTTATTACGGCTGTGAATATCATCGAGAATTTCGAAAAAGCGTTTTTCCGTAATTTCATATTTCGCCAGAGGGATAATACTTATGATGGTTAGAATACCAGGGATTAACGTGAAAAAAAGGCCTATCCACATGGCTGTTTGAGGTGATTGTTCAATGTGAGGGATATAACCAGCCCATGCCAAACAAAAACCACCCATCGCGCCACCAATAGCACTGGAAAGTTTGGTTTTGAATATATTAAGAGAGAAAACCATTCCCTCAGAACGATTACCGCTGACCCATTCGCCATATTCAACGCAGTCTGCAACCATCGAGTACAGTGCAATATTTCCGATGCCACCAAAGAACGGTGCGAGAGCACCAATGATGAAAATAATTGTTATGTTACTCTGAAAGAAAAATAACGCCATGCAAGCCAGTGCCATGAGTAGACTGCTGTAGATAGCTGTATTCTTTTTTCCGAATTTAGCAGAGACAAATGGAGATACGATAGCCCCTGCAACTTGTGCAACCTGAGATACCGTCAAAAAAGCCGCTAGCGCAATTTCAGCATTTAAATTGTAAATAAAGAAATATAGCTGGAATGTTCCACGAATAATACCAATGAGTTCCAGTATAAACATGCCAATTAGAAGGTATCTTAATGGCCTGTTTTTCTTGAGAAGTGACCAGAATCCTTTGAAACTCTGTTTTTCTTTGCGTGGGACAGTATATTTTTCTTTCACGCCGAAGAAAGTTATCAGCATGCAAATTAAGAAGATAGCACTAAATATTAGCGAAGCGCCCCACCAGCTACCAACAAATTTGACCAGCCATAACGTAGAGGCGCTGACTGTCAAAAAGCCAAAGGTTGCAATGGTTCTTGGGATAGTAATGACTTTGGTACGCTCTGTAGGGTCCTGCGTAATGGCTGCCGAGAGTGACCAGTAAGGAATATCAATAACTGCGAAGCAAACGCTCCATAATATATATGTGGCATATGCATAAACTAATTTACCAGCCTCAGAAAAATCCGGGCTAATAAAACAGGCTACGGTTGTTAGTGAAACAAGAATACTGCCAACAAGTATCCATGGGCGAAACTTTCCCATTTTTGTGTGAGTATTGTCTACCAGGATGCCAAGAGCAATATCGGTTGCACCATCGACCAATCTGGCAACCAAGAAAAGCAAACCGACAGCTGCCGCTTTAATGCCATAGCTATCAGTGTAATAAAGCATTAAATATATAGCGATAAATGCGTACATGACGTTCGCACCATAGCTTCCCATGCCATAGGATATCGCAGTAGTCCACGATACTTTATCTCGTGGATATTGTTTTTTTTCTACAACTGCTTCTGTACCTGAACTGGTTAACTCCATTTGAGTTCCCCTGAATTGAATAAATGATCGGATTTAACGACAATGAACATCAACTTTCGGGTGGTAGCGTAGAGCAACAAGTGCAGGCGGACTTTGCGCCGAGATTTATATTTCAGTAAACAAAGATTACTAAACGTCTTTTACGTTACGATTCTGACGTCAAAATAATCAAGCTTGCGCCAGCGCCGCCTCAACAAACAGGTAGCCGATACCGGTGATTTGCTGTTGGCGCGTCAGCTTGCCAAATCCAATTTGTGTTTGTCGGGTACGCACGGCGTCACCGTGATCGAAAGGGGTAAAACCAATTTGTTGATAGATGGTCTGTAGCCACTTATCACCAAACTCACAGCTACGGCCGTAGAACCAAATTTGGTTAATGTTGAGAATGTTCAGCAGGTTATATAGCGTCAACCCGATGGCGTTAGCCGCTTGTTCCACCCACTGCACCACCTGTTCATCGCCGCTGTGCCAGGCGTCAATCAGTTGGTGGTTAGAGATGTTTTCAGGATCTAAATCTTGCGGCGTGGGTCGTGATTTCAACCAGATCCGCGCCTGTTTTTTAAGCGCCGACAGTGAGGCTACGGTTTCCAGACACCCGTAGCGGCCGCAGTCGCAGGCGATACCATCACGGTCAAAAACGGTATGACCAATCTGCCCACTGCCGTTGAGCATGCCGCGGTAGATCTGTCCGTTGATGACGAAAGATGAGCCGATACCGTAGTCGACATTAACGATGCAGAAATCCTCACGATTACTGCTGTTTTGCCACTTCTCCGCCAGCACCAACATAATGCAGTCGTTGTCCACCCGCACCGACACACGCAGGCGTTCTTCCAGAAGATATTTAATTTCTACCGGTTTTTTCCACGGTGCCTGTGGCATGGTCTGCGATACGCCAGTATCCGGGTCGACTTGCCCGTGTACTCCCAGCGCAAGATTGATCCGTCTGCCGGGGTGATTCTTGTGTAGTTGCCGCCATAGTCCTTCAATGGCTGAAAGTAACGCTTCTGGCGTAGGGGCGTTGACCTGACTATGGAGAAAATCACCGATCGGCGTCATCTGCGCATCAATCAGCTGGCTTTCAATGCTGGTGGGGGTGACGTTCATGCACAGAATCAGCGGCCCGTCGTTGGGGATCTGATAATGTCCGCTGTTCATCCCGCGCGAGCTGAGATTTTCGCTCGAGTGGCTAAGTTTCTCTTCACCGACCAGTTCATCGAGTATTTTGCTCACCGCCGGAATAGATAATCCGGTATGCGTCGCAAGCTGGGATTTACTCAAACGCTTGTAGCGCCAGACAAGCGCCATAATGGCTCGGCGGTTATGCCGCCTTACCGTTTGATTGTTCAGTCCAGCTATTTGCATATTACTAAACCTTGTTAATAGTAATGCGTGAGCATCGCGTAATTTACCGGAAAATAAGTTCTCTACACTGCCATCCTATCGTATTTCACTGTGTTTTGTTTACTGGAGAATGGTTATGTACGGAGTGGTTAAGGTCTGGCAGGAGACCCTTACGTTGCCGACATGGACAACGGGCAACGAAGACTCAAACCCGATGTTTCTCGAAAAACGTGTTTATCAAGGATCGTCCGGAGCGGTGTATCCCTATGGCGTTGTGGATACGCTGACCGGCGAGCGGGAGATGCGCGAGTATCAGGGGATCTGGATGGAGAATGATTTTATTCGCATTCTGTTGCTGCCGGAACTTGGGGGACGTATCCACCGAGCGTATGACAAGGTGAAACAGCGGGATTTTGTCTACTACAACGAAGTGGTGAAACCTGCGCTGGTAGGGTTGTTAGGGCCGTGGATCTCCGGCGGTATTGAGTTCAACTGGCCGCAGCACCATCGTCCAACGACCTTTATGCCCGTCGACTTCACTCTGCAAACGGGCGAACACGGTGAACAAACGGTATGGATGGGGGAAGTGGAACCGATGCGCGGCCTGCAAGTGATGGCGGGCTTTACGCTTTATCCGGACCGGGCACTGGTGGAGATAACAGGCAAAGTGTTCAACGGCAATGACACTCCACGCCACTTCCTGTGGTGGGCAAACCCAGCGGTGAAGGGCGGGGATGATCATCAAAGCGTTTTCCCACCTGACGTAACGGCGGTATTTGACCACGGTAAGCGTGATGTGTCGGCGTTCCCGATTGCCACTGGTACCTACTACAAAGTGGATTACTCAGCAGGCGTGGATATCTCCCGCTATAGAAACGTACCGGTGCCGACCTCCTACATGGCTGAAAAGTCAGATTATGATTTTGTTGGTGCCTGGCATCACGGTGAGCGAGGCGGTTTATTACACGTCGCGGACCACCATATTTCTCCGGGTAAAAAGCAGTGGACGTGGGGGCACGGCGAATTTGGTCAGGCCTGGGATCGTCAGTTAACCGATGAAAATGGCCCTTATATTGAACTGATGACCGGCGTCTTTACCGACAACCAGCCGGATTTCACCTGGCTTGCACCGTATGAAGAGAAAGTCTTCGTACAGAACTTCCTGCCTTATAGCGAGTTATCATCGGTGCAGAATGCCAGCGCTCAGTTGGTGATGCGCCTTGAGCGGCAGGCCGCGAAGCTTGTCGTGGGCCTGTATGCGGTTGCACCGCTCCATAATGTGCGGGTGGAAATTCGTGATGACCAGCAAACGCTGTGGAACACCCATGTGACCCTGGAACCAGGGCAGAGCTGGCAGGAAACATTGAGTGAATGTTGGTCACAGCGCCTGACGATGACAATCTTTGATAGCGACAACCGTCAGATGCTGCATTACGAAGAGCATATTCCTGAAGAAACGCCGCTACCCAGCGCCGCCGTTGCGCCTAAATTGCCGCAGGAACTGACGAATGGCGAAGAACTTTACTTCATTGGTCAGCATATTGAACAGTACAACCAGGCCAGTCGTTATGCTGAAGATTATTACCGCCGGGCGATTGAATTGGATCCCGAGGATTATCGCAGTAACGTGGCGTTGGGCAATCTGGCGCTGAACCGAGCCGACTGGGCGCTGGCCCAGCGTTGTGCAGAGGCCGCGCTCTCAAGAGCCCACCGGCTGAATAAAAACCCGCGTGATGGTGAAGCCAGTATGCTGCTGGGTGCAGCGCAGGAACGCCAGGGGAAAGAGAGCAAAGCGTGGGATAGCTACTACAAGGCGAGCTGGAGCGGAAACTGCCGTGACGCAGCGTTTTACTCGCTGGCGCGGCTGGCGATGAAGCAGGGTGATGACGCCGATGCGCTGACAAAAGTGGAAATTAGTCTGCAATTTAACGGTGGCAATAACCTGGCTATGGGGTTAAAAGCCCTGGCGTTGGCGACGACTCGCGGTGAACTGGCGGCAGAGGAATATATCGACCAGTCACTCAAGACGCATCCGTTGAGCTACGCGCTGCACTACGCGCGTTGGGCCATCGGAGGGGCGGCGTCTGCTCGTGACGCTTTGATTAGCGTCACCGGTCAGCGTGGCATCAACGCCAGTACGTTAGCTGGCTGGCTGGTCTCACTCGGTAAAAAACAGGATGCTCGTGAGTTGCTGGTACTGCTTGATAGCCAGGAGACGTTGCCGATGCTGTGGCTAGCCTCACTTAGCAACAATTCGCCGTCTTATCTGCAAAGTGCGCAGCGCTGTTTTGCCAACCGTGTGCGTTTCCCTAACACCCTCGACGAAGTAGTGATGTTGCAATCTCTGCAACAGGATGCTTTTGCTTGTTATTTGCTTGGCTGCTTCTGGTACAGCAAGCGTCGGTATGATGAGGCTATCGCCTGCTGGCAGCAGACGCTGGTACTTCAGCCAGATTTTGCGCCGGTACACCGCCTGCTGGGGATTTACGCCTGGAATAAACAGCATAATGCCCAACTGGCGAGCCAGTATTTACAACAAGCGGTGGCGCTGGAGCCCGATAATGCGCGTTTCCTGTTTGAACTGGATTACCTGCAAAAACAGCAGGGGCTGAGTATCGAAACGCGGCTGGCGCTGCTGACGTCGCGTCGCTGCGTAGCGTTAAAACGTGATGATCTCACCGCTGAGCTGCTTAGCCTGTGGAACGGCGTGGGTGAATATGACCTGGCTGCACAGGTGCTGCGCGACCGCGAATTTCACCCCTGGGAAGGGGGCGAAGGGAAGGTTACCGGGCAGTATTTGCTCAACCAGGCTCATCGCGCACTAGAGGCTATTCGTCAGGGGGGAACGGGGCGCGCGGTTGAGTTGCTCCAGCAGGCGCTACGTTATCCGCTAAACCTGAGTGAAGGGCGGTTGCCAGGACAAACCGATAACGATATCTGGTATCTATTGGCTTATTGTCATCAGAAACTGGGCGAAAGCGAACTCGCGGGCCAGGCGTTGGCACGTGCAATGCAGGGGGACTCCGGCCTGAGCGCGGGACGTTACTACAACGATCAGCCCGCTGACTATCTGTTCTGGCAAGGAATAGCGATGAGGAAGAGCGGTGAGCATCAGCAGGCAGATGCCCATTTCCAGGGCTTCCTTGATTGGGTAGAAGGTCATCGGGATAGCGTCCCGGAAACAGACTTTTTTGCTGTATCGTTGCCGGACCTTGTCGCGTTGGATGCGAGTTCTGTGTTGCGACATCAGCAACATTGCTTGTTTATTGAGGCGTTGGGCTACCTTGGACTGGGCAAGCGTCATGCATGTCAGAATGCCTTGACGCTACTGCTGACGCTGAACCCGGCCCATGATAAAGCGCTGCTGATAAGCCATGCGTTGGTAAGCGGTCTCTTTGACTAACCTGGCTGCCGGGCGGGAAACCGTCCGGCACTCACGAGACGTAGCAATGACGCGAATACGATTACAGAATGCGGCGCTTGAGGCTGAAATTGATGCGCAAGGCGCAAAGGTGGTGCGGCTTATCTTTCGGTCTCATCAGTTGCCGGTACTTCATGAAAACCCAGCGGGCGCAATGTTCCCCATGTTACCGCTGGCTAACCGGGTGGCAGGTAATCGCTTTCTGCTGCGGGGGGAAGAGGTGGTTTTGCCGCAGCATGAGGCGGACGATAAATTCTTCTTACACGGTGACGGCTGGCTGCGGCGCTGGGAGGTGGTTTATGCGACTCAAAGCGGCTGTTTGCTGCGCTTACGCGGCTGGCATCCGTGCGGTTACGACTATACGGCGCAGCTGTGCTATCAACTGGAAGCGTCCAGCCTGCATGCCTCGTTGACTCTCACCCACAGCGGTGAACGACCGATGTTGTACGGCTGTGGCTTCCATCCGTTTTTTGCCTTTGATGCGCGCAGTACGGCGCAGTTTTCTGCCAGCGGCTACTGGCCGGAGGGGGAGCAACACCTGCCGTTACCCTGGCAGCACGATATCCCACCAGCGGCTGATTTCACTCGCGCACAGTATGGCGAGGACGCTTGGCTGAACGTGGGGTATTCCGGCTGGGGCGGGCAGGCGGTCATTCAACGAGATGTGATGAAGCTCACGATTCTGGCGCAAACTCCGTGGCTTATGCTGTTCAGAATGTCGGGTGAGGAGTTCCTTTGCCTCGAACCGCAGACGCATCCGGTGAATGCCCACCACATGCCGGGCCAGCCGGGGTTACGCCTTTTAGCGCAGGGAGAACAGTGCCATTTTGCGCTGCAAATTCGCGTAGAATAGGGCAATTATCATGTTATCTGCCTGTTAATACTCGCTTGCGCCAGCCGGGGTTTATCGCCAGACTATCGCCTCCAAACGGGAGGGAATCATGGTTTTGCACTCCACGCGCTGGCTGGCGCTCGGTTATTTCACCTACTTTTTTAGCTACGGGATTTTTCTGCCTTTCTGGAGCGTGTGGCTCGAAGGGTTGGGGCTGACGCCTGAAACCATCGGCCTGCTGTTAGGCGCGGGGTTAATTGCACGTTTTCTCGGTAGTTTGCTCATTGCGCCGCGCGTGAGCGATCCCTCTCGTCTGATTTCCGCTTTACGCATTTTAGCGCTGCTGACGCTGGTGTTTGCGCTGGCCTTCTGGGCGGGGACGCACGTGGCGTGGCTGATGGTGGTGATGGTCGGGTTTAACCTGTTCTTCTCGCCGCTGGTGCCGCTGACGGATGCGCTGGCGAATACCTGGCAAAAGCAAATCACCATGGACTATGGCCGGGTGCGGTTGTGGGGGTCTGTGGCCTTTGTGATTGGCTCGGCGCTGACCGGTAAGCTGGTGACCCTGTATGACTATCGGGTGATCCTGGTGCTGCTGTCACTGGCGTTGGCGTCAATGCTGCTGGGTATGATGATCCGCCCGAGCGTGCAGCCTGCGGGAGAAGTTCGCCAGCAGGAGAGTACCGGATGGCCAGCATGGCGTCAGCTGATTATGCAGAGCTGGCGCTTTCTTGCCTGCGTGAGCCTGCTGCAAGGGGCGCACGCCGCCTATTATGGTTTCAGCGCTATTTACTGGCAGTCTGCCGGGTATTCGGCGTCAGCGGTGGGCTATTTATGGTCACTGGGTGTGGTCGCGGAAGTGATTATCTTCGCACTCAGCCACAAGCTGTTCCGCCGCTTTAGCGCCCGCGATCTGTTGCTGCTCTCCGCCGTGTGTGGCGTGGTGCGCTGGGGGTTGATGGGCTGGAGCACCGAGCTGCCGTGGCTTATCGTGGTGCAAATCCTGCATTGCGGTACGTTTACCGTGTGTCACCTGGCGGCCATGCGCTACATTGCCGCACGCCAGAGCAGCGAAGTGATTCGTTTGCAGGCGGTCTATTCCGCCATTGCGATGGGCGGCAGTATTGCCATCATGACCGTGTTCGCTGGTTACCTGTACCAGAATATGGGCAGCGGTGTATTCTGGATTATGGCGCTGGTGGCGCTGCCCGCCATCGTCTTGCGGCCTAAAGTGACGGCGCAATCACCGGTGTTATGATTCGAGGATTTTGCGGATCTGCTGCTGCTGATGCAGCGTAAGTGACAGATCCGCATGAATCAACGGCGGTGAAAACAGCGGTAGCGGCGTGGTGTACGGGGTAATAATCAGCGCCACGCCACGCGGCGAGCCCTGTTTCTGAAAGTCCTGCATCGGCATATGTTTTACGTTCAGCGGCAGCAGGGTCAGCTCACGCAATTGCTGCTCAATATGCGTCTCCAGTCGTTCATTATTGCCCGTCAGCAGAATGATTTGCTTCTCGTGCAGATCTTTTTCCTGCATCAGCCATGCGCCAAAAATGACGGCGACCAGCCCCGCTTCTTCTTCAGAGAAATGCACTTCGTATTCCGCTTCAAATCCCTTGAGCGCTTCTCGCGTGGTGCGCACCAGCCGGGGATAGAGCCGACTGAACTCCTCCGGCAGGGTGTTATCAATGCCAATCGCGAACACGCTACGGTTCAACGCCTGAGCAAGATGCACGTACAACTGGTCGTTCAATCCTTGTTCGTCGCTGAAGCGGACGTTGCCGCTCTCGCGAAAACGTAGCACCAGTCGGGCAATGGCCAGACGCAGGCGGCGGTCCTGCTGATGGTTATCGCGAATGGGATCGGGGATGCGGATCATCGAGAACAGCAGCGCCATAAACAGCGACTCGCCCGGTGGCGCACTTTGCATCACACGACGCTGCCAGTGACGACCGATTTCTTCGGCGAGCGCATACTCGGCGCAGGATTGCGCCCAGCGCTGTTGTAGCGGGTTAAACTCCGGGTGGAGCCCGGCGTGATGTTGCAGCAGGCTGTACTGTAAAAACAGGCGCAGAAACTGGACATCCCGGCATTCAAACGGCTTTTGCAGTCGCCGGGAACAGAGGTTGATGAGTGCATGCAGATTGGTGTCGTCATACAGCGTGCGGGCGATACCGCGTTGTTTGAGCTGCATTTTTAACGCGGGTGTGAACTGCCCGGTGATAAAGCCCGGGCACAGCCGCAGGCCGCGTCGTAGCCAGTGCAGAAAGCACAATCGTTGATTGAGTGCCGATCCTTCGATCTGGTAGCCACCATTCTGCGTGGCAATGATAGTAAGGCGATGATAACGCTGGATTTCAATCCCCGCGCCGATGATATCCTCGCGGACCACATCGTCTTCGACGCCATTGAGGGCGCTAAATGTCTGGGTGGTCGCGATTTGCCCCGGCTGGAACAGCGTCAGCAGCACATGGCAGCGGCGCTGGGGAGCAGAAAGTACAGATGGCGGGGCAAGCGTTGACATCATCTGTAGAGTCTCCCGAAAGTATGTTTGGTAAGAATAGCTAAAGTTTGCTCATAGAAATGAAGAATGGAATCCTTTCCGCCAGGAATGCTGGAGACCGTCACAGAATTTTTAACGCGAGGAACAGTGGGCGGGAGTTAAACGCAGCGCGTTAACACGCTTTTTCATTGTTTTATCTTTTGTTGCAATATAAAAAAACACTACCAGTGGCTGTACTGTTTGTCAGTTAAGCATTATGGAGAACATGTGATTCCGGCTCAGGGTCACGTTCACGGGTACTATCATTTCAGATAAGTGAAAAACATAAGGTGAACGTAGCAATATACCGGAGGCAACAGATCCATTACCTCCGGAACAGCTGTCTGGCGTTACTGCCTACGGCTCAGCCTTAATCCCACATCGCCGCCAGGATGCACGGCTAACAGCGTTTCCTTAGAGTAGCCACTCTCGCTCATCAGACAGGCGCAGGCGGCATCAAATATCGCCAGGACCAGAATAATGGAGGTGGTCGCCAGCATGTCCAGCGGATCGGCCTCGCGCTGTACGCCGGTGGAAATCACCAGCCGGGAGGCGCTGGCGATGGCGGAGTTTGGGTTTTCCGTCACGCTAATTATCGGCACATTCCTCGCAGCCAGTCCCGGCAGCAGTCGGGTAAGCTCATCCGAATTCCCTCCGCGCGACAGCATAATCACCCGATCGTCTGCGCGTAAAAAACCCAGGTCGCCATGAGCGGCGTCGGTGGCATTGAGGTAAATTGCCGGGCGTTCGACGCAGGCCAGCATATGCGCCACTTTCCGCGCGGCAATGCCGGAGGTACCTACGCCGGTGACGACAATTTTTCCTGTGCAGCCGCGCAGTTCGGTCATTAAAGACTGCCAGGTCTGCTCTGTCAGATGCTGGCCCAATCCCGCCAGAGCCTCACTGTAGAGCTGCCATACGCCGGTCGCCTGGGACCATGAATCATTCATGCGTCCTCCTGCATTAACTGGCGGTATTTCATATGGTCCTGGTACATCTCGTGGAAAACCCGGTATTTGCGATCGTAGTACTGCTTAATACGGTTGGTTTGCGGGGTGACCGTTTTACCAATGCGGCTCATCGCTGACATCGCTTCCGGGAAGGTATCGAACACACCTGCGGCGAGGGTTCCCATCATGGCGCTGCCCAGCAGCATGGCTTCACTTTCTTCCGGTAGCAGCATCGCACAGCCGGTGGCGTTGGCATGTTCCTGCACGAAAATTGGGTTTTTCGTGCCGCCGCCGCTGGCCATAATGGTATCGATGGTATACCCGCTTTGGTTCATCGTTTCGATAATATGCCGCGTCCCCAGCGCAATGGCCTGAATGGTCGCCAGATACTGCAGCGCCATATCTTCCGGCGTCCGGGACAGCTTCAAGCCGGTAATTGCACCGGTGAGCGTAGGGTTGGCGCGCGGGGAACGGTTACCGTGGAAATAGGGCAGAATGTGCATATCGCGGGTCAGAAACGCGATATCTTCCGGTTCGCCGGCCATTTTACGCAGCAGCGCATTCAGCACTTCGTAAATGGTCTGCCCCTGTGATTTTGCCTGCGCCAGCAACGTGTCGTAGCACGGGTGTGACTGAATAACGTGGTCGATTAACGCGCCGGTGGCCGACTGTCCGCCTTCGTTGAGCCAGTATTGCGGCAGGACGGCGGAGTAGTAAGGACCCCAGACGCCGCTGATAAAGCGCGGCTCTTTAGAAATTGCCATATGACCGGTGGACGTGCCGCCAATCAGCGCGACGCGGCGGTCAAAATCAGCCACTTCGCCGGTCACACCGCTGGCGCCGAGGGTGCCCAGCGTTCCGGCGTGGGCATCAATAATCGACACGCTGACCGCGGTCCCTGGGATCAGACCCATTTCGCTGGCGGCCCGTGCAGAAAGGCCATGACCGAGCGGTTCCCCCATCGTTTTCACGTCGCGGCCAATTTTAGCGGCATCGTGCTCCAGCAAGTCTTCCAGCCCAATCTGGCGGAAATAGCTGGCATCCCATTTGTCCTCATGACCCATATAGGTCCATTTACACACCGTCGAGCACAGCGAGCGCGTGTCGTCGCCTGTCGCGCGCCAGGTGAGGAAATCCGGCAGGTCAAAGTAGTAGCCTGCATTGGCCCAGGTGTTGGGCATATGCTGCTTCAGCCACAGCAGTTTTGGCGTTTGCATTTCCGGCGAGATAATCCCGCCGACGTAGTCCAGCACTCGATGATGCAGGGCGTTAATGCGCTCGGCTTGAGTAATGGCGCGGTGATCCATCCACACAATAATGTTTTGTTCGCTGCGCCCGGAAGGGCTGATGGTCAGCGGTTTACCTTCTTTATCGAGCACCACCAGCGAGCAGGTGGCGTCGAAGCCCAGACCTTTCACCTGAATCGGGTTGATATCTGACTGGTTAATCGCATCACGAACCGCGTTACACACTGCCTGCCAGATGTTATCTGAGGATTGCTCAACGAAATCGGCCTGCGGACGGTAAATCTCAATCGCCCGGCTAGCCTGACCGACCATTCTGCCGTTGAGATCAAACACGCCTGCACGGGCGCTACCGGTTCCGACATCCACACCAATAAAGTAACTTGCCATAATTTTTTCTCCTGGAATCAGGCTTTACGATTCTGTAATGCGATAAAGAGGATCAGCACCGCGCCCCACAGCGCCATCGTCAGATAGCTACTGACCCCCAGCAAGTTAAGGCCGCTTTCCAGCATTTGCAGCACAATGAGCGCCAGCACCAGGCCGATAATACGCCCGAAGCCGCCATCCGGGTTGATGCCACCCAGCACCGAGGCGAGGATGGTGACCAGCAGATAGGATTCGCCGTATCCGGCTTTTGCCGAGTTAAATTTCGCCATCATCAGGATGGCGGCTACCCAGCCGAGCAGGGCCGAAATGACGTACACGGAGATCTGTACCCGTACCGTATTCACGCCGCTGTAGCGGGTTGCCTGTTCGTTGGACCCGACGAGATACAGGCTGCGCCCAAGTGTGGTGTGTTCCAGCAATACCCACAGCAGGATGGCCACGAGGAAAAAGAGCAGTAGCGCCACGGGGATACCGGCAATCGTGCCGTTACCCAGGTATTGAATAGCGGTCGGGAAGCCGGAAATGACCGTGCCGTTAGAGAGCAGAATATTCAGCCCGGAGATAAGTGTCATGGTGCCGAGCGTGGCGAGGATCGGCGACACGCCGACCCAGGCGATCAGCGCGCCGTTCAGCGTACCAATGGCCACCGCCACAGCAGCACCCGCCAGCAGGGCGATGACCAGGAACAGAGGGTTATCCGGATGGGCGACAATGATTGCCGCCATTACCAGTGAGCAGGCGTTAGCTCCGGCAATAATGGACAGGTTAATGCCGCCGGTCAGCATGGTCATGCCCATTCCCAGCGCCAGCATGCCGAGGATCGGTAGCTGTGAGCTGATGGACTGGAAGTTAGCCACGCTGAAAAAACGGCTGCCAAGCAGGGCCGAGAAGACCAGCGCGACGACCACAATAATGATGCATTGCAGACGAATGATGGCATCACCGGGTAAAAATCTGGCGATTGTTTTCATCTCAAAGCTCCCTTGCCAGTTTACGTTTTTCGTTCCAGGCCGTGGCGCTAATGCTGACCAGGATAATGGCGCCGCTGAACACGGTGTGCCAGTAAGAGGAGACGCTCAGCAGCGTCAGGCCGTTTTGTAAGAAGGCCAGCAGGACAACGCCGAGCAACGTTCCGGTCAGGGTACCGCGTCCACCGCTCATGCTGGTTCCCCCGAGCACGACCGCCGCCAGTACCGTCAACTCAAAACCGAGCAGGGAGTTGGGCGCGACGGATTGGGTGATTTGCGCCTGCACCACGGCGGCAACGCCTGCCAGAATCCCCATGTAGCCGTACACGTAGAAATGCAGCTTCAGCAAATTCAGACCCAGGCGCGACGCCGCGTCGCGGTTGCCGCCCATGGCGTAAACCTGGCGACCGAGGCGGGTATAGTTCATCAGTACGGCAGTCACAATAATCACCGCCGCCAGACACAGCAGGGGCAGGGTCAGTCCGTAGTCGTAGCCGTCCGCTGCGGTGAACGAGAACCAGTTGATGCCGTTCATGAACCAGTCCGGGAAGCCATACAGCCAGGTACCTTTAGTGGCGTACACCAGCAGGCCGTAGTAGACGTTCAGCGTGGCGATGGTAATGATGATCGCCGGTACGCGCAGCCAGTAGACCAGAAAGCCGTTAATAAGCCCGAGCAGCAGTCCGACGGCAATGGCAATAACCAGCGCCAGCGCAAAGTTGCCGCCGTGGCCGATCACCCAACTGGCCATCGCGTACTGGGCAATGGCGGTCATCGCCGGGAATGAAATATCGATCCCACCGGAAATCAGCACCACAAACAGGCCGCAGGCCAGAATGCCGAGAATGGCGTAGCTGGTGGCGACGTCCGTAAGGTTCCCCAGCGACAGGAACTCATCGGTACTGACGCTTAGTCCTACGGCGAGTGCCACCACCAGCAGGCCCAGCCAGAATTCATGTTGCCCGAGCAAACGGGAGAAATGCAGACTATTCATTGATGACCTCGACCACTTCAGCAATCTCCTCTTCACGACACTGATGAGGATTAAATTCCGCCACCAGTTTGCCGCGACGCATCACCAGCACGCGGTGGCTGTTGTAATAGGCTTCCGGGATCTCATCGCAGATCATCAGCACCGCCATTCCCTGCTCGGCCAGATCGCGGGCAATCTGGTAAATGCCCTCTTTGTTGGCAATGTCGACGCCAACGGTGGGGGAATCGAGGATCAGGATGCGCGGATGGGTCGCCACCCATTTGGCAATGGCGATACGCTGGGCGTTGCCGCCGGAGAGCGTTTTGACCGGCAGGTGCGGATCGGACACTTTGATGTTCAGCTCGCGGATCAGATCAGCGACCAGCTTTTGTGCTTTAGCGTGGTCGAGCAGGCCGCTGCGGGTGTGCAGTTGATCGAAGACCGTGACGATAGTGTTGTCGTAGATCGACTGCTCCATGATCAGTCCCTGCGTCAGGCGATCTTCTGAGACGTAGCCGATCCCGTGCTGGATGGCATCGTGGTTATTACGCAACCGGACCGGCTGACCGTTAATGCGCATTTCGCCGCTCTCTGGGTGGGTCATGCCAAACAGGCTCAGACACAGCTCGGTGCGCCCGGCACCCAGCAGGCCGACAATCGAGACAATCTCACCACCGTGCAGTGACAAATTAATATTCTGGTATTTTCCGCGACGGCTCAGGTTGCGCAGTTCCAGCAACGGTTCGTGGGAGTCGAATGACTTCTCCGGCAGCGGGCTGTAATGGAAGCGTTGCCCGGTCATCAGGAAGGCCAGTTCGTGGCTGTCCAGTTCGCTGGCAGGATACGTGCCGACCAGTTTCCCGTCGCGCATCACGCTGATCCGGTCAGCCACCTCCATCACTTCATCAAGACGATGGCTGACAAATACCACGCAAATGCCGGCGGCTTTCAGTTCGTTAACCACCCGCAGCAGGCCGTTGACTTCCTGACGGGTTAACGAGGCGGTGGGTTCATCCATGATGACCAGCCGTGCATCGGCGGCAATCGCCCGGCAAATCGCCACCAGTTGGCGGTCGGCGATGGAGAGTTTCTCGACCTTTTTGTCCGGATCGAGGGTTACGCCAATGCGCTTCATGGCTGCCAGCGCTTGTTGTTTCATGGCGCCGCGACGTACCCAGATATCACCGCCGGGCAGGTAGCGGTTAACCGCAATATTTTCCGCGACGCTAAAATTGGGGAATAGCGACAGATCCTGATAGATGACCTGGATGCCATAGTGAGAAGAAAGCTGTGGCGTCAGGTGATGGAACAGCTTGCCATCAAGTAAAATCTGCGCGCCTTTTTCAGGGTGATAGACCCCGGAGATCACTTTAATGATGGTGCTCTTGCCACAGCCGTTTTGGCCCGCCAGACAGTGAACTTCGCCTTTTTTCAGCGTCAGATTCACGTTATCCAGCGCCAGCACGCCCGGGAATTGTTTGCTGATATTCTCAAGAGTGATAAATGCGGTGGTGTCTGCCATGGACAATACCCCTGCGAGCGTCCTGACGGACGCTGAGTGTGAGTGTGGTGGATAGCGCCGACCAGACGGTCGG
>NZ_SZXN01000056.1:70169-89321 GCF_005281195.1 Citrobacter sp. wls613
GCTAAAGCCTTAGAAACCGAGTGATTGCGCGTTGTCTTTGGTGACTTCGAGGATCTTGTTAAAACGGATCACTTTCTTCTCCATGTCGATATCGGCTTTCCCTAAACCATCGATACTCAGATCGGTATTGACCTCTTTGCCTTGCAGCAGTTGGTCAGCAACAGTCACCAGTGCGTAGCCCGCATCTTTCGGGTCCCACAACAGTGCTTTTTTGATATCTCCACGCATCAGGTAAGGTGCGGCCTGGGCTGGCATGGCGATACCGACGACGGCAATTTTATCCTTGGCGCGTTTTTTCTGTACGGCCTGGCCTGCCCCAATCGGACCCAGTGAACCGAAGCCGATAATCCCTTTCATTTGCGGATAGGTTTTCATCAGATCCAGCGTCGTGGAATAGGACTTATCAATACTTTCCGCTACCGGCAGACGCGAGGTCACTTCGAACATCTCCGGGTATTTTTCTTTCTGATACTTAATCGCATAGTCGGCCCATGCGTTATGCAACGGCACGGTCAGCGAACCGACATAGATGGCATAACCCCCTTTGCCGCCCATACTTTTCGCCAGCTCATCAACGTTGGCCTGCGCATATTTTTCACTGTCGATGGTTTCGATATCCCACTGGCCGATTTGCTCGTCCGGGGATTCGTGCGTCAGGACCACAATGCCTTTCTCGCGCGCTTTTTTCAGTACCGGCTCAAGGACTTTGGCATCGTTTGGCACTACGATTATCGCATTCACGTTTTTGGCGATCAGATCTTCAATCACTTTCACCTGCTGAGCCGGGTCTGGCGTAGACGGACCGGTCTGGTAAGCGTTCACATCCAGTTTTTTTGCTGCTTCGTTAACGCCGGTCTCCATACGGTTAAACCAGGGAATACCAGTGACTTTGGCAACCACAGCAATTTCATATTTTTCCGCCGCAAAGGACGTGCCGGACAACATGCATGCAGAAACCAGGGTTGCACTGAGTAATGCGAGTTTGAATTTCATAGTTGTACCTTTAGTAGGGGGCAGGGCATGTCACGGCGTGAGGTTAACAATGAAGGGAAGAGGGAATGAATCATAAATTCTGTGAATGTGATCTATGCCCATTTTTGTAAAATACAGGATCTATTTGAGTTAATTTTTAGTTAAATGTGAAGGCTTTCGCGTGTGTGAAGTCAAATTTATTGTTATCAAACAATTACAATGAAACTAAATATTAACATTTTGTTATCATTTGCATTAAGGGGATGCGGTAAATCCTCTTTTTTTCCGTTGCCAACGATGAACAAATTTTCGAAATTGAGAACTGAATCGATACCGGAAAAGGGGCCCAATATTTTATCGTTCAATGCTATCCTCAGCGTATTCTCGCCAACGACGTCCTTTTGATGGCGGGCTGGATTTATTGTGGAGAAATCATGCCGCGTGTTAAACGCATCATTGTCACGTTGTTTCTGGTCGTCCTGTCTTTTGGCGCGGGCGCGCATCCTCACAGTTTTATTCATCTGAAAACCGAACTGGTGAGTGAAAATAACCAGTTTGTGGCGTTGAAAATGCGCTGGACGATGGATGAAATCACCTCCGCTGACCTGCTGTACGATGCGGGCAATGCCAAACCGGGGGATGAGATCTGGAAAAAACTGGCTGCGGAAGTGATGGCCAATGTCCTCGGACAGCACTATTTCACCGAAGTGTGGCACAACGGGCAAAAGGTAAAATTTAAAAATCGCCCGACGGAATATGGCATGGAGCGCGAGGAACATCAGGCGGTGCTGACGTTTGTACTGCCGTTGGCCCAACCACAGCCGCTTGCCGGACAGACTTATAGTATTTCCACGTTTGATCCCACCTACTACGTGGATATGAGTTACGACCAGGACCGCGATGCCACGCTGGCGCCGGGCTTCAGCAAGCAATGCCGGATTAGCGTGCATACCCCGACGCCTAATGAACAAACGCTGAGCTTTGCGCAGTCACTGGATAAAGAAGACGCGCCGCCGGAGGATATGGAGTTGGGTAAACAATTTGCGCAGACGGTAACGCTACAATGTCAGTAGTTTATCAACAACGCGTAGCCAGACGCCGCTGGCTAATGCTATGGCCACTGGCGCTCTTTTTACTGCTGGCGATCGGTGGCGTGCTGTGGATCTGGCAGGCCTGGCCGCAGGTGATGGTGCAAAGTATTCTCTGGCAACGGGACGTTAACCAGCAGATGAGCGGCTTGCTGAAAGCGGTGGCCGCCAATCCCACCCGTGCGGGCGGATCGCTGCTGCTGTTTAGCTTTATTTATGGGGTATTGCACGCGCTGGGTCCGGGGCACGGGAAAATCGTCATCACTACCTGGCTGGCGACGCATCCCTCGAAGCTGAGGTCGAGCATCGGGCTGACGCTGGCCTCGTCCTTATTACAGGGGCTGGTGGCGATCGGTCTGGTCGTTGTGGTGCTCACGGTACTGCAACTGCCCGCCCGGCAACTGCATATGAGCAGTTTCTGGCTGGAGAAAGCCAGCTATGCGCTGGTCGGCGTGTTGGGGGTTTTACTGTGTTGGCGGGCGTTAAAAAAATACGCGCGCTGCTGCGTCGCCCGACATTTACCGCGTTCACACCGCATCATGTGCATGATGAACGCTGTGGTTGCGGGCATCAGCATGTGCCCAACCCGGAACAGCTGCAAAGCGGCGATGACTGGCGCGCCCGGCTGATAATCATTCTCTCGATGGGAATGCGCCCTTGTTCTGGCGCCATAATGGTGCTGTTGTTTAGTAAAGTGGTGGGCGTCTTTGGCTGGGGCATGGCGTCGGCGCTGGCGATGGCAGCGGGAACCTCTCTGACCATTACTTCTCTGGCATTACTGGTACACAGTTTTCGGACGATGGCGCTGAAACTCAGCGGCAATAAAGCGCCGGTATTGTGGCGACAGATGGCCTGGACCACGCTGGCATTGGCCGGTGGTGCGATTTTAGTGGTTGCTGCGGTGGTGATGTGGGTGAGTGCGGTGCCGGTGGGAAGGGGATTACGACCGTTTTAGGTTAGTAAGCGGTATGAGTATGAAATGTAGGCCGGACAAGACGCGTCAGCGTCGCATCCGGCACCACAACTGATTAACGCTTCAGCGCGTCGCTCAGTTCGTCACGCATGTTCGCCAGCATGGCTTTCACTACGCGCGGGTTACCTGCAACGATGTTGCCGGTTGACATGTAGTTATGACCGCCGGTGAAGTCGCATACCAGTGCGCCTGCTTCACGTGCAATCAGTTCACCTGCGGCAAAATCCCACGGCTTCAGGCCGATTTCGAAGTAACCATCAACGCGTGCGGCGGCAACATAGGCCAGATCCAGCGCAGCAGAACCGGTGCGGCGGAAGTCAGCGCATTCGGTGTACATTTTGCCGAGGATCTTCATATAAGAAGGGGCGTGCTGTTTGGCTTTGAACGGGAACCCGGTGGCGATGATGGTGCCATCCAGATCGCGAGCGGTGCTGCCACGCAGACGGTAGCCGTTCAGCTGTGCGCCCTGACCGCGCGTTGCGGTGAACAGTTCGTTACGCATTGGATCGTAAACAACGGCGACTTCAGTACGGCCTTTAATGCGTACTGCGATGGATACCGCGAAGTGCGGCAGACGTTTTACGAAGTTGGTGGTGCCATCCAGTGGATCGATAACCCATTGAACATCCAGATCTTCACCAATATGTTCACCGCTTTCTTCGGTGATGATGGTGTGCTGAGGGTAAGATTTGCGGATTGTTTCGATAATAATCGCTTCTGCGGCTTTATCGACGTTAGTCACGAAATCATTGCTGCCTTTCTGGCTGGTTTCTACAGAGTCTGGTGTTTCGTAGTGTTTGGCAATTACATTACCCGCCTTGCGCGCTGCGCGCACGGCGATGGTCAGCATCGGATGCATCGGTCTCTCTCACTGGATGTTAAAGAACGGGAAAACGGCGCAGAGTATAGCAGCGAGTTCGGTATATGTCTTCGTTTTATGATAATATGGCCGAATAATCTTTAGCCGAAGAAAGACAATGCTGCAAAATATTCGAATTGTGCTGGTGGAGACCTCTCACACCGGCAATATGGGCTCCGTTGCCCGCGCAATGAAAACCATGGGTTTAACCAATCTGTGGCTGGTGAATCCGCTGGTCAAACCTGACTCCCAGGCCATCGCCCTGGCGGCCGGTGCCAGCGACGTGATCGGTAATGCGCAAATCGTCGATACCCTCGATGAAGCGCTGGCTGGCTGTAGTCTGGTGGTCGGAACCAGCGCGCGCTCCCGTACCTTGCCGTGGCCGATGCTCGACCCGCGCGAATGCGGTTTAAAAAGCGTCGCCGAAGCGGCGAATACCCCGGTTGCGCTGGTGTTTGGTCGTGAACGCGTAGGGCTGACCAACGACGAACTGCAAAAATGCCATTATCACGTCGCGATTGCCGCGAACCCGGAATACAGTTCGCTGAACCTGGCGATGGCGGTTCAGGTCATTTCTTATGAAGTACGCATGGCCTGGCTGGCAACGCAGGAAAGCGGTAAGACGACAGAATACGAAGAAACCGAGTATCCGCTGGTCGATGATTTAGAGCGTTTTTACGGTCATCTGGAACAGACGCTACTGTCGACGGGTTTTATCCGCGAGAACCATCCGGGGCAGGTGATGAACAAACTGCGTCGTCTGTTCACGCGTGCGCGTCCTGAGAGCCAGGAGCTGAATATTCTGCGCGGAATGCTTGCTTCTATAGAGCAGCAGAATAAAGGAAAGTAGGCGTCTTGATGCCGTATAGCTGCTCGATTTGTAGGCCGGATAAGCGAAGTGCTATCCGGCAAATGAAAACGGCACTGAAGGTTAAATACCTGACTAATTTAGTCAAGTAAATAGTTGACTGATTTAGTCGGGAATGTCAGACTTGCCCCTGCTATGCAATACCCCCATTTTACAATAAAAAACCCCGGGCAGGGGCGAGTTTGAGGCTAAGTAAGACATGAGACTGACATCAAAAGGGCGTTATGCCGTGACCGCAATGTTGGACGTTGCGCTCAACTCCGAAACGGGCCCGGTACCGTTGGCTGATATTTCTGAACGTCAGGGCATTTCCCTGTCGTACCTGGAGCAGCTGTTCTCCCGTTTGCGTAAAAACGGTCTGGTTTCAAGCGTACGTGGACCAGGCGGCGGGTATCTGCTGGGTAAAGATGCTGGCAGCATCGCAGTAGGTGAAGTCATTAGCGCTGTTGACGAGTCGGTAGATGCCACCCGTTGTCAGGGCAAAGGTGGTTGTCAGGGCGGCGATAAGTGCCTTACCCACGCGCTGTGGCGCGATCTGAGCGACCGTCTGACGGGTTTTCTCAACAACATTACGTTGGGTGAACTGGTGAATAACCAGGAAGTCCTGGATGTGTCTGGACGCCAGCACACGCATGACGCTCCACGCAGCACCCGCACGCAAGACGCGATCGACGTTAAGTTACGCGCATAATAAAAGTATTTTAGAATCAGGCCGGGGTGTTGGACACCCCGTTAACTCGGCCGTACATCCAGCCGGTTGCCTGGTTCCTTGCATTGAAGCGATGTACGGAGTTTATAGAGCAATGAAATTACCGATCTATCTCGACTACTCCGCAACCACGCCGGTGGACCCGCGTGTTGCCGAGAAAATGATGCAGTGTCTGACCCTGGACGGAAACTTTGGTAATCCAGCGTCCCGTTCTCACCGTTTTGGCTGGCATGCTGAAGAGGCGGTAGATATCGCCCGTAATCAGATTGCTGACCTGGTGGGTGCCGATCCGCGTGAAATCGTCTTTACTTCCGGCGCGACCGAATCCGACAACCTGGCGATTAAAGGTGCGGCCAACTTTTATCAGAAAAAAGGCAAGCACATCATCACCAGCAAAACGGAACACAAAGCCGTGCTGGACACCTGTCGTCAGCTGGAGCGCGAAGGGTTTGAAGTCACCTACCTCGCCCCGCAGCGTAACGGCATTATTGACCTGAAAGAACTCGAAGCGGCGATGCGTGATGACACCATCCTCGTTTCTATTATGCACGTGAACAACGAAATTGGCGTGGTGCAGGATATCGCGGCTATCGGCGAAATGTGCCGTGCGCGTGGCATCATCTATCACGTTGATGCGACCCAGAGCGTGGGCAAACTGCCTATCGACCTGAGCCAGCTGAAAGTTGACCTGATGTCCTTCTCCGGTCACAAAATCTACGGTCCGAAAGGTATCGGCGCACTGTATGTTCGTCGTAAACCGCGTATCCGCATCGAAGCACAGATGCACGGCGGTGGTCACGAGCGCGGCATGCGTTCTGGTACGCTGCCTGTCCACCAGATCGTGGGTATGGGTGAAGCTTACCGTATCGCGAAAGAAGAGATGGAAACCGAGATGGCGCGCCTGCGCAGCCTGCGTAACCGTCTGTGGAACGGCGTGAAAGACATGGAAGAGGTCTACCTGAATGGTGATCTTGAGCATGGCGCACCGAACATCCTTAACGTCAGCTTTAACTACGTTGAAGGCGAGTCGCTGATCATGGCGCTGAAAGATCTGGCCGTTTCTTCCGGTTCTGCCTGTACGTCTGCAAGCCTGGAACCTTCCTACGTGCTGCGCGCGTTGGGTATGACTGACGAGCTGGCACACAGCTCAATCCGTTTCTCTTTAGGTCGTTTCACTACCGAAGAAGAGATTGACTACACCATCGATCTGGTTCGCAAGTCTATCGGCCGTCTGCGTGAACTTTCCCCGCTGTGGGACATGTTCAAACAGGGCGTAGACATCAACAGTATTGAATGGTCACATCATTAATCGGTATACCCGTCATACTTCAAGTTGCAGATGCGTTGGCCGCGCTCGCTCACCCCAGTCACGTACTTATGTACGCTCCTGGGGATTTGCTCCCTTGCCGCCTTCCTGCAACTCGAATTATTTAGGGTACACATAAGGAGAATTCATCATGGCTTACAGCGAAAAAGTAATCGATCATTATGAGAATCCACGTAACGTGGGTTCTTTTGACAACAGCGACGAGAACGTGGGCAGCGGTATGGTGGGTGCACCGGCCTGTGGCGACGTCATGAAGTTGCAGATCAAAGTCAACAATGAAGGTATCATTGAAGACGCGCGTTTTAAGACTTATGGCTGCGGTTCCGCCATTGCCTCCAGCTCCCTGGTTACCGAATGGGTGAAAGGGAAATCGCTGGACGAAGCACAGGCGATTAAAAACACCGATATCGCAGACGAGCTTGAACTGCCACCGGTGAAAATTCACTGTTCTATTCTGGCTGAAGACGCGATTAAAGCCGCGATTGCGGATTACAAAAGCAAACGTGAAGCAAAATAATTAAGAGTTGAGGTTTTATTATGTCGATTACCTTAAGCGACAGTGCAGCAGCGCGAGTAAATACCTTCCTGGCAAACCGTGGTAAAGGGTTTGGCCTGCGCCTGGGTGTGAGAACCTCCGGCTGCTCAGGTATGGCCTATGTACTGGAATTTGTTGACGAGCCGGCGGCTGAAGATACCGTGTTTGAAGACAAAGGCGTTAAAGTCGTGATCGACGGTAAAAGCCTGCAATTTCTGGACGGTACGCAGTTAGACTTCGTCAAAGAAGGTCTGAACGAAGGGTTTAAGTTCACTAACCCTAACGTGAAAGACGAGTGTGGATGCGGCGAAAGCTTCCACGTGTAACGCGTTCCTCTGTTATACCGATTAATTCGTGATGCAGAAAGGCGGCAAGCGAGTGAATCCCCAGGAGCTTACTTGAGTAAGTGACTGGGGTGAACGAGTGTAGACAACGCATCTGCTGCGCGAAGTAAGAAGGTATAACCCCACCGTGGCCTTGCTGCTACGTGTGGGGTTTGTTCTAACAGGCTACCCCTGAGAATGTTATGGACTACTTCACCCTCTTTGGCTTACCGGCCCGCTATCAGCTCGATACTCAGGCGCTGAGCCTCCGTTTTCAGGATCTACAACGTCAGTATCATCCTGATAAATTTGCCAGCGGTTCCCAGGCGGAACAACTTGCTGCAGTTTCGCAGTCCGCCACGATCAACCAGGCCTGGCAAACGCTGCGTCATCCCTTGATGCGCGCTGAATACTTACTGTCTTTACACGGCTTTGATATCAGAAACGAGCAGCACACGGTGCGCGATACCGCGTTCCTGATGGAGCAACTCGAGCTGCGCGAAGAGCTGGACGAGATTGAACAGGCTAAAGACAGTGAACGTCTGGATGCGTTGATGAAACGCATCAACGAGATGTACCAGGTTCGCCATCAGTTGATGGTCGAACAGCTGGACAGCGAAGCGTGGGATGTGGCGGCTGAGACCGTGCGTAAACTGCGTTTTCTCGATAAACTGCGAAGCAGTGCAGAACAACTCGAAGAAAAACTGCTCGATTTTTAATTTCGGAAGCGAAAATGGCCTTATTACAAATTAGTGAGCCTGGTCTGAGTGCCGCACCGCACCAGCGTCGTCTGGCGGTAGGCATTGACTTAGGCACCACCAACTCTCTGGTCGCGACCGTACGCAGCGGCCAGGCCGAAACGCTGGCTGACCACGAAGGTCGCCACCTGTTGCCGTCAGTGGTTCACTATCAGCAGCAGGGCTACGCTGTCGGCTACGATGCCCGTGCCAACGCGGCGCTGGACACTGCAAACACCGTCAGTTCGGTAAAACGTATGATGGGGCGCTCGCTCGCGGATATCCAGGCGCGTTATCCGCATCTGCCGTATACGTTCCAGGCAAGCGAAAACGGCCTGCCGATGATCGAAACCGCAGCGGGTTTGCTCAATCCGGTACGCGTGTCCGCCGATATTCTCAAAGCACTGGCCGCACGGGCGACCGAAGCGCTGTCCGGTGAACTGGACGGTGTGGTGATCACTGTTCCCGCCTATTTTGATGACGCGCAGCGTCAGGGTACCAAAGACGCCGCGCGTCTGGCGGGCCTGCACGTGCTGCGTCTGCTGAACGAACCGACCGCTGCCGCGATTGCCTATGGACTGGATTCGGGTCAGGAAGGCGTGATTGCGGTCTATGACCTCGGCGGCGGCACGTTTGATATTTCTATTCTGCGCCTGAGCCGTGGTGTGTTTGAAGTGCTGGCGACGGGCGGCGATTCCGCGCTCGGTGGTGATGATTTCGACCATCTGCTGGCTGATTATATTCGCGAGCAGGCGGGCGTGGCCGATCGCAGCGATAACCGCGTACAGCGCGAGCTGCTCGATGCCGCGATTGCCGCCAAAATTGCACTCAGCGATGCTGAATCCGTCACGGTTAACGTGGCCGGGTGGCAGGGTGAAGTTACCCGCGAAACCTTTAACGAACTGATTTCCGCCCTTGTTAAGCGCACGCTGCTGGCCTGCCGTCGTGCACTGAAAGATGCCGGCGTTGAGGCGCAGGACGTTCTGGAAGTCGTGATGGTCGGTGGTTCAACACGCGTACCGCTGGTGCGTGAACGCGTGGGTGAGTTTTTTGGTCGCACACCGCTGACCTCTATCGACCCGGACAAAGTGGTGGCTATCGGTGCGGCTATCCAGGCGGACATTCTTGTCGGCAACAAGCCTGACAGTGAAATGCTGCTGTTGGACGTCATCCCGCTGTCCCTGGGGCTGGAAACCATGGGCGGTCTGGTGGAGAAAGTGATCCCGCGTAACACCACCATTCCGGTGGCCCGCGCGCAGGACTTCACCACCTTCAAAGATGGCCAAACGGCGATGTCGATTCATGTGATGCAGGGCGAGCGTGAACTGGTGCAGGATTGCCGTTCTCTGGCGCGTTTTGCACTGCGCGGCATTCCGGCGCTGCCGGCGGGTGGGGCGCATATTCGCGTGACCTTCCAGGTTGATGCCGATGGACTGCTGAGCGTCACGGCCATGGAGAAATCCACCGGCGTGGAATCCTCTATCCAGGTCAAACCGTCCTACGGTCTGACGGACAACGAAATCGCTTCCATGATCCAGGATTCGATGAGCTTTGCCGAGCAGGATGTAAAAGCCCGCATGCTGGCAGAGCAGAAAGTCGAAGCTGCACGCGTACTGGATAGTTTATCCGGTGCGTTGAACGCTGATGCCGCGCTGTTAAGCGCCGCAGAACGTCAGGCCATCGACGCCGCCGCCGCGCATTTGAGCGAGGTTGCACAGGGTGACGATGTTGACGCTATCGAACAAGCCATTAAAAACGTAGACAAACAAACCCAGGAATTCGCCGCTCGCCGCATGGACAAGTCCGTCCGTAGCGCGCTGAAAGGCCATTCCGTGGACGAGGTTTAATATGCCAAAGATTGTTATTTTGCCTCATCAGGATCTCTGTCCCGATGGCGCAGTTCTGGAAGCTGAGACCGGTGAGACCATTCTCGACGTTGCCCTGCGTAACGGCATCGAGATTGAACACGCCTGTGAAAAATCCTGTGCCTGCACCACCTGTCACTGCATCGTGCGTGAAGGCTTCGATTCCCTGCCGGAAAGCACGGAAGAAGAAGATGACATGCTGGACAAAGCCTGGGGACTAGAGCCGGAGAGCCGTTTAAGCTGTCAGGCTCGCGTCACCGAAGACGATTTAGTGGTCGAAATCCCACGTTACACAATCAATCATGCGCGTGAGCATTAACAGAGGGTAGTATGGGACTGAAGTGGACCGACAGCCGTGAAATCGGCGAGGCGCTGTACGACGCGTTCCCCGATCTCGATCCCAAGACCGTTCGTTTCACCGATCTGCATCAATGGATCTGTGACCTGGAAGAGTTCGATGATGATCCGCAAGCATCGAACGAAAAAATCCTTGAGGCCATCTTGCTGGTCTGGCTGGACGAAGCTGAATAAGTCAACGGGCTGCCCACGGGTGGCCCGTTTTCCTGTATGCGCGAAAATAAGGATAAATAAAATGACAGAAGCCATGAAAATTACGCTTTCCACGCAGCCTGCTGACGCGCGCTGGGGTGAAAAAGCGACTTACAGCATTAACAGTGACGGCATTACCCTACACCTTAATGGAAAAGACGATCTGGGCCTTATCCAGCGCGCCGCGCGGAAAATCGACGGTCTGGGTATCAAACATATTCAGCTGGAAGGCGAAGGCTGGGACACCGAGCGCAGCTGGGCATTCTGGCAGGGCTACAAAGGACCTAAAGGCAGCCGTAAAGTTGAGTGGGCCCCGCTCGACGAGGCGCAGCAGAAGGAACTGGATAGCCGCCTGAAAATCATTGACTGGGTACGTGACACCATCAATGCCCCGGCGGAAGAACTCGGCCCGGAACAGCTGGCGCAGCGCGCGGTTGATCTGCTGTGCAGCGTGGCGTGCGATAACGTCTCTTACCGCATCACCAAAGGCGAAGATCTGCGCGAGCAGAATTACATGGGGCTGCACACGGTAGGTCGTGGATCTGAACGTCCACCGGTACTGCTGGCGCTGGACTATAACCCAACCGGTGATAAAACCGCTCCGGTTTACGCCTGCCTGGTCGGCAAAGGGATCACCTTTGACTCCGGCGGTTACAGCATCAAGCAAAGCGCGTTTATGGACTCAATGAAGTCCGATATGGGCGGCGCGGCCACGGTAACGGGCGCACTGGCGTTTGCCATCACTCGCGGTCTGAACAAACGTGTGAAGCTGTATCTGTGCTGTGCGGATAACCTGATCAGCGGCAATGCCTTCAAGCTCGGCGATATCATTCGCTATCGCAATGGCAAAAATGTTGAAGTGATGAACACCGACGCCGAAGGTCGTTTGGTGCTGGCAGATGGCCTGATTGACGCCAGTGCGCAGAAACCGGAATTGATCATCGATGCCGCGACGTTGACCGGTGCGGCGAAAACAGCTCTGGGTAACGATTACCATGCGCTGTTTAGCTTTGATGACCAGTTGGCAGCTCGTCTGATGGCAAGCGCGGCGCAGGAGAATGAACCGTTCTGGCGCCTGCCGTTGGCGGAATTCCACCGTAACCAGTTGCCGTCCAACTTTGCCGAGCTGAACAACACCGGCAGCGCGGCCTATCCTGCGGGCGCAAGCACCGCGGCGGGCTTCCTGTCGCATTTCGTGGAAAACTATCAGCAAGGCTGGCTGCATATCGACTGCTCTGCAACCTATCGCAAGGCACCGGTTGAGCAGTGGTCCGCGGGCGCGACCGGTCTGGGTGTGCGCACCATCGCGAATCTGCTGACTGCCTGAAAGGTGTTTTTGTAGGCCGGGTAAGCGAAGCGCCACCCGGCATTTTGCCTGATGCGACGCGGTGCGTCTTATCAGGCCTACAACCCATATGTACAAAATTTGTGATCTTATGTCCGAAATAAAAAATGAATTAGAAACGTTGCTGGAAAAAGCAGCGACGGAGCCTGCGCATCGTCCGGCCTTTTTCCGCACGTTGCTGGAATCCACCGTCTGGGTTCCGGGTACGGCCGCAGAAGGCGAGGCGGTAGTTGAAGACAGCGCACTGGATCTGCAGCACTGGGAAAAAGAAGACGGCACCACCGTGATCCCGTTTTTCACCTCCCTAGAAGCCCTGCAGCAGGCCGTTGAAGACGAACAGGCGTTTGTTGTGATGCCAGTACGCACGCTGTTTGAAATGACGCTGGGTGCGACGCTGTTTCTCAACGCCAAACTGCCGACCGGCAAAGAATTTATGCCGCGTGAAATCAGCCTGCTGCTCGGTGAAGAAGGCAATCCGTTGAGTACCCAGGAAGTGCTGGAGGGCGGCGAGTCGCTGATCCTCTCCGAGGTCGCGGAACCTCCGGCGCAGATGATCGACTCGCTCACGACGCTGTTTAAAACCATTAAACCGGTAAAACGGGCGTTTATCTGCTCGATTAAAGATAGCCCGGATGCCCAGCCTAATCTGCTGATTGGCATTGAAGCCGAGGGCGATATTGAAGAGATTATTCATGCCACGGGCAGCGTAGCGACCGATACGTTACCGGGTGATGAACCGATTGATATCTGCCAGGTGGTGAAAGGTGAGAAAGGGGTCAGCCACTTTATTACCGAACACATCGCGCCGTTCTACGAGCGCCGCTGGGGCGGTTTCCTGCGCGATTTTAAACAGAACCGGATCATCTAAAAGATCTTGCCGAATGGCCACGCATACGTCTTATCCAGCCTACGATTTACACTATTTTGTAGGCCGGATGCGCGACGCGCCATCCGGCATTTCCAGCTTTATAATATCGGTTCTACCGGTAAATCATTGCGTGCACCCCATTCGCTCCATGCCCCGTCATACAGGGCCACGTTAGGGACACCCAGCGTGGTAAGCGCCAGTACCACCACGGCGGCGGTTACGCCGGAGCCGCAACTGGCGATAATCGGTCTGTCAAAGCTCACGCCGTGGCTAAAGAAGATAGCGTCCAGTTCCTCGGTGGTTTTTAACTCGCCGTCGCGAACCAGTTCAGTCCACGGTACGTTTAGCGCACCGGGAACATGACCACGCCTCAGGCCAGGACGTGGCTCATCAACTTCCGCATTGAAACGCGCAGCCGGACGCGCATCAACAATCTGTGCGGTTTTTTCATGGCTGGCCAGCAGGACATCGGTCACTCGCACCACGGCTTCCGGCGTAAACGTCGCGTCAAACTCGCCTTCTGACAAATCAACGTTCCCTGCCTGCAGCGGGAATTCATCACGCTGCCAGCTTGCGAAACCGCCCGCCAGAATGGAGACATTTTCCACACCAAACGTGCGCAATATCCACCAGGCGCGCGGGGCAGAAAACAAATTGCCGTCATCGTAAATGACCAGGTGTTTATCCTGATGTACGCCCAGTTCGCGCATGGCTACGGCGAACGCCTCCGGGCGTGGCATCATATGCGGTAACGCTGAGGCATGGTCGGAGAGCGCTTCGATATCAAAAAAGACCGCGCCAGGGATATGGCCAGCGCGATACTCCTCGCCAACATCACGATCTTCCTGCCCTGGAGGCGCCATCCGGGCATCAAGAATTTGTATTTCCGGATCGTCAATGTGTTCGACAAGCCAGTCGGCAGCGACAAAGAAGGCGGTGGTCATAGGCATCTCCATTTTTACCAGGTTTCGGCAAATTGTCGGCTGTTTACCGTCAAGGGACAAGTAAAAGAGGCTGATTTGTCAGGGTGGATCGACATTATTCGCGAAAATTCAGATAACGTTGATTGGTTACAGACTTCCACATCCTGAAATCTCACGCATAATAGGGGTTCTACGTAGCTAACGGGCCGCTCAGGCCAGGGATGAAAAATGAAACATTTACGCGTAGCGGCCTGTATGCTGATGCTTGCGCTGGCGGGGTGCGATAATAATGATAAGCCGTCGACGGACGCGAAAAATGATACGCCTGCCCCACAGACCTCGTCGGTAAAAGATCCGGCGCAATTACACAAGCTGACACAGCAAAGTCAGGGTAAACCGTTGACGCTACTGGACGCCTCCGAAGTCCAGTTAGACGGCGCGGCGACGCTGGTGCTGACGTTCTCCATCCCCCTCGATCCTGAGCAAGATTTTTCTCGCGTACTGCACGTTGTCGATAAAAAAAGCGGCAAAGTGGACGGGGCCTGGGAATTGGCGCCCAACCTGAAAGAGCTACGCTTACGTCATCTGGAGCCCAACCGCGAACTGGTGGTGACTATTGAGCGCGATTTACTGGCGCTGAATAAGGCGACGTTTGGCACTGAATATGAAAAAAACATCACCACTCGCGATGTCCAGCCGAGCGTCGGATTTGCCAGTCGTGGCTCGCTGTTGCCAGGCAAAGTGATCGAAGGCCTGCCAGTGATGGCGCTGAACGTCAACAGCGTGGATGTGAACTTCTTTCGCGTGAAGCCGGAGTCGCTTGGCGCGTTTATCAGCCAGTGGGAATACCGCAACTCATTGTCTAACTGGGAATCCGACAACCTGCTGAAAATGGCAGAGCTGGTTTATACCGGGCGCTTTGACCTTAATCCGGCACGCAATACCCGTGAGAAACTGCTGCTGCCGCTGGGCGAAATCAAGCCGTTGCAGCAGGCGGGGGTGTACGTTGCGGTGATGAACCAGGCCGGGCAATACAATTACAGCAATGCTGCCACGCTATTTACGCTCAGCGATATTGGCGTATCCGCACACCGTTACCACAATCAGCTGGATGTCTTTACCCAGAGCCTGGAAAACGGCGCTGCGCAGCAGGGTATAGATGTTACCTTGCTCAATGAGAAAGGGCAGACGCTGGCGCAGGCGACCAGCGATGCGCAGGGACACGTGAAGCTCGAGACGGATAAAGACGCCGCCATATTGCTGGCGCGTAAAGACGGGCAAACCACGCTGCTGGACCTGAAATTACCGGCGCTGGATCTGGCTGAATTTGATATCGCGGGGGCACCGGGATACAGCAAACAGTTCTTTATGTTCGGTCCACGCGATCTCTATCGTCCCGGTGAAACGGTGATCCTCAACGGATTACTGCGCGACAGCGATGGCAAAACGTTGCCCGATCAGCCGGTGAAGCTGGAAGTCGTTAAGCCCGACGGGCAGGTATTACGCACGGTGGTCAGCCAGCCCGAAAACGGTCTGTACCGTCTGACCTGGCCGCTGGACAGCAGTGCGCCAACCGGTATGTGGCATATTCGCGCCAACACCGGCGATAACCGCTCACGGATGTGGGATTTCCACGTCGAAGATTTTATGCCCGAGCGGATGGCGCTCAACCTCACTGCCAATAAAATGCCGATTACACCGGCTGACGATGTGAAGTTTTCGGTGGTGGGTTACTACCTGTACGGTGCGCCTGCGCATGGTAATGCTCTGCAAGGTCAGCTATTCCTGCGACCACAGCGTGAAGCGGTGTCTGCATTGCCGGGATTCCAGTTTGGCAATATTGCTGAAGAGAATCTCTCCCGCAGTCTGGATGAAGTTCAGCTGACGCTGGATGAAAACGGTCGTGGCGAAGTCACAACCAGCAGTCAGTGGCAGGAAGCTCACTCGCCGTTACAGGTCATTTTGCAGGCCAGCCTGCTGGAGTCGGGTGGCCGTCCGGTGACCCGTCGGGTAGAACAGGCTATCTGGCCTGCAGATACCCTGCCGGGTATTCGCCCGCAATTCGCAGCCAAAGCCGTTTATGATTACCGCACCGATACCACGGTGAATCAGCCGATCGTTGATGAAGACAGCAACGCCGCGTTTGATATTGTTTATGCCGATGCAAAAGGCGAGAAAAAAGCGGTTTCCGGCTTGCAGGTGCGGTTGATCCGCGAACGTCGGGATTACTATTGGAACTGGTCTGAAGGAGAGGGCTGGCAGTCGCAGTTCGATCAAAAGGATCTGGTCGAAGGCGAGCAAACACTGGATCTTACCGCTGATGAAACCGGTAAGATCAGCTTCCCGGTGGAGTGGGGCGCTTACCGTCTGGAAGTGAAAGCACCCAACGATACGGTGAGCAGCGTGCGCTTCTGGGCCGGATACAGCTGGCAGGATAACAGCGACGGCAGCGGGGCGGTGCGCCCGGATCGTGTCACTCTGAAGCTGGATAAACCCAATTATCGTCCTGGCGACACCATGAAGTTGCACATTGCCGCGCCTGCTGCCGGTAAAGGCTATGCAATGGTGGAATCCAGCGAAGGCCCGCTGTGGTGGCAAGAGATCGATGTCCCTGCAAATGGTCTGGATCTCTCTATTCCGGTCGACAAAACCTGGAACCGCCATGACCTCTATCTTAGCGCGTTGGTGATCCGCCCTGGCGACAAATCCCGCTCGGCTACGCCAAAACGCGCGGTCGGGTTACTGCATTTGCCGCTGGGCGATGAAAATCGTCGCCTGGATTTGACGCTGGAAAATCCGGCTAAAATGCGCCCGAATCAACCGTTGACCGTTAACGTGAAAGCCAGTGTCAAAAATGGTGACGTGCCTAAACAGGTTAACGTCCTGGTCTCCGCTGTAGACAGCGGGGTGTTGAATATCACCGATTACGCTACCCCGGATCCGTGGCAGGCATTTTTTGGCCAGAAACGCTATGGCGCGGATATTTATGATATTTACGGCCAGGTAATCGAAGGGCAAGGGCGTTTGGCAGCACTGCGTTTCGGTGGCGATGGTGATGAGCTAAAACGCGGCGGCAAACCGCCGGTTAATCACGTCAATATCGTGGCGCAACAGGCGCTGCCGGTCACGCTCAACGAGAAAGGTGAGGGCACGGTAACGTTGCCGATTGGCGATTTTAACGGTGAACTGCGGGTGATGGCGCAGGCCTGGACCGCAGATGACTTTGGCAGTAGCGAGAGTAAAGTGATCGTCGCTGCGCCGGTGATCGCGGAACTGAATATGCCACGCTTTATGGCCGGTGGTGATACCTCGCGCCTGACGCTGGACGTCACCAATCTGACAGATAGGCCGCAGACGCTGAATATTCAGCTTACCGCCAGCGGCTTAGTGTCACTGATGGGCCAAAACCCTTCCCCGGTGGATCTGGCACCTGGCGTGCGTACCACGTTATTTATTCCGGTACGGGCACTGGAGGGATTCGGCGATGGTGAGATTCAGGCCGTTATTAGTGGTTTGACGCTGCCAGGTGAAACGCTCCCCGTTCAACATAAACAGTGGAAGATTGGCGTGCGTCCGGCGTTCCCGGCGCAAACTCTCAATAGCGGCGTGGCGCTGCAAGCCGGTGAAACCTGGCAGTTACCGGACGGGGAATTGACCAACTTCTCCCCGGCAACGGTGCAGGGGCAACTGCTGTTCAGCGGCAAGCCGCCGCTGAATCTGGCGCGCTATGTTCGCGAATTGAAAGCCTATCCTTACGGCTGCCTGGAGCAGACTGCCAGCGGATTATTCCCATCGTTGTATACCAACGCCGCACAGTTGAAGGCGTTGGGTATAGCGGGTGATAGCGATGAAAAACGCCGCACGGCGGTTGAAATAGGTATTTCCCGGTTACTGCAAATGCAGCGTGACGATGGGGGATTTGCGCTGTGGGATAAGAACGGGCCGGAAGAGTACTGGCTGAGTGCCTATGTCATGGACTTCCTCGTCCGGGCAAATGAACAGGGCTACAGCGTCCCGAGCGAGGTGATCAACCGGGGCAATGCGCGTCTGCTGCGTTATTTACAGGATCCGGGCATGATGTCGATTCGCTACACCGACGACACCGCAGCCAGCCGGTTTGCCGTACAGGCCTATGCCGCGCTGGTACTGGCCCGTCAGCAGAAAGCGCCGCTGGGCGCTCTGCGTGAGATCTGGGAACGTCGAGCTCAGGCCGCCTCTGGCCTGCCGCTGCTGCAATTGGGCATTGCGCTGAAAAACATGGGCGATGCGAATCGCAGTGAACAGGCGCTGACGTTGGCACTCAATACGCCGCGCCGAGATACGCAGCAGTGGATGGCGGATTACGGCAGTCAGCTACGCGACAACGCGCTGATGCTGGCCTTGCTGGAAGAGAATAAACTGAAACCCGACGTGCAAAATACTTTGCTGAATACGCTGTCGGAGCAGGCTTTCGGTCAGCGCTGGCTCTCCACGCAGGAGAATAATGCGCTGTTCCTTGCTGCCCGTACGCTGCAGGATCTGCCGGGCACGTGGCAGGCGCAGACATCTCTCTCTGAACAACCGCTGGCGGGTGATAAATCGCAAACCCGAAATCTGGATGCGGAACAGTTAGCGACGCTGGCGGTGACCAACACGGGTAATCTGCCGCTGTGGCTGCGTCTGGACGTCAGCGGCTATCCGCAAAGCTCACCGCAGCCTGCCAGCAATGTACTGCTCATTGAACGTCAGGTGCTGGGCACCGATGGGCAGAGTAAATCGCTCTCGTCTCTGCGCAGCGGCGAGCTGGTGCTGGTCTGGTTGACGGTTAGAGCCAGCCAGAATGTTCCGGATGCGCTGGTGGTCGATCTTCTGCCTGCTGGTCTGGAACTGGAAAACCAGAATCTGGCCAACGGTAGCGCCAGCCTGCAGGATAGCGGCAGCGAAGTGGCGAATTTGCTTAATCAAATGCAGCAAGCGGATATCCAGCACGTTGAATTCCGCGACGATCGCTTTGTCGCGGCGGTGGCAGTCAACGAAGGGCAACCGGTCACGCTGGTGTATCTGGCGCGCGCGGTCACACCGGGGACGTATCAGGTACCTGTACCCCAGGTGGAATCGATGTATGTTCCGCAGTGGCGTGCCACCGGCACGGCTGAGGGCCCGCTGATTGTCAGACCGTAAATGATGCATCGGTGGGTTAAACGCAGCGGCTGGCTGGTAGCCGCTGCGTTG
>NZ_SZXN01000056.1:89356-91333 GCF_005281195.1 Citrobacter sp. wls613
CTGACAGGGGCAGCGGTGTGGACGGCGGATAAAATCTGGCCGTTGCCGCTGCATGAGGTTAATCCTGCGCGAGTAGTGGTGGCTCAGGACGGGACGCCGCTGTGGCGCTTTGCCGACGCGGACGGTATCTGGCGTTATCCGGTCACGCTTGAAGAGGTCTCGCCCCGTTATCTTGAGGCGCTCATTAACTACGAAGATCGCTGGTTCTGGAAACATCCCGGCGTCAATCCGTTTTCTGTGCTTCGCGCCGCCTGGCAGGATCTCACCTCCGGGCGCGTGGTCTCCGGAGGCAGTACGCTCACCATGCAGGTGGCTAGGCTGCTCGACCCACATCCGCGCACTTTTGGCGGTAAGTTTCGCCAACTCTGGCGTGCATTCCAATTGGAATGGCATCTCTCCAAACGCGATATCCTGACGCTGTATCTTAACCGCGCGCCGTTTGGTGGGACGCTGCAAGGCGTTGGTGCCGCAAGCTGGGCGTATCTGGGTAAATCACCGGCACAACTCAGCTACTCCGATGCCGCGTTGCTGGCTGTACTGCCGCAGGCGCCGAGCCGTCTGCGTCCGGACCGTTGGCCGGATCGGGCGCAAGCCGCGCGCAATAAAGTGCTCGATCGCATGGCGACGCAGGGCGTCTGGTCGGCAAAACAGGCGCAGGAATCACGCGAAGAACCGGTCTGGCTGGCACCAAGGCAGATGCCGCAATTGGCGCCGTTATTCTCACGCATGATGCTGAACAAAAGCAGCAGCAACAAAATTGTCACCACGCTGGACGCCGGGCTGCAACGTCAACTAGAGGAGCTGGCGCAAAACTGGAAGGGGCGGCTTCCGGCGCGCAGTTCGCTGGCGATGATTGTGGTCGACCATACCGATATGCGCGTACGTGGCTGGGTGGGCTCGGTGGATATGAATGATGACACCCGCTTTGGGCATGTGGATATGGTGAGCGCGATCCGCTCGCCGGGATCGGTGCTGAAGCCCTTTGTCTATGGACTCGCGTTGGAGGACGGACTGGTTCACCCGGCCTCATTATTGCAGGACGTACCGCGGCGTACCGGGGATTATCGTCCGGGGAATTTTGACAGCGGTTTTCATGGCCCGGTAAGCATGAGCGAGGCGTTGGTGCGCTCGCTGAATCTGCCGGCAGTCCAGGTACTGGAAGCCTACGGCCCGAAACGTTTTGCCGCCAGGCTGCGTAACGTGGGGTTACCGTTGTATTTACCGGCAGGGGCTGCGCCAAATCTGTCACTGATCCTCGGGGGCGCGGGAGCCAGGCTTGAGGATATGGTCGCGGCGTACAGCGCCTTTGCCCGTCAGGGAAAAGCAGGAAAGCTCCGTCTGCAGCCGGAAGACCCGCTGCTGGAACGCCCGCTGATGTCCGCTGGTGCGGCGTGGATTATCCGGCGGATTATGGCGGACGACGCGCAGCCCCTGCCGGATAACGCCCTGAGTCGTGTGGTACCGCTGGCGTGGAAAACGGGCACCAGCTACGGCTATCGCGATGCGTGGGCGATTGGCGTTAACTCACGTTACGTGATTGGCATCTGGACCGGCAGACCCGACGGCACGCCGGTGGTGGGGCAATTTGGTTTTGCCAGCGCCGTGCCTTTGCTGAATCAGGTTAACAACCTGCTGCTGGCGCGTGGGACAAACCAGCCTGAAGACCCGCGACCAGAGTCAGTCAGCCGGGGCGTGGTGTGCTGGCCGGGTGGGCAATTTTTGCCCAACGGGGACGGTAACTGTCGTCGTCGTTTAGCCACCTGGCTACTGGACGGTAGCCAGCCGCCTACGCTGTTATTACCCGAGCAGGAAGGGGTTAACGGTATTCGTTTTCCCGTCTGGTTAGATGCGTCAGAAAAACGCGTGGCGCCAGACTGCCCGCAGGCGCGAGAACAGACGTTAATTGTCTGGCCGTTGCCGCTGGAGCCCTGGCTGCCGCCATCCGAGCGGCGAGCCGCACGGCTACCGCCAGTTTCC
>NZ_SZXN01000056.1:91401-94515 GCF_005281195.1 Citrobacter sp. wls613
CCGCTGCAGTTGACAGGCGTTCGCGATGGCGCGATTGTGAAACGCTTACCCGGTTCACCAGCGGTCTCCGTGCCGCTACAAACCAGCGGTGGGACAGGCGAACGCTGGTGGTTTCTTAACGGTGAGCGGCTGGAAGAACGTGGGCGGAGTCTGACCCTGCGCTTAACGGTCGCAGGAGAGTACCAGCTGTTGGTTATGGATGACGGCGGGCAGGTTGCCACGGTGAGATTTGCTTTGCAGTAGACCAGCTTGATGTTATTTGTTGCTGAAATTCATCTTATTTTAAAGAAATGTTACCTTCATCAATAGTCAATTGCCGGGATGCTCTTTATAATCCGCGCCAGGTAAACCACAACAAAACAATTTTTTCAGAGGTAATCATGGCTATTGAACGTACTTTTTCCATCATCAAACCAAATGCGGTGGCAAAAAACGTTATTGGAAGCATCTTCGCACGCTTTGAATCAGCAGGGTTCAAAATTGTGGGGACTAAAATGCTGCACCTGACCGTTGAACAGGCGCGTGGCTTCTATGCCGAGCACGACGGCAAACCGTTCTTTGATGGCCTGGTTGAATTCATGACCTCTGGTCCGATCGTTGTTTCCGTTCTGGAAAGCGAAAACGCCGTTCAGCGTCACCGCGATCTGCTGGGTGCAACCAACCCGGCGAATGCGCTGGCAGGTACGCTGCGTGCAGATTACGCTGACAGCTTCACCGAGAACGGCACCCACGGTTCCGACTCCGTCGAATCTGCGGCGCGTGAAATCGCCTATTTCTTTGGCGAAGGCGAGGTTTGCCCGCGTACTCGCTGATCTCCTGCGTCTTTCACGTCGCCGATGCGTTGGCTGCGTTCGTTTACCCCGGTCACATAGTTTTCTATGCTCCCGGGGATGCTCGAACTTGCCGTCTTCCTGCGACGCGAAATCCTTTGGAGATGAATTAGCATTTACATATTATTTTCGCTAATGCTTCGTGCAAACGTGGCATCCCTGCGCCAGACTTTGTACAATGCAACGCCCCGGAAGAGCAGACCGCTTGCCGGGGCGTTTCTTTTTATCAACCCTCCACGGGCCATAACGTGTAACAACGAGGCCGGAAAAAATTATGTCTGAATTAGTTAACACCTCTGAAGTCGTCATTGCTGCGGTTCCAAATAAAAATGGAAAAATTAACCTGCTGGATCTGAACCGTCAGCAGATGCGCGAATTCTTCAAAGAGATGGGCGAAAAGCCGTTTCGTGCCGATCAGGTCATGAAATGGATGTACCACTATTGCAGCGACAACTTTGATGACATGACTGACATCAACAAAGTGCTGCGCAACAAACTGAAAGAAGTCGCTGAAATTCGCGCCCCGGAAGTGGTGGAAGAGCAGCGTTCGTCTGACGGCACCATCAAATGGGCCATTGCCGTTGGCGACCAGCGCGTAGAAACCGTGTATATCCCGGAAGACGATCGCGCCACCCTGTGTGTGTCTTCACAGGTCGGCTGTGCATTAGAGTGTAAATTCTGCTCTACGGCGCAACAGGGCTTTAACCGTAACCTGCGGGTATCGGAAATCATCGGCCAGGTCTGGCGCGCGGCGAAAATCGTCGGTGCGGTGAAGGCAACGGGCGTGCGTCCTATCACCAACGTGGTCATGATGGGCATGGGCGAACCGTTGTTGAACCTGACCAACGTGGTTCCGGCGATGGAAATCATGCTTGATGACTTCGGTTTTGGGCTGTCAAAACGCCGTGTTACGCTGTCTACCTCCGGCGTGGTCCCTGCACTGGATAAGCTGGGCGACATGATTGACGTTGCGTTGGCGATTTCCCTGCATGCGCCGAACGATGAAATCCGTGACGAAATCGTGCCGATCAACAAAAAGTACAATATTGCTACGTTCCTTGAGTCGGTACGTGGCTACATTTCGAAGTCGAACGCCAACCAGGGCCGCGTCACCATCGAATATGTGATGTTAGATCACATTAACGACGGTACCGAGCACGCGCATCAGCTGGCGGAGCTGCTGAAAGATACGCCGTGTAAGATTAACCTGATCCCATGGAACCCGTTCCCGGGCGCGCCGTACGGACGGAGTTCTAACAGCCGTATCGATCGTTTCTCCAAAGTGTTGATGGGCTATGGTTTCACGACCATCGTGCGTAAAACACGCGGCGACGATATTGATGCAGCCTGCGGTCAGCTGGCGGGTGACGTCATTGACCGTACCAAGCGTACTCTGCGCAAGCGCATGCAGGGTGATGCTATCGACATCAAGACCGTTTGATGTTGGTGCACTACGGTATAATTAATGTACCGTAGTGCAATGTAAGTGACATACGGTCATTTGTTATACTCGTCAGGTCAATATTAACGGTGCGTTTTCGTCGACTTTAAGGCAGTATGTAGCGGCCCAACAAGAGTTTAGCCCTCAGGTTTACGCTGTTTTGTCATTGATAGTCTGACCGTTTTATACTGTCTGACCAAGGTTAACTGACCAGATGTTTCGCGGTGTGGGTGAGCATTGTGGCTCACCGGCGCCAGAGCCCATATTTACGCAGCTGTAGCGAATGAATACTGAAGCCACGCACGACAAAAATGAAGCACTCTCCACCGGCGTTCGCCTGCGCAATGCCCGTGAACAACTCGGATTCAGCCAACAGGCCGTCGCGGAACGACTGTGCCTGAAGGTCTCCACGGTACGCGATATTGAAGAAGATAAGGCGCCAGCCGATCTCGCTTCAACGTTTCTGCGCGGGTATATCCGTTCCTATGCGCGTTTGGTGCATATTCCTGAAGAAGAACTGTTGCCAGGGCTGGAAAAACAGGCTCCGATTCGCCCAGCCAAAGTGGCGCCGATGCAGAGTTTCTCGCTCGGTAAGCGCCGCAAAAAGCGTGATGGCTGGTTAATGACCTTTACTTGGCTGGTACTGTTTGTCGTGGTTGGACTTACTGGCGCCTGGTGGTGGCAGAATCATAAAGCGCAGCAGGAAGAGATCACCACGATGGCCGATCAATCCTCCGCTGAGCTAAATGCGGGTAAAGACAGTGCCCAGAGCGTGCCGTTAGATACCAGCGCTGCGGCAAGTCAGGATATGACTCCCCCCGCGCCGGATGATGGCGCGGCGGC
>NZ_SZXN01000056.1:94555-140692 GCF_005281195.1 Citrobacter sp. wls613
AGCGTCAGCACCTGACGCTGCCACAGTGCCAGCAGCTGCTGCAGATGCGCAACAGAATGCGGTAGTGGCACCGTCTCAGGCCAACGTAGATACAGCGACAACGGCGCCAACCTCACCGGCTACGGCGGCACCTTTGCCGACCGATCAAGCGGGTGTGACAACACTTGCCGCCGATCCTAACGCGCTGGTGATGAATTTTACCGCCGACTGCTGGCTGGAAGTCAGTGATGCGACCGGTAAAAAACTGTTTAGCGGTATGCAGCGTAAAGATGGCACGTTAAATCTTGTCGGCCAGGCACCGTACAAACTGAAAATTGGTGCACCGGCAGCAGTGCAGATTCAGTTCCAGGGTAAACCTGTCGACCTGAGTCGTTTTATCAGAACTAACCAGGTTGCGCGTCTGACCGTAAATGCCGAACAACCAGCGGCTCAGTAACAGACGGCAATGCGGGAGATTTTTTAATGCATAATCAGGCTCCAATTCAACGTAGAAAATCGACACGCATTTACGTTGGGAATGTGCCGATTGGTGATGGCGCGCCCATCGCCGTACAGTCTATGACCAATACGCGGACAACGGATGTGGCGGCGACGGTCAATCAAATCAAAGCGCTGGAACGCGTTGGGGCTGACATTGTCCGAGTCTCTGTACCGACAATGGATGCTGCAGAAGCGTTCAAGCTTATCAAACAGCAAGTCACAGTCCCGCTGGTTGCCGATATTCACTTTGACTACCGTATCGCGCTGAAAGTAGCGGAATACGGCGTCGACTGTCTGCGTATCAACCCAGGCAATATCGGTAATGAAGAGCGTATTCGCATGGTGGTGGACTGCGCTCGCGATAACAACATTCCTATCCGCATCGGCGTTAACGCCGGATCGCTGGAAAAAGATCTGCAGGAAAAATACGGCGAACCCACGCCGCAGGCGCTGCTGGAATCAGCTATGCGTCATGTGGATCATCTCGATCGTCTGAACTTCGACCAGTTCAAAGTGAGCGTTAAAGCCTCTGATGTGTTCCTTGCCGTTGAATCTTATCGTCTGTTAGCCAAACAGATCGATCAGCCGCTGCATCTGGGGATCACCGAAGCCGGTGGCGCACGCAGCGGATCGGTGAAGTCCGCGATTGGCCTGGGTTTGCTGTTGTCAGAAGGGATCGGCGATACGCTGCGCGTTTCTCTGGCGGCCGATCCGGTAGAAGAGATCAAAGTAGGCTTCGATATTCTGAAATCGCTGCGCATTCGCGCGCGTGGGATCAACTTTATCGCCTGCCCAACCTGTTCTCGTCAGGAGTTTGACGTCATCGGCACGGTTAACGCGCTGGAGCAACGTCTGGAAGACATCATCACGCCAATGGACGTTTCGATCATCGGCTGTGTGGTAAACGGTCCTGGTGAAGCGTTGGTTTCCACGCTCGGCGTGACGGGTGGCAACAAGAAAAGCGGCCTGTATGAAGACGGTGTACGTAAGGATCGTATCGATAACGACGATATGATTACCCAGCTAGAAGCCCGTATTCGTGCCAAAGCCAGCATCCTGGACGAAGCGCGTCGAATTGACGTGCAGCAGGTTGAAAAATAACAACGTGATGGGAAGCGGCGTGCTTCCCGTGTATGATTGAACCCGCATGGCGCCCGCATTGTTCGGGTTAGCGCTGAGGGTTCATTTTTATATCCATAAAGAGAATAAACGTGGCAAAAAACATTCAAGCCATTCGCGGCATGAACGATTATCTGCCTGGCGAAACCGCCATCTGGCAGCGCATTGAAGGCACTCTTAAAAACGTGCTCGGCAGCTACGGTTACAGTGAAATCCGCTTGCCGATTGTAGAGCAGACCCCGTTATTCAAACGCGCGATCGGTGAAGTGACCGACGTGGTTGAAAAAGAGATGTACACCTTTGAGGACCGTAATGGCGATAGCCTGACTTTGCGTCCTGAAGGAACGGCTGGCTGCGTACGTGCCGGCATCGAACATGGTCTCCTGTACAATCAGGAACAGCGTTTGTGGTATATCGGACCGATGTTCCGCCACGAGCGCCCGCAAAAAGGTCGCTATCGCCAATTCCATCAGCTGGGTGTCGAAGTGTTTGGCCTGCAAGGCCCGGACATTGATGCTGAGCTGATTATGCTGACCGCTCGCTGGTGGCGTGCACTGGGTATTTCTCAGCATGTTAGCCTTGAACTGAACTCCATCGGTTCTCTGGAAGCCCGTGCTAACTACCGAGATGCATTGGTGGCGTACCTGGAACAGCATAAAGACAAACTGGACGAAGACTGCAAGCGTCGCATGTATACCAACCCGTTACGTGTACTCGATTCCAAAAATCCGGAAGTGCAGGCGCTGCTCAACGACGCTCCGGCGCTGGGCGACTACCTGGATGAGGATTCACGCGCGCATTTCGCCGGTCTGTGTACGCTGCTGGAGTCAGCAGGTATTGCTTACACCGTTAACCAACGACTGGTTCGTGGTCTCGACTACTACAACCGTACCGTATTTGAGTGGGTCACCAGCAGCCTGGGCTCGCAGGGTACCGTGTGTGCGGGCGGTCGTTATGACGGTCTGGTCGAGCAACTTGGCGGTCGTGCTACGCCAGCGGTTGGCTTCGCGATGGGTCTGGAACGACTTGTTTTGTTAGTTCAGGCAGTTAATCCGGAATTTATTGCTTCTCCTGTTGTCGATATATACCTGATCGCTTCAGGTACAGATACGCAGTCGGCGGCAATGGCGCTGGCTGAACGTCTGCGCGATGAAGTTCCGGGCGTAAAACTGATGACAAACCACGGTGGCGGCAACTTTAAGAAACAGTTTGCTCGCGCCGATAAGTGGGGCGCTCGCGTTGCACTGGTACTGGGTGAGTCCGAAGTGGCTGACGGTACTGTTGTAGTGAAGGATTTGCGCACTGGTGAGCAAACGGCAGTAGCGCAGGATAGCGTTGCCGCGCATTTGCGCACTTTGACTTGCTAAGGAGAAGGACAGCGTGGAAATTTACGAGAACGAAAACGACCAGGTTGATGCGGTAAAACGCTTCTTTGCCGAAAATGGCAAAGCGCTGGTGGTTGGGGTTATTTTAGGGGTTGGCGCACTGGTTGGCTGGCGTTACTGGACCAGCCATCAGACGGAGTCCACACGCTCTGCTTCTCTGGCGTATCAAAATACAGTGACTGCGGTCAGTGCGGGTAAGCAGGACAGCATTCCTGCCGCAGAGAAATTTGCCGCAGAGAACAAAAATACCTACGGCGCGTTAGCGTCGATGGAACTGGCGCAGCAGTTTGTTGATCAAAACGAACTTGAGAAAGCCGCTACCCAGTTGCAACAAGGACTGGCGGCGACCAGCGATGAGAATCTCAAAGCGGTGATTAATCTGCGTCTTGCGCGTGTGCAAGTTCAGCTTAAACAAGCGGATACCGCGCTGAAAACGCTCGACACCATTAAAGGTGAAGGGTGGGCGGCCATTGTCGCCGATCTGCGTGGCGAAGCGTTGCTGAGCAAAGGCGATAAACAAGGCGCGCGTAGCGCATGGGAAGCGGGTGTAAAAAGCGAAGCCTCTCCTGCTCTGAGCGAAATGATGCAGATGAAAATCAATAATTTGTCCATCTGAGAGGGACCCGATGCAATTGCGTAAATTACTTCTGCCAGGGCTGCTTTCCGTTACCCTATTAAGCGGCTGTTCACTGTTTGGTGGCGAAGAAGATGTCGTTAAGATGTCCCCATTACCGGTGGTTGAAAACCAGTTTACTCCGTCTACAGCCTGGAGCACGTCTGTAGGTAACGGTATTGGTGATTTCTATTCCAATCTTCATCCTGCGCTGGCAGATAACGTTGTCTATGCGGCGGATCGTACAGGCGTCGTTAAAGCTCTGAACGCGGATGATGGCAAAGAAGTCTGGTCCGTCAATCTGGCGGAAAAAGACGGCTGGTTCTCTAGAGTCTCTGCACAGCTTTCTGGTGGTGTGACGGTTTCCGGTGGTCACGTCTATATCGGCAGCGAAAAAGCCCAGGTTTATGCGCTTAATACCAGCGACGGTACTATTGCCTGGCAGACTCGTGTTGCCGGTGAAGCGCTGTCTCGCCCGGTGGTGAGTGATGGTGTGGTATTGATTCACACCAGCAACGGTCAACTGCAGGCGTTAAACGAAGCTGACGGTGCCGTCAAATGGACCGTCAACCTGGATATGCCATCGCTTTCGTTACGCGGCGAATCAGCCCCGGCTAGCGCTTTTGGTGCGGCGATTGTCGGCGGTGATAACGGTCGCGTGAGCGCCGTGCTGATGCAACAGGGCCAGATGATTTGGCAGCAACGTATTTCTCAGGCGACCGGTCCAACAGAAATCGATCGTCTGAGTGATGTTGACACCACGCCGGTTATCGTTAATGGCGTTGTGTACGCCCTGGCTTATAATGGTAACCTGACGGCGCTGGATCTGCGCAGCGGCCAGGTTATGTGGAAACGTGAACTCGGCTCGGTGAATGATTTCATCGTCGATGGCAACCGTATCTATCTGGTAGATCAGAATGACCGCGTGCTGGCGTTAACCACTGACGGCGGCGTAACGCTGTGGACGCAGAGCGATCTGCTTCACCGTCTGCTGACGTCTCCGGCGCTGTATAATGGCAATCTGGTTGTTGGCGATAGCGAAGGCTATCTGCACTGGATTAACATTGATGATGGCCGCTTTGTGGCCCAGCAGAAAGTCGACAGCTCCGGTTTCCTGACCGAGCCAGTATCGGCTGATGGTAAACTGCTGATCCAGGCGAAAGACGGTACGCTGTATTCCATTACGCGTTAATCGTCCTGCCGCTCGCTTTGAAAAACGGCTCCTGGTGCAGGGGCCGTTTTCCTGTTTTTAACAATGGCGTAAAAATACGTCCGTTGTCTGATGATTTTTTAAATGAGGCTTTAAACATGGTACCTGTGGTCGCGCTTGTCGGGCGCCCTAACGTTGGCAAATCCACGTTATTTAACCGTCTAACTCGCACCCGAGATGCGCTGGTTGCGGATTTCCCGGGTCTGACTCGTGACCGTAAGTACGGTCGTGCTGAGATTGAAGGACGCGAGTTTATCTGTGTTGATACCGGCGGTATTGATGGCACCGAAGACGGGGTCGAAACCCGCATGGCTGCACAGTCGCTGCTAGCCATCGAAGAAGCGGATGTTGTGCTGTTCATGGTTGATGCGCGTGCTGGCCTGATGCCGGCAGATGAAGCCATCGCCAAACATCTGCGTTCGCGCCAAAAACCGACTTTCCTGGTCGCCAACAAAACTGACGGACTCGATCCGGATCAGGCGGTGGTTGATTTTTATTCGCTGGGGTTAGGTGAAATTCACCCGATCGCAGCTTCTCACGGTCGTGGTGTTCTCAGCCTGCTGGAGCACGTTCTGCTGCCGTGGATGGATGACGTAGCGCCGCAGGAAGAAGTGGATGAAGACGCGGAATACTGGGCGAAGCTGGAAGCCGAAGAAAACGGTGAAGAAGAGCCTGAAGACGACTTCAATCCGCAGGATCTGCCAATCAAACTGGCGATTGTCGGGCGTCCGAACGTCGGTAAGTCCACACTCACTAACCGTATTCTCGGCGAAGACCGCGTGGTGGTTTACGATATGCCGGGAACCACGCGTGACAGTATTTATATCCCGATGGAACGTGATGGGCGCGAATATGTGCTGATCGACACTGCAGGCGTGCGTAAGCGCGGAAAAATTACCGAAGCGGTAGAAAAATTCTCCGTTATCAAGACGCTGCAGGCGATTGAAGACGCCAACGTGGTGATGCTGGTGATTGATGCCCGCGAAGGTATTTCCGATCAGGATCTGTCGCTACTGGGCTTTATTCTCAATAGTGGGCGCTCACTTGTCATCGTCGTCAACAAGTGGGACGGCCTGACCCAGGAAGTGAAAGAGCAGGTTAAAGAGACGCTGGACTTCCGTCTGGGCTTTATCGATTTTGCCCGCGTGCACTTTATCTCTGCGCTGCACGGCAGTGGTGTGGGTAATCTGTTTGAGTCAGTGCGTGAAGCGTATGACAGCTCAACCCGCCGCGTCAGTACCGCGATGCTGACCCGCATCATGACCATGGCGACAGAAGATCACCAGCCGCCGCTGGTGCGCGGTCGTCGTGTGAAGTTGAAATATGCGCATGCTGGTGGCTATAACCCACCAATTGTGGTGATTCACGGCAACCAGGTTAAAGACCTGCCTGATTCCTACAAACGTTATCTTATGAACTACTTCCGTAAGTCGCTGGAAGTGATGGGTACGCCGATCCGTATTCAGTTCAAAGAAGGGGAAAACCCGTATGCGAATAAGCGTAATACGTTGACGCCAACACAAATGCGCAAGCGTAAGCGTTTGATTCAACATATTAAAAAAAGTAAGTAACCCTTGCTGATTATGAAAACCCGCGCTTGTCGCGGGTTTTTTTCGTCTGTTTATAGTCCTGTGTGTCTGTACAATGTCAATGACTATTCTTTTTTGACCAAGTTTAAATCTAATAAAGTAGACAATTGTCGAATTTTCATCTTAAAGTGCAGGGGTTGGTACTAGACAAAACTGGCTCCAGACCCTCAAATGGCTAATTAACTTTTCGCTACCTGTAAAAAAATCGACCAGATACATAACTGGCCGGCGTACAGCGTGGTGTTTACTCGCACAACACATATCTTTTCAGGAGAATTATGCAACCGTCTACTCAACCACAAGAAAGCCGAACGTTCTTCGGCCATCCCTATCCGCTAGGCTCGCTATTTTTCACGGAGATGTGGGAGCGTTTTTCGTTTTACGGCATCCGTCCGTTACTGATCTTATTTATGGCGGCCACCGTTTATGACGGTGGAATGGGGCTGGCGCGTGAAAATGCCTCTGCGATTGTCGGTATCTTTGCCGGTACCATGTATCTCGCTGCACTGCCGGGGGGCTGGCTGGCGGATAACTGGCTCGGCCAGCAGAAAGCGGTGTGGTATGGCTCTATTCTGATTGCGCTCGGCCACCTGTCGATTGCGCTCTCTGCCATCATGGGTAACAACCTGTTCTTTATCGGCCTGATGTTCATCGTGCTGGGTTCTGGTCTGTTTAAGACCTGTATTTCAGTCATGGTCGGTACGCTTTATAAAAAAGGCGATGCGCGCCGTGACGGCGGTTTCTCGCTGTTCTATATGGGCATCAACATCGGTTCGTTCATAGCACCGTTGATCTCCGGTTGGCTGATTAAAACGCATGGCTGGCACTGGGGTTTTGGTATTGGCGGTATCGGGATGCTGGTAGCTTTGATTATCTTCCGTATCTTTGCCGTACCGGCGATGAAACGTTACGATAGCGAAGTGGGGCTGGACTCCACCTGGAACAACCCGGTAGCGAAGAAAAACGGTGTCGGTGCGTGGTTACTCGCGCTGGCTGCAGGTGTGGCCGTCGTTGTTACGCTGATTGCGCAGGGTGTGATTGTGATTAACCCGGTTGCGGTAGCCAGCATGCTGGTGTACGTGATTGCGGCATCCGTCGCCTGTTACTTCATCTACCTGTTTGTCTTTGCGGGCCTGAACCGTAAAGAGCGCGCGAGACTGCTGGTCTGCTTTATCTTGCTGGTTTCTGCGGCGTTCTTCTGGTCTGCGTTTGAGCAGAAACCGACTTCGTTTAACCTGTTTGCCAACGACTACACTAACCGTATGATCGGGGACTTTGAAATCCCGGCCGTGTGGTTCCAGTCGATTAACGCCCTGTTTATCATTCTGCTGGCGCCGGTATTCAGCTGGGCGTGGCCTAAACTTGCGAGCATGAACATTCGCCCAAGCAGTATCACCAAGTTTGTTATCGGCATTCTCTGTGCGGCGGCAGGCTTTGGCATAATGATGCTTGCAGCGCAGGATGTGCTGACAAATGGCGGCGCGGGCGTTTCTCCATTCTGGCTGGTGGGCAGTATCCTGATGCTGACGCTCGGCGAACTGTGCCTGAGCCCAATTGGTCTGGCGACCATGACGCTGCTGGCGCCAGAAAGAATGCGTGGTCAGATGATGGGGCTGTGGTTCTGTGCAAGCGCGCTGGGTAACCTGGCCGCAGGCCTGATTGGTGGTCACGTGAAGGCTGACCAGTTGGATATGCTGCCAGACCTGTTTGCGCGTTGCTCCATTGCGCTGCTTATCTGCGCCGCGGTCCTGATCGTCCTCATTGTTCCGATCCGCCGTATGCTGGAAAATACCCAGACTAAACCGGCAGCTAACGCGAAGTAATCCCTCCATTTCGCCGGGGTGGCGTTATGCCCCGGCAATCCAGCCCATACCACACCATCCCCTGTTTATCACTACCGCATCTTTGCACCATTTGAGGTGTCCGCATCGGCGTCGGTCTCATTCATTCGGTGAATCGTGTTAAAATCCAGACAGTGAAAATTATCTCAAGGAGTTATCATGTCGGTTACTTGCCCGGATTGTCATACACCAGTAGAGCCACAAAACGGAGCGGCGCACTGCGAAAACTGTCATAAAGATATTCAGCTTGAAGCGCGTTGTCCGGAGTGTCATCAGCAACTCCAGATATTAAAAGCCTGCGGTGCTGTGGACTACTTTTGTCCGCATGGGCATGGACTTATTTCGAAGAAACGCGTCGAATTTTTCATTAATAATAATTAAAAGTAAATTTAGAGTTTCTAATTTGCCTACTTATTTTTATGTCTGATATTATCGATAGTAGGCAATATTTAGAATGTTTATATATTCATTCGCGTAATGAATTGATATTTACATTGTAAGCCGGAGTGAATTTCTCGATATAAAACAATATTATATTTTAGTTATTGCGATAAACTCAAGGATGGTTGTCGTATGGCGCAATGGATGCGCATTCTCATACTCGTGTTACTTTATGGTGGCGTTGTTTCAGCCTCAGGCACCAGTGTATCTCCAGTAGCTGAAAAAGTGAGTGAAACCTCATTACCTGATTTAGCCAGTGACTCAGCGCAAAAAAAAGAACAAGAGAATCTCGGAAAATCATATACAGAAAAAAGCGCTGACTATTTTATTAATTCTGCCACGCAAGGGTTTGATAATCTAACACCAGAAGCGCTTGAATCTCAGGCCCGTAGCTATTTTCAGGGGCAAATGACTTCGTCTGCACAATCTGGAATTGAATCATTAATGTCGCCCTATGGCAAAGTGCGTACCAACCTGGCAATTGGTGAAGGGGGGGATCTGGAAGGTAGTTCGCTGGATTATTTTGTTCCCTGGTACGATACCCAAAGCACATTGTTTTTTAGTCAGTTTTCAGCCCAGCGAAAAGAAGATCGTACCATTGGTAACGTGGGGTTCGGCGTGCGTCAGAATGTAGGGGCGTGGTTGCTGGGGAGCAACGTGTTTTATGACTACGATTTTACGCGTGGTCACCGCCGTCTGGGTTTAGGTGGCGAGGCGTGGACCGATTTTCTGCGTTTTTCCGGAAACTATTACCATCCTCTGTCGGACTGGAAAGATTCCGAAGATTTTGAGTTTTACGAAGAACGTCCGGCTCAAGGCTGGGACGTGCGGACAGAGGCGTGGCTACCATTCTATCCGCAGCTTGGCGGCAAACTGATTTATGAGCAGTATTATGGTGATGAGGTCGCGCTGTTCGGGACAGATAACCTGCAAAAAAATCCGCACGCTGTGACCGTTGGAATGAGTTACACACCGGTTCCTTTACTTACGCTGGCGGCAGATTATAAGGCTGGTACGGGAGACAATACTGACTTAAGCGTAACGGCATCAATGACCTACCAGTTTGGTACTCCGCTGGCAGCACAGCTTGATCCCGAAAATGTGAAAACCCAGCACTCGTTGGCTGAAAGCCGCACCGATTTTGTCGATCGTAATAACTTTATCGTTCTGGAATACCGCGAAAAGGATCCGCTGGATGTCACTCTGTGGCTGAAAGCCGATGAAACCAACGAAAACCCAGAATGTGTCATTCAGGACAAACCGGAAGCCGGTATTGGCCTGGAGAAATGTAAATGGACGATCAACGCGCTCATTAACCATCGCTATAAAATTATTACAGCCTCATGGCAGGCGAAAAACAACGCCAACCGCACGCTGGTGATGCCGGTGGTAAAAGCGAACATGCTCACAGAAGGTAACAATAACCGCTGGAATTTGGTGCTACCAGCGTGGATCAATGCCAGCACAGAAGAAGAACGCACGACGTTGAATACCTGGAAAGTCCGCATCACCCTGGAAGATGATAAGGGGAACAAACAGAACTCGGGCATTGCGGAAATTACCGTGCAGCAGGACCGCCGGATTGAGCTGGTTGTCGATAATATCGCTGATGCTGATCGTACCGATCACAGCCACGCTGCCAGTGCACAGGCTGATGGTGCTGATGGCGTGGTGCTGGACGTGCTGTTAACCGATTCGAATGGTGATACCACCGACCGTAATGGCAACGAGCTGGTTGATGACGTAATGACCCCTGAGCTGTACGACAGCAATGATAAAAAAGTCGCGCTGTCGACGACGGCGTGTACTGTAGAAAACCCCTGTGTATTTATCGCTAATCGAGACAAAACGGCGGGTACGGTTACGTTGTCGAGTACGTTGCCTGGAACCTACCGCTGGAAAGCAAATACGGATGTTTATGGCGACAGTAACTATGTTGACGTTACCTTTCTGGGAAGTGACTCCGGTGGTGTCAGCGGTATCATCTATCAAGTAAAAGCCGCACAGCCGGTCAATTTGATGGGCAAAGAACAACAACACCCCACGCTCAATAATACCTACCGCTTCGCGCTTTGACGTGATGCCAACAGCGATAGCGTATTCCAGATGTCAGAGCAGCTGACGGAAGAAGAAATGGCGCAGTATGACTACCAGTGGGAGTTCACTGGGCAGAGCACGCATGGGCATACCGGCGCCGAGTCAAATACCACCAATGAAGATCTAGTTCTTCCTGCAACCAACAAAGAGGCCGCGCAGAAATTTGGCGCGAATGTCCAGGATGGCGTTCAGGGATACGGCATACGGGTTTCGTATAGCCAGAAATAGCACAGCGTAGTGGCTGAGCGGCCAATCGCTGAAACATAAAGAAAAGGAGAGTCTTAATGCAGCAAATCGTAAAACGTCGACTAACTAAGGTCGCTCTGGCACTGGTAGTCGCAGGATATTGTTCCGTTCCGGCTATGGCGGCAAATGGCAATCTTAAGAGTGGACAATGGCAGATTGTTTCCGACAGCACGGGGACGATTCAGGGGACTGTACCGTGGATCACTCGCGCGGCAGATAAAACTACAGATACCGACAAAGATCATGTGACGGTCACTGTCGAACGCGCTAGTCGTACGGTCATCAGCGAAGGTGACAAGCAGTTCCACGTGGGCGATAAGGTGACGCTCAACTGGGCGATTGGCGATACGGAAGGTGACCTTGACGCCAACAATACCGCCACCAAAGCGACAATGGTTTGGGTGCGTTCTAAGAACCAGGATGGTTCGGATGCGGCAGAGATTAGCGGAACAACTGGGCAGGATAGCTACACCATTCAGGCCGATGATGCCGACTATTATCTCGGTATCAAAATGACACCAACCACCACCACCGGGGATCCCAACGCTGCCACCGTACTGCTGCTCGGTGACCTTTCTACCAACGCGGGCGGCGGTGCGGACGATGATGATATTCCGGAAGGTCCAGTGGTTGATGAAAACGTGAAAGTGGTGGTTTACGAGTCAGGTTCGACGACTAACCTGTTGGGTACGGCGACTACACTTAAAACCAATACCACCTATAAAGTTCTGCTGTGGAAAGATAAAAACAGTAACGGCACCTACGATACCGGTGAAGACGTTACCAGCGATTACAACTACCGCTGGAAATTTACCGGCAACAGTAAGCAACTGGGCGCGGCGGGCGGTCTTGTCAGCGGTACCTATAACAACACCGATCTGGTGGTTCCAGTTACCAATGCCGAAGCGAAGAGTGCCTTCGACAACGGCGAAAGCGGTGGTGTTACCCTTGGCAACGATGGCGTGCAGGGTTACGGACTGTCTATCGATTATCAACGCAAATAATACTTACCCGACCATCCCTGCAAAGGGATGGTCTTTTCCGCGTCTTTTGCTTAGCTAACGGTTAAGCAAAAGATGTTGAATACAGAGCAAATACAGGTGGATATAGCTTATGGATGGCAGTCTGCGCAGGGAAGGGATTTCCCACTTTTTATTGATCATGCTGTTAATGTTCAGCAGTTTTTCTGCGCCAGTGTCCGGTGCGTTGAAAAGCGGTACCTGGCAGGAAGTGAACACCTCAACCGATGCAATCAACGGTACTGTACCGCTGGCCGACGGTGTCACGATCCCTGTCTATCAGGGCAGTATTCAGCTCAAGTCAGATGAAACCAACACCGTTAATTTTAGTGCTATGCCGCGTGACTTCAACACCGACGATACGGCTAGCGCGCTGCAGCTCGTTAATCCTCTGGATACCGAAGGCGATATTTTTGCGGTACCGCCTGTTCGTTGGGAAGAGAAAACGCCGAACGTTGCCCTAACCTGGGCCGATGCTGCGACTCCGGATGAGCCACTCAATCCGCAGCCTGTCGCCAATCAAACATTCTGTGCGCAGAATATGGCCGGGAAAAGCTATGTAATCTGGCCGAAAATTGAGAACGATGATTCATCCACGCCGGCTGTTTTATATCTGCAAACGATCACGGGTACCCCCTTCAGCAATGCCACCACCCTGCTAGAGCAGAAGATTCCGGTAACGATTACCGCCGCGGCTGGCGATCCAGTGAAGGTAACGGCGGATAATTACAACGAAACGCTGAAAGCTGCAAAGGTGAATGTGGGCGGGAGCATTACGCTGGCGGTCACCACGCATGACTGTCAGGGTAATGCTGTAGGTAATACGGCATTTGTAATCACCCGTGGCGATGCACTGAACCGCCAGAATACCGTGAATAATACTGCACCCGTGCATGTTGGCGACACCGAACTGACCACCACGACAACGGAATATCACGGCACCACTGATGCTAATGGTAACGCCAGCGTTGTAATCACGCAGGCGAATGGCCCTGGTGTCAAAACTCCGCTGACGGTTTCTCCGGCCAATGCCACCACGTTGAAAGCTAGCGTTGATGTGATTTTCACCACACTAACCAGCCCGGATAGCACCAATGCCAATATGTGGGGGCATATGGCGGAAACCTCCAGCGCGGATGTGGAAGGTGAAACCTATACCTTCACTCGACCGAAGCTCGCGGCAGAAGCAGAAGGTACAAGCGGGACCGTGAGTGCAAATAACGAGACTTGGGCGCTATTTAACTGGAGTGGTGCCGATGAACACTGTGACATTTTACCCGATGCGCGTCAGTTAATGGGGTTGAAAATTGCTCGCGGCGATCTGGCGAACCAGTTGGGTTGGCCGGTGGCGGGTACCAATGAGTATTGGTCATCGTCGGCAGGGACGCTGGCGACGAATCACTTAGGTGTCAATATGTTCAGCCGTCGTGTTGTTGAAGAACCCGATACGACAACATCAGTGGTGAGCTGTGTCGATAAAGCCTCGCCGGACGTGACGCCTGCGTTGACGTTGACGCTGGATAATATGGATAGCAGTCTGAATGCTGCAAAGGTGCCGGTGGGGGACTCTATCAGTATGAGAATCACCATTACCGATAAAGAGACCGGTTCAGCACTGCCTTATCGCTATTTTGATCTGTTTGTCGGTGATGAGCAGAACCGTAAGGGGCAAACCAATACCGAGGCTCAGGCTGAAGGGGCTAAATACGGTTGGGATGACAATCCGGTGCTGGTGGGCATTGAAGGTTCCGGTACGCCGAATCATTACCATGGTATTACCGACGCCAACGGCCAGCTGTCGTTGGAGTTAACGCAGAACAACGGTGCAGGCGTTCTGACACCGCTGCGTGTGGTACTGGCGGATGGCACCGAATCCACGGCTAACGTCATCTTTACTGTAGTAACAAGTCCGGATGTTACGCAGGCACGCATGTGGGGTCATATGCAGGGCGTTGTTGAGGCGGGTAATATCTACAAACGACCACTGCTAGCGGGTGAGGCAACGGCAAATACCAGTTCAACCGTTGAGAATCATGAGGACTGGGCGACTTTTAATTCCGTCACTGCGGCGACCGCACAGTGTGGTGTGGGGCAAGTGCCGGGGCAGGTGATTCTGGATGCGCTCTATTCGGCCCACTCTGGCAACGCCATGCTGACCAATTATGGTTGGCCAACTGCCAGCCATAGCTATATTTCCGCTGATACCGACGGTACTCAGACTGCGCACGTCAATCTCGCGAACGGCACCGATGCGATGTTTAGCGGTACAGAACCCAACTATCTCAGCTGCTCTGGCAACGAACTGGTTACACAGCTAGACGTGTCAATGAATGGTGATGCCAATCTACGTCAGGCGGTGGCGAAGGTGGGTGAGCAGATAACCATGACGGTGCACTCGGTCAATGCGCTGAACGGGCTGGTTGTCCCTAATGCGGCGTTTACCGTCACGATGGCACACGGTAAAAACCGTAGCGGACTGACTGCAGGTTATATCGATGCAACTGATGGTACGTTGGTGATGGGCGGCGAGTCTTTTGGCTCATCTCAGGCCTCTATGACGTATCAGGGAATGACTGATGACAGCGGTAACGCGACGCTTATCATCGAGCAACCGCAGGGAGTTGGGTTACTGACTCAACTGAGCATTGTCCCCGTCAATTCGCTTATCACAACGCCGATAGCTCGTAGTGTGAAGTTTACGGTACCGACCAGTCCGGACACGGCAAATGCGGAAATGTGGGGCCACATGGCGGATACGGTGACCGCGGATGGCCTGACATTTGAGCGGCCTAAGCTGGCAACAGAGGTCACTGCAACGCGAACTCAGGAGGAAGATAACGAAACGTGGGCGCGCATCACGCATACCGATGCGGCGGGCAGTACCGGGGCTGGTGGATGTGCGGCAAACCGCTTGCCTCGCGCCGATCAACTCAGTGCGCTGTATAACGCCAACAGCAGTGGAGCTATGCACAATGTCCAAGGCTGGCCGGTGGCTCAATCATACTGGTCGGCGACGTTTGCCAGTGAGACCACGTGGAAAATGATGTCGCTAGCCAGTGGCGCAGAAAGTACCGGCGGTAACGCCTCTGTCTATACCAGCTGTCTTGCCAGTGATAACCCCGTTGCCTCCACTATTACCATTGAGGCGGTAACCCCTGCGCAGTGGAGCGATGTTGTGCAGGCGGCTAAGGTGAAAAAGGGCGATACGCTGGCGCTTAAGTTGACGGTAAAAGATGCCAGCGGTAATCCGTTGCCTGGCGTGCCGTTTGTGTTGAGTCGCGGCGATGGATATACGCGCCAGGGTAGCAAACATATTGCCGGTAGCGGTGATGGTATTGTGTCACCCGTGGTGATTGATGGTGAATCGCTGAATGATACGGTGACAAAAATTGGCGGCATTACTGGCGATGATGGTAGCAAAACGATTAGCGTTACCCGTCCGGATACCCATGGCACCAAAGTCGCGATAACCGCCATGTTGTATGACAACGCCAGTGTGAGCGACAGTCTGGACACCATCTTCACCGTGGTATCCAGCCCGGATAGCGATAAAGCCGCTATGTGGGGGCATATGCCGGAAACCGTCACGGCGGCGAACGGTGCAGTATTTAAGCGACCACTGTTGTTGGCTGAAATTGCCAGCGGCGTTACCGCAGGTAGCGTAACTGAAAATAATGAAGCTTGGGGAACTGTAGATTTCCACTCGATTTCTACTGCTTGTGGTGCGGCTTATGTTCCGACACTGGCAGATCTGCAGTCGCTATATTCGGGGTGGCCGAGCGGAGCGATGAATACACAGCAGGGCTGGCCGCTGGATGGAAAAAACTACCAAAACAGCACCGCCGATCTCAGCCGCGCAACGGATAATCGCTATGTTAAATCGCTCAACCTGCGCGATAACGGCATCACGTCGCAATTGTGGAGCGAAAAGCTCTATTTCTCCTGTTTGCAGAGTGCGCATTCTACGGCAACGCATCTGACGTTGACCTCAACGCTCTATAAAGAGAGTGACGGCTTCGCCAAAGCGAAAGTAGGTGAAACCATCCCGATTGTTATTACCACCCTCGACGACAGCGGTAATCCGGTGGGCAATACGCCGGTTATCTTTACACGCGGTGACAGCGTGGGGCGCAGTAATCAGGACGTTAACGCGACTGAAGCCGCAGCTATTCAGATTAACCAGGGCACTGGCATTGATAGCGGCGTTGAGTACTACACGGCCACCGGTGACGATGGGACGGTGACGCTGAGTATTAACCAAGACGATGGCGCGGGATTCAGTACGCCATTACAGGCATCGATTGAGAATATCACCAACACCAGTCAGTCTTTATCAGCGATTTTTACCGTAGTGACCAGCCCGGATACGGCAAAAGCCAACTATTGGGGGCATATGGCCGAAACGGTGACTGACAGTGCAGGGTTGGTGTATAAACGCCCGCTGTTGTCGAGCGAGTTTAGCGCTACACCGGGTAAAACGGTGACTATCGTCAATGGCAGTTATGATAAAGGTGAAACGTGGGGAATGCTCACCGCCAGTGAGGCTTGGAAAGGTACTAACGGTTGCGGACGTAGCAATTTGCCAATCACGGCGAATTTGCAGACGCTGTACACCCGCTATCCTGACGGAGCAATGCGTACTATCAACGGTTGGCCGATGAGCAATAACGGCGCCGTCAGCGATAGTCAGTACTGGTGGTCTGGTGATTCTGTGTTGTCTGAGGATGCTAGCCAGTTACAGTATGCGGCAGTCAATCTATTGAGTGCTGCGGATATTAAATCCACAACCAGTACATCAACCTATTACATGCAAACCTGTCTTGCCTCACCGCGCCAGCTTGCCAGCAAGCTAACGCTGACGCTTGCCAATGAAGATGAAACGACAGGCATCGCGAAAGCGAAAAAAGGCAAGAAGATTGCCGCGACTGTTATGGTTACCGATACAACCGGACTACCGGTGAGCAATGCGTTGGTGAAGATTACCCGTAGTGATGCCAAAACCCGTGCGAACGTGATTTATACCACTAACAACGCAGACGATATCACACTGAGTGATATTTCTTCAGGCCAGGTCAGCACTCTGCTGGATACTAAAGAAAAATACCTTTACGTACAGACAGATGCCCAAGGACTCATGACGTTTAACATCACGCAAGATAGCACTACTGGTCTGCAAACAACCATTAGTGCGACGCTGGCGGATGACAGTAAAGTAACGGACAGTAAAAATGCCATTTTCACGGTAATTACTAGCCCGGATACCAGCATCGCGAAATATTGGGGTCATATGCCCGAGACGTTTACCAACAGTAAAAACGTTGAATTTAAACGTCCGCTGCTGCGAGCAGAGCTCTCGTCGACAAGCAACACGACAGCATACTCGCTGACCGGGGGCGGAGAAGTCTGGTACTCAACAACGAACATGGCGTATTTAGTACAGTGCGATCAGATGAGCACCGCCTCAGCGAGCGATCTGGCGACGCTGCAAAGCGACCACCCGAACGGTGGTTTAATGACACAGTTTGGTTTGCCGGTAAGCAGCACTTCGTTGCCGTGGATGGCTGGCAATTTGATCGTTAATGCTGCCCATACCGGCGTAATCTCGCAAAGCGTTAATTTGTTCTCGGGTGAAAATACACAAGCGAGTTCTCAGGCGACCTTGCAACTGTGCCGTGTGGAGCCAAGAACGCTGAATATTACGCTAACCTCCAGCTTGCCATGGGATGCGAACAAAGCGGGATACCTGGCGAAAAAAGGTGAGAAAATCCCACTGACAATTAGCATCACCGATAATGCTGGGCAGCCTCAGGTGGGTGTGAGTATTAAATTTTACCGTGGGCTTTCAAATTTTCGAAATGCACCAGGTTCCTCCACAAACGATACGCTTGCGGAATCCTACACACTTTTAGAACCGGTTTCGCCAGCGTCGGATGCTGTGACGCAAAAATACAATTTGTCACCGACATACTGGTATGGCACGACTGACAGTAACGGTAAAGTTCAGCTCAATGTGAGCCAGGATAGTACGACGGGGTTGAAAACCGAATTCTATGCAGTGATTGTGGACAACAATGTCTCGACCGAGGGTGTTGGCGGTATCTTTACCGTCTTGACCAGCCCGGACGTCGATACGGCTTTCCGCTGGGGCCATATGCCGGAGACGGTTGAAGGGCCGGACGGCGTCACCTATACGCGTCCAAAATTACAGTCAGAAGTCCCATCAGGCGTAGGTTTCTATAATAAAAACAATGAATATTGGGCGCATCCAACGGCTGTTCAAGCTCAAACGGCAGGGGCAACGGGCTGTGATCCTACCTACCAACCGCTGCTGAGCGATTTGCAGGCGCTGTATAATAAATACCCGAACACTGAACTGGAAACTACCTATGGCTGGCCACTGTCGTCGGGCAGAAACTGGTGGGCAGTAGACTTATCCAGTACAGGCCAATATCAAAGCCTTAATTTAAGCACGGGTACGAGTAATGCCACGACGTCGTCGACCACGATGCAGATGCAAGCCTGCCGAACGACGCCTCATGCGCCGCAACCGGCAACGATTGAACTGACATCCAGTGTTTTCGATGAAGCGGGTCAGTACGTTAAGGTGAAAAAAGGCGAAACCATCCCGCTGACCGTCACGGTGAAAGATGTGAATGGCAGCCCAGCCGCGAATGCCGCCTTTACCATTTCGCGTAGCGACGGCATATCGCGCAGTGGCCTGGTGAAGACCACCGATAACAAAGGGGCGACGGACGATCTTGCGCTAGAGGAACTGACGCCAACACCTGCGACCACGGTGCTGGGCACTAAGGCCAGCACCTATAGCGGCGTGACGGGGGCAGACGGCACCGCCACATTTAGTTTGAGCCAGGATGATGCTATGGGGCTTAAGACCACGATTACGGCGAAATTAGGGACTTATCCAACGCCAACGGCCGCCCTCGATACGATATTTACTGTCGTGACCAGCCCGGATACCGATAAAGCCGCGTACTGGGGCCATATGCCAGAAACCGCGACCAACAGTGCAGGTGTTGCCTTCCGACGCCCGCTGCTCGCCGCTGAAATGGCATCGTACAGCAGCACGTATTCTTATAACAACGAAGTCTGGCCTCTGGTCACCGCCGGAAATACGGATATCGCAGGTGCGACAGGCTGCGATAAGGCGTATCAACCGCTGAAGAGTGACATGGAAACGTTATTTATCGATAACCTTAGCGTTTCAGGTGGTGTCGGTACCGTTTACGGCTGGCCTAGTGGCTCCAATGAACCCTGGTGGGCCGGAGATAAACAGGCAAATACCGGAAACTACCAATATATTATGCTGAGCACTGGCGGTGGTGGATCTACCAGTTCATCAAGTACCAAAGGTGCGCAGGTTTGTCTGGTTGAACCTCGAATTACTGCGGCAGCTATTACGCTGACCTCGACAGCGATGGATACGGCGAAGGCGTCGGCGGTAGCGGAGAAAGGCAAGACTATCCCGCTGACCGTTACGGTAAAAGATACCAGCGGTAATCCAGTCGCTAATGCCAGCTTTACTCTCTCACGAGGCGATTCGACAAACCGGGCGGGCGTGGTAATAACCGATGGTGACGTTGAGGCGGAGATGGGGGCGGATGATTTAGTTCTTCGTGAGGTCACTCCATCCAGCTCGACCATAGACATGAGCAATACCGCCAGCATCTTTACCGGAACCACGGGGGCTGATGGTATAGCGACCTTTACTCTGAGTCAGGATAAGAGCCTGGGGTTGAAAACGGCGCTAACGGCAGCGTTGCCCAATAACGCTCAGGCGAGCGCTACGCTCGATAATATTTTTACGGTGTTAACGAGCCCGGATACGAATAAAGCGCAATTCTGGGGGCATATGAAGGAGACCATGGCCTTGAATGGCAAGACTATCCAGCGCCCACTGTTGCTGGCGGAACTTCCTTCTGGCGTTACACCGCCGCTTCATATCATGATGAATAATGAGGATTGGACGATGGCGCACACGATTGATTCCAGCACCTGGGATCTGGCTGCCCAGTGCGGTAGTTTACAGAAAGCACCGACTGCGGATGATCTGGAAGCGTTGTATTCCGTTTTCAATAAGACCGGATGGCCAACAACGTCCAGCTACAGCTATTTGTCTCAAACAAAAGGGACCAAAAATTACTGTGCCTTTAACCTGTCAGCTGGCGGTGAAAACTGCACTATCGATGCGGGTAAAACGGCAGGGTTCGCGACCTGCGCGCAGTAGCTCTCCGCTACTGCGCTTTACGCGAACGCGTTTTTTTCTGCGGGGTCACGGTGGTGACCTCGCTCTCCACCCAGCCGTCTTCCAGCCGCGTGGTGATGAGATCGCCGGCTTTCACCTGCTTGACCTTTTTCAACACGCCGCCGCCGGTGGCGGTAGAAACGCTATATCCGCGTGCCAATGTTGCCAGCGGGCTGACGGCTTCCAGATGAGTAACTGTATTCCCGAAACGTTCTCGTTGCTCGCTAAGCCGTGTACGAATATTTTCCGCCAGCCGATATTCCAGTTGCTGAATGCGCGTTTGTGCACGATGAATACGTGGCTGCGGGTTTTGCTGGTTCAGACGATGCAGTATGCGCTGCTGGCGCTGGTTGGCCTGTTTGATTTGGTTTTCCAGCGCAAAGCTCATCCGCTGACGAAGTCGTTCCAGCGTAGTTTGCTGACGCGCCAGACGTAGCTGAGGGTGTTGCTGTTGCAGACGGTGGAAAGTCTGCGTGAAGCGACGACTGCGGTTGGCGAGGTAGTAGTCCATCGCCATGCCCAGACGCTGCTGAACGGACTGAATCTGGCGTAATAATTCCTGCTGATTGCGGCTAACAATCTCTGCTGCTGCAGACGGTGTAGGCGCGCGCAGGTCGCCGACAAAATCGGCGATGGTGACATCGGTTTCATGGCCGACGGCGCTGACCACCGGAATGCGGCTGGCAAAAATGGCGCGTGCCACGCGTTCGTCGTTAAAGCTCCACAGATCTTCCAGCGAACCGCCGCCACGGCCAACGATTAACACATCGCACTCGTTGCGGGCGTTCGCCAGTTCGATGGCGCGAACGATTTGCCCCGGTGCATCGTCACCCTGTACCGCTGTCGGGTAGATAATCACCGGCAGGGAAGGGTCGCGACGTTTGAGTACGTGGAGAATATCGTGCAGCGCCGCCCCGGTTTTTGAGGTGATCACCCCGACACAATGAGCCGGCGTTGGGAGCGATTGTTTAAACTGCTGATCGAACAATCCTTCGGCCTGCAGTTTGGCTTTGAGCTGTTCATACTTCTGCTGCAATAAACCTTCACCCGCTGGCTGCATGCTTTCGACGATGATTTGATAATCACCGCGCGGTTCGTACAGCGTAATATTGGCACGTACCAGCACTTGTTGTCCGTGCTGCGGACGGAACGTGACGCGGCGGTTGCTGTTGCGAAACATCGCGCAGCGTACCTGGGCGGTATCGTCTTTTAAGGTGAAGTACCAATGACCGGAAGAGGGCTGGGTAAAGTTAGAAATCTCGCCGCTGATCCACACTTGCCCCATCTCTTGCTCGAGCAGCAGGCGCACCGTCTGGTTAAGGCGACTTACGGTAAAAATTGAAGAGGTTTGAGAGGATAACATGTGAGCGGGATCAAATTCTAAATCAGCAGGTTATTCAATCGATAGTAACCCGCCTACCGGGGATCGCAAGGTTTTTTTGCAAAAAAGTGTGGATGCAATCGGTTACGCTCTGTATAATGCCACGGCAATATTTATTAACCAATCTGGTCGAGATATTGCCCATGCTACGTATTGCCAAAGAAGCCCTGACGTTTGACGACGTCCTCCTCGTTCCCGCTCATTCTACCGTTCTGCCGAATACTGCTGACCTCAGCACGCAGTTGACGAAAACGATCCGTCTGAACATTCCTATGCTCTCCGCAGCCATGGATACTGTGACTGAAGCGCGCCTTGCCATTGCTCTGGCACAGGAAGGTGGCATCGGTTTTATCCACAAAAACATGTCTATTGAACGTCAGGCGGAAGAAGTTCGCCGCGTGAAGAAACACGAATCTGGCGTGGTTACTGACCCACAGACCGTGCTGCCGACTACCACCCTTCGTGAAGTAAAAGAACTGACCGAGCGTAACGGTTTTGCGGGCTACCCGGTAGTGACAGAAGATAACGAGCTGGTGGGTATCATCACCGGTCGTGACGTGCGTTTTGTGACCGACCTCAGCCAGCCGGTTAGCGTATACATGACGCCGAAAGAGCGTCTGGTGACCGTACGTGAAGGCGAAGCGCGTGAAGTTGTGCTGGCAAAAATGCACGAAAAACGCGTTGAGAAAGCGCTGGTTGTTGATGACGGCTTCCATCTGCGCGGCATGATCACCGTAAAAGACTTCCAGAAAGCTGAGCGTAAACCTAACGCCTGTAAAGACGAGCATGGTCGTCTGCGCGTTGGCGCTGCAGTCGGTGCGGGTGCGGGTAATGAAGAGCGCGTTGACGCGCTGGTTGCTGCCGGTGTTGACGTGCTGCTGATTGACTCCTCTCACGGCCATTCTGAAGGCGTATTGCAGCGTATCCGTGATACCCGTGCGAAATACCCGGATCTGCAAATCATCGGTGGTAACGTTGCAACGGGCGCTGGTGCTCGTGCGCTGGCTGAAGCCGGTTGCAGTGCGGTGAAAGTGGGTATCGGCCCTGGTTCCATCTGTACGACCCGTATCGTTACCGGTGTGGGTGTTCCACAGATCACTGCCGTTTCTGACGCGGTTGAAGCGCTGGAAGGTACGGGTATTCCGGTTATCGCTGACGGCGGTATTCGTTTCTCTGGCGACATCGCGAAAGCGATCGCGGCAGGTGCGGCAGCGGTAATGGTGGGCTCTATGCTGGCCGGTACCGAAGAATCTCCGGGTGAAATTGAACTGTACCAGGGGCGTTCTTATAAATCCTACCGTGGTATGGGTTCTCTGGGCGCGATGTCCAAAGGCTCTTCTGACCGTTACTTCCAGAGCGATAACGCCGCTGACAAATTGGTACCGGAAGGTATCGAAGGCCGCGTGGCCTATAAGGGTCGCCTGAAAGAGATCATTCACCAGCAGATGGGCGGCCTGCGCTCCTGTATGGGTCTGACCGGCTGTGGTACTATCGACGCGCTGCGAACGAAAGCAGAGTTTGTACGCATCAGCGGTGCGGGTATTCAGGAAAGTCACGTTCACGACGTGACCATTACCAAAGAGTCCCCTAACTACCGTATGGGCTCCTGATCAGTTTCCGCGCCCGGCTTCTATGCCGGGCGAATTTGTTTCACTTGCCTCGGAATTAGCGTCAATGACAGACAATATTCATAAACATCGCATTCTCATCCTCGATTTCGGATCGCAGTACACGCAACTGGTGGCACGTCGCGTACGTGAGCTGGGCGTCTACTGTGAGCTGTGGGCATGGGATGTTACGGAAGCACAAATTCGCGAATTCAACCCAAGCGGTATTATTCTTTCCGGTGGCCCGGAAAGCACCACCGAAGCGAACAGCCCGCGTGCACCAGAGTACGTCTTCAATGCAGGCGTACCAGTATTCGGCGTCTGCTATGGTATGCAGACCATGGCGATGCAGTTGGGTGGCCATGTTGAAGGGTCTCACGAGCGTGAATTCGGCTACGCACAGGTTGAAGTTCAGACCGACAGCGCACTGATCCGTGGCATCGAAGATTCACTGACCGCAGATGGCAAACCGTTGCTGGATGTGTGGATGAGCCATGGCGACAAAGTTACCGCTATCCCGGAAGGCTTTGTCACCGTTGCCAGCACCGAAAGCTGCCCGTTTGCCATTATGGCGCACGAAGAAAAACGTTTCTACGGCGTGCAGTTCCACCCGGAAGTAACCCACACCCGTCAGGGCCTGCGTATGCTGGAGCGCTTTGTGCGTGACATCTGCCAGTGTGAAGCGCTGTGGACACCGGCAAAAATCATCGATGACGCCGTTGCCCGTATTCGCGAGCAGGTTGGTGACGATAAAGTGATCCTCGGCCTGTCCGGCGGCGTTGACTCTTCCGTAACTGCCATGTTGCTGCACCGTGCTATCGGTAAAAATCTGACCTGCGTCTTTGTTGATAACGGGCTACTGCGCCTGAACGAAGCAGAGCAGGTTATGGATATGTTCGGCGACCACTTCGGTCTGAACATCATTCACGTTAAAGGCGAACAGCGTTTCCTCGACGCGCTGAAAGGCGAGAACGATCCAGAAGCGAAACGTAAAATTATCGGTCGCGTGTTCGTTGAAGTGTTCGACGAAGAAGCGTTGAAACTGCAGGACGTGAAGTGGCTGGCGCAAGGCACCATCTACCCAGACGTGATTGAATCTGCCGCGTCTGCAACCGGTAAAGCACACGTCATCAAATCTCACCACAACGTCGGCGGCCTGCCGAAAGAGATGAAGATGGGTCTGGTTGAACCGCTGCGTGAGCTGTTCAAAGATGAAGTGCGTAAAATTGGTCTGGAGCTGGGCCTGCCGTACGACATGCTGTACCGTCACCCGTTCCCGGGTCCAGGCTTAGGCGTGCGCGTGCTGGGCGAAGTGAAGAAAGAGTACTGCGACCTGCTGCGTCGTGCGGACGCTATCTTCATTGAAGAGCTGCACAAAGCTGACCTGTACAATAAAGTGAGCCAGGCGTTCACCGTGTTCCTGCCGGTTCGTTCCGTTGGTGTAATGGGTGATGGCCGTAAGTATGACTGGGTCGTTTCCCTGCGTGCTGTTGAAACTATCGACTTTATGACCGCTCACTGGGCGCACCTGCCGTATGACTTCCTGGGCCGCGTGTCCAACCGTATCATCAACGAAGTGAACGGTATTTCCCGCGTGGTGTATGACATCAGCGGTAAGCCGCCAGCGACGATTGAGTGGGAATGATACACCACCTGATTATGTTAGGCATGGCTGAAAAATAGATAAGACTTAAACCCGCGCAATCGCGGGTTTTTTTTACGGACAAAGTGTAAATCACTAACAGTAGTGAAGGGTGTCTTTTACGTATAATAAAATCTTTATCTGAACGGCAATATGATATAACTCTTTAAAAAAACAAGGGATAAGATTATTTATAACAACAAGAATTGTTATTGTAAATTTCATTAAGTTTCAAGATGGCAATGCTGATCGGCGTATTTAATCTATTTCCCCCCAGTAAGGGTTATGCCGCAGTCTGCCAGGAACGATATCCTCCCAACTCTGAGGAGTGCCAGTACGTCCAGGAGACCGAGCGCAAAGCGAAGCAAGGAGCTAATTTTTCCTATTTCGTCATTGGCTATCATTACAATTATGGTAAAAATTTTCCTCTTGATAAACAAGAAGCGCTGAAGTGGTATTGTAAGGCGTCTGATAATGGCCTGATAGCTTTCTAAATATGTATTCCACCTGCGATGCAGGTGGTTTTATATCTATGCAACCAATTTTAGACAGTTATTTAACGGTGGTGTGCTAACGCAGAAAGCGTCCTCTCAGCACCTTATTATCGACAATCTCTAACAATACCTGTGGTGATTGGGCGGCCTGAATGCGTTCACCGAGTTGTGCAAGTAAAACGTTATCAGTGCTCAGCAGATTATCCGTTTGATTTAGTTTACGTTCAACCTGTAATGCATTTGCCTGCGTGCTGCTTGTTCGTTCAAATATTGGCTTCATCTTGCTGAGATGATGGGCGACTTTACGTTTTATTTTTTCCCATTGCTGAAATATGCCGTTGCTGGCATTAAGTTCTTTTAAATATACTTCGCTTGTCAGGACAAATTCCTGGTTGCCATCATGCTTGATGAACAGGATAAGATTAGCAACCAGCAAACATTGCATACCCGTCAGATACTCACGCTGCAACCGTTCAACATTGCTGATTTTCAGTTTGAGCGCTTCCCGGAGATCGTCAGATCCAAACCAACTGGTTGGCTCAAATTGTTCAATTTCTCGATATGCCTGAGTGATATCCTTTTCAAGATGCTTAACCTGCGAGCGCACTTCCTGCGCGCTTTTGGCCAAGTTGAGTAGTGACTCTTTGGTGATAATTTCATCCCGACTCAGTAATAAACCGATAATATTGAGATGTTCATGGAAAGCCTGGATCTTCGCGAGGCGCGATTGTTCAAGATGGCCTTTAATCGAATCGATCTTTTGTTCGATGATCCGCAGTCTCTCATTAATATCGGCAAGATGTTTTTGGGCCAGAAGTTGTGACGCGATATTAAAAACCAGGCTGGCATTGACCAGCGACTTCAGGTTTTCAGCTTCGTGAAATCGGGCTTGTGCGCCAATTTTATGGCTGTCAGGCTTAAGTACCGCGCCGATTGCTCCGCTGCCATCTTTGGCTTGCACCAGTTGGCTGTATTCAAAAGAGCAGGTCATTAATTGTGCAGAGTTACCCGCAACGGCAGTGGCGACGGTGGGTACGCTACTGAGCCAGTGGTTAAAGAGTGAAATGCTGCTGGGCTCAAGTTCCATCTGCGAGTCCTGTTGCGCGATATCTTGCCAGTATCCAGGCTGGCTGTGTATTTTCACCAGGGCATTGTTTTGCGCGTCGACGATGTCCACCTCGAAGGCAGCTTCTTGCTCAGGTATCTGATTATTGTTCGCTAAAGTTGACATAGGGTGAATTCTGCTGGGTTAGTTACGGTATTTTTACTGCGCTATTTTTGGCGAGTAAAGCATGTTTAGCATCGAGATATGGGCAATGAACGGAATTGTCACCCGGTATGCCTCCCCTAATGTTTGGTTAGCAAGGCCGATCGTACTGACGATAGCGGTGACGGGATGTAACCGGAGTGCGGCAAATGCCGCTACGCTTGCCGCAGCTGACAGGCCGATAACAACCCCTTTATCGTTCATGCGCAGATTATCCTGCATCTTGAAAAAACCGGAGACAACTTTCGTTTCCGTGCAGCGCTCCCAGCGTTCATGATCGGCTAATGACTGCCAGTCATCACCAAACAAACTCAGGACGATTTCCCGCTCTTTTGTGGCTTTATTTTTTTTCTTGCTGTCTTTACCATTGAGCTTTTTATGAACATCGGTTAATAACTCAGAATAAGGCAGCGGCTCGCTGCGGAAAATATTGACGAGCGAGTGTCCGCCATATTCCTGCAATTCATGAAGCAGATGCCGTAACCCACGCTCGCTGTAGTCCCGTTCAGCCTTCTCTTCGAGTAGTAAGTCCTTAACGGACGATGATAATGCTACCCGGCCCTTGCCGTTGTCTGTCAGAACGTCGACCAGATAGTCAATGTGATTGAGGGAGGTATTTTTCAGTAAAGACAGGATATGTGGGTCACACTTGACCGGTTGTTCCATTTTTATGGATTCCTTCATCATGAATACAGCATAGAAAACGATAGAGAGTATTGTACAGATATGTTTGGGCGGGGGGCGGTTGTTTTTCTTAGTCTGCAATGTGGGACATGGAAACATGTAACGATGATGATATTTGCGGTTGCTTTTTTAGCATTTAACTTTTCAGTTTTATTTAAGGGCGGGTGTTTAAGCTATTAATCAACGCTAATGCTGCCCAACAGAGGGAATAAAATTCCCTCTGTAAGCGTATTTTAATCGACAATCTGCAGGTGCGGCTGTGATTGTGATGGGACGTTCTGAACACGGATATCCATCTGCGGATAGGGCAAGTCGATATGGTTGGCATCCATCGCTTCTTTGATGTTTTCCAGTAGATCGTAATACGTGTTCCAGTATTCGCCGTTACGCACCCAAACGCGAACGTAGAAGTTAAGCGATGAGGCGGCAAGTTCGCCCAGACGCACGGTTATGCCGCGACTCTGATCAACGCGTTTGTCCTGCTCGATGATATGAGTAATGACGCGTTTCACTTCTGCAATCCGACTCTGATAGCCAACGCCAATCACCAGGTCGATACGACGAAACGGGTGGCGAGAGTAGTTAATAATATTGTCAGAGATGATTTTACCGTTAGGGATCACCACCTCTTTGCTATCAGCGGTGAGTAGGGTCGTTGAGAAAAGATGCACTTTTTCGACTGTCCCGGTGACTGCACCAATTTGTACGATCTCGCCGGCGCGAAATGGACGCAGGGAGACCAGCAGCACGCCAGCCGCAAAGTTGGACAGCGATCCCTGTAGCGCCAGACCGACGGCCAGCCCGGCGGCACCAATGATGGCAATAATGGATGACGTTTCAATGCCGATACGGCCCAAAGCCGCAACGACAAAAAATGCCAGGATGATGTAGCGGACTAACGCAGTGAAGAACTGGATAATGGTGATATCAACTTTACGCTTTAACAGCAGTTTCTCCAGTCCGCGAGAAAGCAACCGTGAGACGAACTTACCGATAAACAGTAAAATCACGGCGGCAACAATGTTCCATCCAAATTGAATAACTGCATCGCTGTGCCCAGTGATCCACTCTAGACCGCTTCGTATTTTCGGAAATAATGTAAAACCCTGCATTGTATTACCCTGTCGAATGTATAAAAATAAAAAGGCTCATATAAATATTCAATTACATTTGATATATAAATGTGCACGCCAGTTATATTAATTAACACTATTGGTTAGTGGCTATTTGAGCTGTATTTGCGTTTATTATGTCCAATAAACAGAAACATAGAAAATCAGCGTGAATAGTGTGGTGATGAGGAGCGAAAAGATAGTGTAATTGTGCGGAAATCAAAATTGATTGGCTGGGGTGACGTGTGGCGTTATAAAAATAGTGACAGGAGGGAACACAAATCCCTTACCGGATGGTTAACTGTCAGACGATTAGCCATCCGGTAAGGAATCTTGAGGCGTAGAGCTTTAAGCGGTCTTTAAGCGATTAATGTTTATCGATTTGAACAGGGGAAGTCTGTTGCGACAGGCTGCTCTGTTGGGATTCTTTCTTGTTCTGATGGTGGTGCCACGCACCGATAGCAGAGTAGACGAAGCGTCCAAAGAAGAAGAGGAAGCTGATAAGCAGTACGATCCGGATCATGCGACTGTTAAATCGGTGTCGTTTTCGTAGGCTGGTAACCTGGCTCACAAAGGGTTCCTTAAAGTGTACCCAACAATGGGCGATGCTTACATTAAGGCACACTGTGAGGGAATGGTCAATTCATCATTATGTAAAAATGCATCAGTTGTTTTATCTTCTTATGTTATGAAAGATAATTTTATTATTTGCATTAATAATGAATTAACGATAACAAAAGAGGAAAAAGGTAATAAATGATTAATGGGTCCTGTTTTCCTTGATATATGTCAAACGCCCTATTCAGGTGATAACTAAAATTGATGAGTCATTATGATGTGTTGTACATCATTGTTTTAAAGTCAGGTGGGATACCTGTCTGAATACCCCTTCAGGATGTGAGGGACTCTACTGAGCATCTATGAAAATCAATAAAAAGTATATTGTTATTAGAGACCAATGGTGGGCATTACCTCTCATCTTACCCTCCCTGTTGTTGCCTTTACTGAGTTGTGTGAACACCTACGCGCATATTAGTACGGGGAACGTCGTTCTTTTTTATCTACCTTTAGCGCTGATGATTAGCCTGATGCTCTTTTTTGGCTGGGCCGCATTACCGGGCATTATCATTGCGATCAGCTGGTATAAACTCCCACAGGTTGGCGTGTTTGAAACAGTGTCAATCATTGCACACTTTGTCGTAACGATTGTCCTCAGTTGGGGTGGATATCGGGTGTTCGCCCCCCGACGGAACAACGTGGCTCATGGTGACTCGCATCTGATGTTTCAGCGTATATTTTGGCAGGTTTTCTGTCCGGCAACGCTGTTTCTGGTACTCTTTCAGTTTGCCGCGTTTGTTGGCGTGTATGCGAGCAAATCAGGGATGATGGGCGTCATGCCTTTCAATACCGGCACGTTGATCAATTATCAGGCCCTACTGACGGGAAACCTCGTGGGTATTCCGCTATGTTATTTTATCATTCGGGCAATACGGAACCCTTTTCACCTGCGCGGCTATTTTTCTCAGTTAAAACAGCAGTTTGATAATAAAGTCTCGAAGACGGAGTTTGCAGCGTGGTTGATAGTATTGACGACGTTGATGACGCTGTTGTGTATGCCGTTAAATGAAAATAGCTCGATTTTCAGTACGAATTATACCTTATCCCTGTTATTGCCCGTCATGCTGTGGGGGGCAATGCGTTACGGCTATCGACTTATTTCACTGATGTGGGCGGTCATACTCATTACGGGAATACATCATTATCAGAGCTACATGCCCTGGTACTCAGGTTACGATACGCAGCTGGCGATCACCTCGTCGAGCTATCTTGTTTTCTCCTTTATCGTAAATTACATCGCCGTGCTGGCAACGCGTCAGAGAGCCGTTACCCGACGTACATATCGTCTGGCGTATTTTGATCCTATGGTGCATCTTCCAAATCTGCGCGCGTTGAACCGGGAGCTGAAGAAGTCGCCTTGGTCCGTGCTCTGTTTCTTGCGGATCCCAGGCATGGAACCGCTGGTCAAAAATTATGGGATCATGCTACGTATCCAGTACAAGCAAAGAATCGCTCACTGGATAGCGCCCTTTCTGGAACAGGATGAGTACGTCTTTCAGCTATCGGGTAATGACCTTGTCCTGCGGTTTAACACCGAGTCCCACCAGCAGCGCATTGAGGCATTGGATCAGCACATCAAGCAATTCCGCTTTGTCTGGGATGGTATGCCTTTACAGCCACAGGTGGGGATCAGTTATTGCTATGTTCGCTCTCCGGTTAATCATATCTACCTGTTATTGGGCGAACTTAGCACCATTGCCGAACTTTCCCTTGCCACCAATACGCCTGAAAATTTGCAACGTCGTGGTGCAATGCACCTGCAGCGGGACCTGAAAGATAAAGTGGCGATGATGAATCGGCTACAGCAGGCGCTGGAGCACAACCGCTTTTTCCTGATGGCACAGCCTATTTATGGTGTGCGTGGCGATGTGTACCATGAAATCCTACTGCGTCTGAAAGGGGATGACGATGAAATCGTTACGCCGGATTGTTTCTTACCCGTCGCGCATGAGTTCGGTTTGTCCTCCAGCATCGATCTGTGGGTGATTGAAAACACGTTGAAATTTATGGCTCAGAATCGGGAGATAATGCCAGCCCGTCGCTTTGCTATTAATTTATCGCCTACCTCGGTGTGTCGCGCCCGACTTCCGACCGATATCGCGCAATTGCTGGTGAAATATAAGATTGAGGCCTGGCAACTGGTCTTTGAGGTAACGGAAAGCAATGCCTTAACCAATGCCGAGCAAGCGCAGGCAACGCTGCTGCAATTGCAGTTACTTGGCTGTCAGATAGCGATTGATGATTTTGGCACTGGCTATGCCAGCTATGCGCGACTGAAAAATGTGAGCGCCGATATCCTGAAAATTGACGGCAGCTTTATTCGCAATATTGTTTCGAATAGCCTCGACTACCAAATTGTGGCATCGATTTGTCACCTGGCGCGAATGAAAAAAATGATGGTGGTGGCGGAGTATGTTGAAAGCGAAGAAATACGCAGCGCGGTGGTTTCTTTAGGAATTGATTATATGCAGGGCTATCTGATCGGTAAACCGCAGCCGCTGCATGAGATTTTGCAAGAACAGGTGCCAGAAATTCTGGCACCTGTAGAAGCGTTATGCGGCGATATCGGGTGAGCGTTCTTCTTCAATTTTAAGCCGCCAGCCCGTTACGGCTTCCCAGTATTGCTGCTCTTTTTCCAGATCGAGCAAAACCAGCGCGTTCTGGCTGAACCAGTCATGCGGGAAGCGCAATGTCCAGTGGTTCTCGTCGGTGATAAGCGTCAGCGTCGGCGGCGTGGTCGTCGCCTGGCGCTGGTTGTTCAGCAAGACACCCAGACGTAGCAGCTGGATAAGCGGCAGGAACTGTTTCTTCTTAAATAACGCAAAGCGTGGCAGATCGTCCAGCTTAACGGCTTTGCGATGGTAGCGAACCAATGTCGCCATCATCAACTGCTGTTCCTGGTTAAAACCCGGTAGGTCACTGTTTTGCAGAATGTAAGCCGAGTGGCGGTGCAGGCCACTGTGGTTGATGTTCAATCCCACCTCATGCAGCATGGCGGCCCATCTGAGTAATGCTTCCAGCTGCGGGTTCGCCAGCTTAGGCTGCTGCGCATGCCACTGCTCATACATTTGCATAGTGGTTTCCAGCACGCGGCGCGCCTGTTCGCTGTCGATGTTGTACTGGTTTGCCAGGCTGCTGGCAGTACGGCTGCGTACATCCTGATGGCGGAAGCGACCTTCCATTTCATACAGTACGCCTTCCCGAAGCGCACCATCAGAAAGGCGCAGCTCACGTATTGCCAGCGCATCAAAAACGCCGCACAGGATAGCCAGTCCGGGGACAAAAACCGCTTTCCGCTCCTCGGACAGCCCTGGCATACTGAGTGCTGAAAAAGAGGTGTGCTTCAGGACTTCACTGGTCAGCATTTCCAGGCGTTCGGGGGTAATAAAGCCATCTTTTTCACCCATCTCCAGCAGCACCTCGTGCGCCGCTTTAATGGTGCCTGAGGCACCCAGCGCCACGTTCCAACCTTGAATTCGAAACTGCCAGGTTAAGGTTTCCAGTTTTTGCGCTGCCGCCATGCGGGCGCGCTGGAAGTTTTCCCGAGTGATAATGCCGCCTGGGAAATACATCTGGGCAAAGCTGACGCAGCCCATCCGACGGCTCTCGACCAGTTTAGGCTCGAAATCTTCACCGATCACCAGTTCGGTAGAACCGCCGCCGATGTCTATCACCAGCTTACGGCCTTTCTCCGGCTGCGTATGTTCCACGCCCATAAAAATCAGTCGGGCTTCTTCGTTACCGGAAATAATTTCGATCGGGTAGGGGATGACCTTTTCTGCGCGCTTGAGAAAATCAGGGGCATTTAGCGCCTGACGCAGCGTATGGGTCCCCACAATACAGACGCTTGATGGGGGGAAGCCCTGCAGTCGTTCCGCGAATAATGACAAACAGCTTAATCCACGCTCCATGGCTTCTTCGCTCAGCTTATTGTCTTCGCCGAGTCCATCCGCCAGATGTACGCGTTGTTTTAGTCGCCCTATAATTTGCATCGCTCCGTCAACTACGCGGGCAATAACCATATGGAAACTGTTTGAACCCAGGTCGACCGCAGCAAATTCCTGCGGTCGTGGTGACTTGTCGTGTATTGGCATAGCGTTTATCCGTCATACTTCAAGTTGTGTATGTGTTGGCTGCATTCGTTCACCCCAGTCACTTACTGGCGTAAGTTCCCGGGGATTCTCTCATTTTCCGCCTTCCCACAACTTGAATTATTTAGGCTAGTGTCAGGTTGCTCGAGTGATTTGATGTAGTCATAAATCGCCAACTGCGACTGAACCTTACGTCGGTTTCCACGTGGCACGTAGCGATTACTCAGTTCTTTATCAATGTAACGGGCTTTTACCGTATCGCTGAACAGGATCTCGATAATATCCAGCACGCGCTGCTTGAGGTGTGGATCCAGCAGCGGCGTGGCGACTTCGATACGATAATCGATGTTTCTTGTCATCCAGTCCGCCGAGGACAGGTATACCTGTTTATCGCCGCCATTCTCGAAGATATAGACCCGGTCATGTTCAAGATAGCGGTCAACGATGCTAATCACGCGAATATTATCACTGATGCCTTCCAGATTCGGGATCAGGGAGCACATTCCGCGGATCAGCAAATTAACCGGTACGCCCGAACTGGACGCCGCATAGAGTCGATCAACGAGGCCCTTATCGACCAGGTTGTTCAGTTTTAGCGTAATGCCGGAAGAGCGCCCCTGCTGTGCATTGGCGATCTCTTTGTCGATCATCGCGTACAGCAGACGTCGCGAGTTCTGCGGGGAAACCAATAGATAATCAAAGGTCACCGGACGATACGGATTTTCGATAAAGTTGAACACCCGACGCACTTCGTTGGTAATGCGCGAATCGGCGGTCAGCAAAGAGTAGTCGGTATACAGTCGCGCCGTTTTTTCGTTGAAGTTCCCGGTCCCGATATGGGCGTAGCGCACCACCTCGTCGCCTTCTTTACGTGAGATAAGGAACAGCTTGGCGTGAATTTTCAGTCCCGGTGCGGAGAAGATGACGTGCACGCCGGCTTCGGTCAGACGCTTGGCCCAATGAATGTTGGCTTCTTCATCAAAGCGTGCCTGTAACTCGACGACCACGGTCACTTTTTTACTGTTGTGGGCCGCATGGATCATTGCGTCGATGATGCGGGAGTCTTTTGCCACGCGGTAGATATTGATCTTTATAGCCAGCACGCTCGGGTCAAACGAGGCCTGGCGCAGCAGTTCAAGGACGTGCTCAAAAGTATGATACGGATAATAGAGCAGCACATCGCGTTCGCGGATGGCATCAAATCCGTTACGGAACTTTTCGTTATCAAACCAGATATGGCGCAGGCGAGGCAGCGGCTTGTTCACCAGATTAGCTTTGCCAACGTTGGGGAAATTAATAAAGTCTTTAAAGTTATGGTAACGCCCGCCGGGGACGATCGAATCGTAGCGAGAGATCGTCAGTTTTTCACGCAGGATTTCGACCAGCGCATTGGGCATATCACGCTGATAGACAAAGCGCACAGGCTCTGCGGTCAGACGTTGCTTCAGGCTGGACGACATCAGCTCCATCAGGCTGGATTCCATCTCGTGAACCAAATCGTATTCAGCGTCGCGGGTCATTTTCATCGAATAGGCATTCAGCGTATCGTAATCAAAGAACCCTTTGAAAATGTCATCAAGGCAATAACGCAGGATGTTGTCTAGCAGGATCATGGGCTTGCGACGACGGGGCGTTTCCGGCGGCAGATTTACAAAGCGGGGAACCTTGTCAGACGGAATTTCCAGTAGCGCATAGCGAATGGTATCACCACGGATGATCTCTACGGCCAGATAGGTATAGTCGTCCTTCAGAAACTGGACTAAATCTGTCTCGCGGTTAATCAGGATCGGCGTAATGTGCTGGCGAAGATATTGCTTGAAGTAATGACGCAACCAGCTCTGCTGATTGGCTGACAGTTGGCGCTCATTGATTAAGAATATCTGATTGCGCGCCATCTCCAGCAGTAATTCATTGTACAGGCCATCGAACTCCTGATCGGCTTTCAGTACGCGGGCCTGGATTTTGCCTAACAGATGGCGGGAGTGAGAGTTAGAACCCTGCTCTTCGCTAATAATGATGCGGCGTTTTAGTTCGGCAAAACGAACTTTATAAAACTCGTCGAGGTTATTGGAATAGATGCCCAGAAAACGCATCCGTTCAATCAACGGGTTTGACTTATCAGCAGCTTCCTGCAGGACGCGTTCGTTGAACGCTAACCAACTAAGCTCTTTCTCGATGTATAGCTTTTCCTGACCCATTAATACTTTTACTCCGTTTCATTCACGGGACACTACGTGATCATTATGGCGAGCACGACTGGCATGTGCCAGAAAAAATGAGGGGAATTGCAGGATGTAGGCCGGATAAGACGCTTTAGCGTCACCATCCGGCATAAAAGCCCACATGAGTGCCGGATGGTGGTGTGAATGCCTTATCCGACCTACGAGGCTGGGAGGCTATTTTATGCTTCGTCGGCTGCGTAGCCTTGTGGTGGAAGGCGAATGCCGTCCAGCCAGGCTGCGTTATCGCGCATTTGCAGACGACCATCGACAAACCAACCGACCACCAGCGGATAGATGGCATGTTCCTGGGCCTGAACGCGTGCCGTCACGTCATCTTCGCTGTCGCCGTCAAACACCGGCACTTTCGCCTGCAGAATAACCGGCCCACCGTCCAGTTCGTCAGTGACAAAATGAACGGAGGTTCCGTGTTCTTCATCACCGTTTTCCAGCACCTGACGATGTGTATGCAGGCCGGGATATTTGGGCAACAGAGAAGGGTGGATATTCAGCAAGCGTTCGGCATAGTGGGCGACAAACGCCGGGCTGAGGATACGCATATACCCGGCCAGTACCACGACGTCCGGCGCATAGGCATCGATCTCTTGTATTAGCTGGCGATCAAAGGCTTCACGGCTGGCAAACTGGCTTGCCTCCAGCGAATGAGCCGGAATGCCTGCTTCGCGTGCACGTTCAAGGCCGAACGCGTCGGCCTTATTACTGAATACTGCACGTAGGGTGCCCTTGATTTTTTTCTGTTTGCAGGCGTCAATGATCGCCTGCAAATTGCTTCCGTTACCGGAAATGAGCACCACTATGTTTTTCATTCAATGACCACACGCTGTTCGGAATCGGACGCTTTGATGATACCGATTCTCCACGCGTTTTCACCTTTTTCGTTCAGCAGCGCAAGAGCATTGTCCACTTCAGCTTCTGGCAGAGCGATAACCATGCCTACGCCGCAGTTGAAGGTGCGATACATCTCGTGCTGACTGACGTTACCCGCTGTTTGCAGCCAGTTAAAGACGGCTGGCCATTGCCAGGAGGATTCATCGATTACGGCCTGGGTGTTGTCAGGCAAGACGCGTGGGATATTTTCCCAGAAACCGCCGCCGGTCAGGTGGGCAATTGCGTGCACGTCAACCTTCTCAATCAGCTCCAGAATGGATTTCACATAAATGCGGGTAGGCGCCAGCAGATGATCGGCCAGTGATTTGCCTTCCAGTTCGGTTGTTTCCGGGTCACAGCCGCTGACTTCGACAATTTTACGCACCAGGGAATAACCATTGGAATGCGGGCCGCTGGAGCCAAGCGCAATCAGCACATCGCCATCAGCCACTTTTGAGCCGTCGATGATTTCTGATTTCTCAACCACGCCTACGCAGAAACCGGCCACATCGTAATCTTCACCGTGATACATCCCCGGCATTTCAGCGGTTTCACCCCCGACCAGCGCACAGCCGGACTGCAGGCAACCTTCGGCAATACCGGCGATCACGCTGGCAGCGGTATCGACGTCCAGCTTACCCGTGGCATAGTAGTCGAGGAAAAACAGCGGTTCAGCGCCCTGTACCACGAGGTCGTTGACGCACATCGCCACCAGGTCAATACCGATGGTGTCGTGGCGCTTCAGATCCATCGCCAGACGCAGTTTTGTACCTACGCCGTCAGTGCCGGAAACCAGTACCGGTTCACGATATTTTTGCGGCAATGCGCACAGCGCACCGAAGCCACCCAAACCACCCATTACTTCCGGGCGACGGGTTTTCTTTACTACGCCTTTGATTCGATCGACCAGAGCATTCCCTGCGTCAATATCAACACCGGCATCTTTGTAGCTAAGAGAGGTTTTATCGGTCACTGCCTGGTTCCCCACGTGTTTACTTGCAGTAAAAGTTAAATTCGGCGCAATTCTAACAGGGAAAGCAAACGTTTGCGAGTCTGCTCTGCATCGGCTTTTTTCTGCCGTTTTTTTCAGCGATTTACATTCACATACGTCTTTATTTGACCTGAGCCACGAAAATGAAACCGGGTTCAGCCTGGTGCTTGAAACCGGATGACGTAATGCACAGTATCTTACTGAAACCGGTTTCTGTTTTTATCAGCAGTGATGAAATTAACGGTGACCACACGTCAAAAGGAAGGATCATTAATGAATATCGCAGCATTCGATATTGGTGGTACGGCATTAAAAATGGGCGTGATTAGTGAACAGGGCGAATTGCGGGAAAAGGGCAAGCTGTCAGTGCCTGACTGCGATGGAGACAAAATTTTGCAGGGCATGCTGGACTGGGCTTCAGCCCATCCTGACTGCGAGGGCATCGCCATTAGCGCACCGGGTTATGTCAATCCGACTACCGGCTATATCGAAATGGGCGGAGCGATTCGCCAGTTTGACCATTTTGCACTCAAAGCATGGCTGGAAGAGCGTACCGGGTTGCCGGTGACGGTTGAAAATGATGCGAACTGTGTCGCGCTTGCTGAGCGTTGGCAGGGGAAAGTAGCCGGTATCGAAAATTTCCTTGTTCTGACCATCGGGACCGGGATCGGCGGGGCGATTTTCTGCAACAACCAACTGGTGCATGGCGCGCGTTTTCGTGCTGGTGAATTTGGTTATATGCAAACCGCCCGACCCGGAACACGTGATGTCAGACGCTATTCGATGAATGAAAATTGCACCCTGCGCGTTTTACGTCATCGCTATGCGGAACATATCGGGAGCGCACTGGAAGACGTCTCGGGCGAAGATGTTTTTGATCGCTACGACGACGGTGACCCTGTCTGCCAGCGTTTAGTCACTGAGTTTTTTAACGACCTCGGCACGGGTCTTTATAACCTCGTTAATGTGTTCGATCCGCAGGTGATATTCATCGGTGGCGGCATTGTTGAACGCCCTGGATTCCTGTCGCTGTTGCGTCATCATTTGGCCTGGTTCGGTATTGCGGAATATATCGATATCGTCAGCCACGGCAACGACGCCGGGTTGTACGGTGCCGTTTACCATTTCAATCAGCAAAACAGAACGGTATAGGAGCTAACATGTCTGGATTTAAAGCAAATTTCATGTGGGGTGGCGCGGTTGCTGCTCACCAACTGGAAGGCGGCTGGCAGGAAGGGGGAAAGGGGATTAGCGTTGCTGATGTGATGACGGCGGGGGCAAATGGTGTCGCTCGCGAAATTACCGATGGCGTGCTACCAGGGAAAAATTACCCCAACCATGAGGCTATTGATTTTTACCATCGCTACCAGGATGACATTAAGCTGTTTGCCGAAATGGGGTTTACCTGCTTTCGCACGTCAATTGCCTGGACCCGTATTTTCCCACAGGGTGATGAAACGCAGCCAAATGAAGCTGGCCTGCAATTCTATGACGATCTGTTCGATGAATGCCTGAAATACGGTATTGAACCGGTGGTTACGCTGTCGCATTTTGAGATGCCGTACCATCTGGTGAAGGAATATGGCGGCTGGCGTAATCGTAAGTTGATTGATTTCTTTGTCCGTTTTGCCGAGGTGGTCTTCACCCGCTTCCAGCATAAAGTGAAGTACTGGATGACGTTCAATGAGATCAATAACCAGGCTAATTTCCACGAAGATTTTGCACCGTTTACCAACTCCGGCTTGAAGTACCAGCCAGGCGAAGACCGTGAGCCGGTAATGTATCAGGCTGCACACTACGAACTGGTGGCGAGTGCACTGGCGGTAAAAGCGGCGCGTGAGATTAATCCCACGCTGCAAATTGGCTGCATGATTGCCATGTGCCCGATTTACCCGCTGACCTGTGCGCCTGACGATATAATGATGGCGATGAACGCCATGCATCGCCGGTACTGGTTTACCGATGTCCATGTGCGTGGCAAATATCCGCAGCATATTCTCAACTACTTTGAACGTCGGGGATTTGAGCTGGATATTACCGAGGAGGACCGTCAGGCGCTGACTCAGGGCTGTGTTGACTATATTGGTTTCAGTTATTACATGTCCTTTGCTACGCAGGCTTCAGCGGAGAATCCGCAACTGGATTATGACGAAACGAAAAGCCTGGTCTCCAACCCCTATGTGCAAAAATCGGACTGGGGCTGGCAGATTGATCCGGTCGGCCTGCGCTACTCGCTAAACTGGTTCTGGGATCATTATCAACTCCCGCTGTTTATCGTAGAAAACGGATTTGGTGCCATCGATGTGCTGGAAAGCGATGGGACGGTGAACGATCAATACCGCATTGACTACCTGGCGGCCCACATCAGTGAGATGAAAAAAGCCGTGGTGGAAGATGGCGTCGATTTAATGGGCTATACGCCGTGGGGGTGTATTGATTTAGTGTCCGCCGGGACGGGCGAAATGAAAAAACGCTATGGTTTTATCTACGTCGATAAAAATAATGACGGTAGTGGGACATTAGCACGCTCGCCTAAGAAATCTTTTTCATGGTACCAGCACGTCATTCAGACCAATGCTGAATTTTTATAGAATTCAATGGATTGATGCTCGGCCCCGCCCAGCGTGCGGGGCGTGTCTTATACTCATTTTTCAGACGTAAATGACTTTGGTTGATCCATATCAAGCGTATGCAGTGTTGCGCCAGAGAGGAAAAGCGGTATAATCCGGCGATTTTTTTTGTGGTTGCCACTCGTCTGAGGAAAGGAGAAGAGTATGAAGATCGTGGAAGTCAAACACCCACTCGTCAAACACAAGCTGGGATTGATGCGTGAAAACGACATCAGCACTAAACGCTTTCGTGAACTCGCCTCGGAAGTTGGCAGCCTGCTGACTTATGAAGCAACCGCTGGTCTGGAAACCGAAAAGGTGACCATTGAAGGCTGGAACGGCCCGGTTGAAGTCGACCAAATCAAAGGTAAAAAAATCACCGTTGTGCCAATCCTGCGTGCGGGCCTGGGTATGATGGAAGGCGTACTGGAAAACGTCCCGAGCGCGCGTATCAGCGTGGTGGGCATGTACCGTAACGAAGAGACGCTGGAGCCGGTACCGTACTTCCAGAAACTGGTGTCTAACATTGACGAGCGCATGGCGCTGATCGTTGACCCGATGCTGGCCACCGGTGGTTCCGTTATTGCTACCATCGACCTGCTGAAAAACGCGGGCTGCAGCAGCATTAAAGTGCTGGTGCTGGTTGCTGCGCCAGAAGGTATCGCTGCGCTGGAAAAAGCGCACCCGGATGTTGAGCTGTATACCGCATCTATCGACCAGGGGTTGAACGAGCACGGATACATTATTCCGGGACTCGGCGATGCCGGCGATAAGATTTTTGGTACCAAGTAAATGAATAAATAAAAAGAAGCCGACTTTAAGAGTCGGCTTTTTTTTGAATAAAACAACCCATCGCTACTCAAACACAATACTCAGAGGAAAACACTATGACGCGCCGTGCTATCGGGGTGAGTGAAAGACCGCCGCTTTTACAGACAATCCCGCTTAGTTTGCAGCACCTGTTCGCCATGTTTGGAGCCACGGTACTGGTGCCAGTCCTGTTTCATATCAACCCAGCCACCGTCCTGCTGTTTAACGGCATTGGTACGCTGCTGTATCTCTTTATCTGTAAGGGGAAAATCCCAGCTTATCTGGGGTCCAGCTTTGCCTTTATCTCTCCGGTATTGCTGCTACTGCCGTTAGGGTATGAAGTGGCGCTCGGCGGTTTTATCATGTGTGGCGTGCTGTTCTGTCTGGTTTCTTTCATCGTGAAGAAAGCAGGTACCGGTTGGCTGGATGTGATGTTCCCGCCTGCGGCTATGGGCGCAATCGTTGCCGTCATCGGCCTTGAGCTGGCTGGTGTTGCTGCGGGGATGGCAGGCTTGCTGCCAGCTGAAGGACAAATGCCGGATTCTAAAACCATTATCATTTCGATGGTGACGCTGGGCGTAACGGTATTTGGTTCGGTACTGTTCCGCGGCTTTATGGCGATTATCCCGATTCTGATTGGTGTGCTGGCGGGTTATGCGCTCTCGTTCGTGATGGGCGTTGTGGATACCACACCCATTGCCGAAGCCCACTGGTTTGCTCTGCCGACCTTCTACACGCCGCGTTTTGAATGGGTGGCTATTCTGACCATCCTGCCTGCGGCGCTGGTGGTGATTGCCGAACACGTAGGACACCTGGTGGTGACCGCCAATATCGTGAAGAAAGATTTAATTCGCGATCCCGGCTTGCACCGCTCGATGTTCGCCAACGGCCTCTCGACGGTGATCTCCGGCTTCTTTGGTTCCACGCCTAACACCACTTATGGTGAGAACATCGGCGTCATGGCTATTACCCGCGTGTACAGTACCTGGGTCATTGGCGGGGCGGCAATTTTTGCTATTCTGCTTTCATGTGTGGGCAAACTGGCCGCCGCGATTCAGATAATCCCGCTGCCGGTTATGGGCGGTGTCTCACTGCTGTTGTACGGGGTGATTGGTGCGTCCGGTATCCGCGTGTTGATCGAATCAAAAGTTGATTACAACAAAGCACAAAACCTGATCCTGACCTCGGTGATTCTGATCATCGGCGTGAGCGGTGCGAAGGTTCACATTGGTGCGGCTGAGCTGAAAGGCATGGCGCTGGCGACCATTGTCGGCGTTGCCCTGAGCCTGATCTTCAAAGTGATTAGCTTGCTGCGTCCGGAAGAAGTTGTCCTTGACGCTGAAGATGCTGACAGACCGCAACACTAAGTCTCTGACCGGGCGGCATCGCTGCCCGGTTCTATCGCGACGTATTTCTGTGGTAAACTCAACGCGATTTTATGAAATCCTGGGTTGAGGTATCTCTGAACACACCGGCACAACTCTCTTTGCCACTTTATCTTCCTGACGATGAAACCTTCGCAAGTTTCTGGCCGGGGGATAACTCCTCTTTACTGGCCGCGCTGCAAAACGTGCTGCGTCAGGAACATAGCGGGTATATCTATCTCTGGTCGCGTGAAGGCGCGGGCCGTAGTCATTTGCTGCACGCAGCCTGTGCCGAGCTTTCTCAGCGCGGGGATGCCGTCGGCTATGTCCCGCTGGATAAACGTACGTGGTTCGTACCGGAAGTGCTTGATGGCATGGAACATCTCTCGCTGGTGTGCATTGATAACATTGAATGCGTGGCCGGGGATTCCCTGTGGGAAATGGCGATCTTCGATCTCTACAACCGCATTCTGGAATCAGGGAAAACGCGCCTGCTGATCACTGGCGATCGTCCACCAAGACAGCTTAATCTCGGACTGCCGGATCTGGCTTCTCGTCTGGATTGGGGGCAAATCTACAAACTTCAGCCGCTCTCGGATGAAGATAAGCTTCAGGCATTGCAATTACGCGCCAGATTGCGCGGATTCGAACTGCCGGAGGACGTGGGCCGCTTCCTGCTAAAGCGTCTGGATCGCGAAATGCGCACGTTGTTTATGACCCTGGATGAGCTGGATCATGCGTCGATCACCGCTCAGCGCAAGCTGACCATTCCGTTCGTCAAAGAGATTCTGAAGCTGTAAGCACCGCAGCCGAAAAGACTGCGGTGCATCACATTAGCCGACGATATCCAGCACCTGCTCCGGCGGACGCCCAATTCGCGCTTGACCGTTGGCCACCACAATCGGACGTTCCATCAGTTTCGGGTTTTCCACCATCGCCTGAATCAGCGCCTCTTCACTCAGAGTCTCGTCCGCCAGGTTGAGCGATTTATAGAGATCTTCTTTCTGGCGCATCAGCTCACGCGCGCTGGACATGCCCAGCATCTGCAGCAGATTACGCAAAGTTGCTGCGTCTGCGGGAGTGTCGAGATACAGTACTACTTCCGGCTCCACGCCGTTGGACTTCAGTAATTCCAGTGTCTCACGGCTCTTTGAGCAACGTGGGTTATGGTAGATTTTAATCGCGTCTGACATGACTTCTCCTTGCATAGCAAAACTGCCGGATGGCGGATAAGACGCAACAGCGTCACCATCCGGTAAGTATTCAATAGTTACATCTTCGTGTACGGTTTAAAGCGCTCTTGCAGCTGGCGTAGCTGGTCAATACGGGCATCGTATCTTGCCTGCTGCTGGCTTCCCAGCTTCACCTGTGAACTTGCGCTGCTGAGCATAGAAATGGCCTGGTCAAGACGTCCCGCCAGCGCATAGCCTTCTGCGCGTGCCGCCAGTTCCTGATCGCGGTTATTCAGCGTTGCTTCCGTTTGTGCTAACAGATCCCAGCCATTGCCGTCATCCTTATGATTAAACGTATAACGATTCAGGATGGTAGCGGCCTCTTTGGCCTGACCGGCCTGTAAATAGGCATTCGCCAGGTTAAGCTGCAATACCGGATTAACGCGCAGGTCGCGGGCATTTTTCAGGCGATTAATTGCATCGCCGGTTTTCTTCTGACCGAGATCGATATCGGTCGCCAGGTCGAGATACCAGGCATTGTTCGGATCGGCAGACAGCAGCGGCTGTAGCGCTTTACGCGCCTCGTCGTATTTACTGTCTTCCATTGCTTGTAACGCGCGGCCATATTGCGCCGCCCGTTGCTCACGGACGTTGCCTTTTGCCCAGTTATCCAGCAGGTCGCTGCTCAACTGGTTGCGACCCGAGTTATACATGCCGAGGGTTCGCGCTTTTGCCAGGTAAAAATCTTCCGAGGATTGCACCACCGTCGGTCGCATCTGGTTAGCACGGTTACGCGCATCCGCCAGACGGCTTTCTGGCAGGGGGTGTGTCAGCAGAATTTCAGGCGGGCGCGTGGAATAGCGCGCCTGGTCGAGCAGTTTTTCCAGAAACGTCGGCATGGCCTGCGGATCAAATCCTGAGCGTTGCAGGACCTGAATACCGATACGGTCCGCTTCCTGTTCATTTTGCTGCGTAAAGCTGATCATCCCCTGACGGGTGCCGGCCAGCGTACCGGTCAGTGCTGCCATCCCCGCCTGCGGACTGGCCATCGCCAACAGAATAGAACCCAGAGCCCCCACCCAGGTCAGCGGGGCAGAGCGCTTTTGGTCTTCCATGGCGCGCGCCAGGTGGCGCTGCGTGACGTGAGAAATTTCGTGCGCCATCACCGATGCCAGCTGGCTTTCGTTATCGGAATAGCGGAAAAGCGCAGAGTGCAGCACAACGTTGCCGCCAAAGAAGGCAAAGGCGTTTATTTCATCGTTATTAATCAAAAAGAAATGGAAGGGGGTTTTGACGGAGTCCGCGTGTGAGACCAGACGCATCCCCAGAGAATTAATGTATTGGGTCAGCAAAGGGTCGTTAATTAACGGCGCACTGCCGCGCAGCTGGCGTACGTAATAGTCACCCATCTGCATTTCCTGCCCGATGGAAAGCGTGCTCCCTGCTGAGGTTCCCATATCCGGTAGGGTGTCCGCAGTGTCAGCAAATGCGGGCGCGACCTGACCGATGGCCAGTGCAGCAATGAGGGTAGCAACCAGGTTTTTTTTCAACTGCCTGAACATAACCTCTGTCCTGTATTCTTTTTTTAAGATAGCCATTTGACCCATGCTGTGAAGTATCGTTCACCCTCAGACAGCTTTGGGAGTGTAACTGCGAAATTCGACGATGAACACCCAGGAAAAATGTCTTTTCACTTTGCGTAAACCGCTATAAAAAGCGAAGTCTTTTTTGTGACATTTCGATACAATTCGGGATCGCAATCCCGCTATTGAGGTTCATGGAAGGGTTTTATGCTCGAAATGTTGATGCAATGGTATCGCCGCCGCTTTAGCGACCCTGAGGCTATTGCCTTGCTGATTATTCTGGTTGCCGGTTTTGGCATCCTTTTCTTCTTTAGTGGGCTGTTAGCGCCGCTGCTGGTTGCCATTGTGCTGGCTTATCTGCTGGAATGGCCCACCGTGCGGCTGGAAAATATCGGCTGTTCAAGGCGTTGGGCGACATCCATTGTACTGGTGGTGTTCGTCGGTATTCTGCTGCTGATGGCGTTTGTGGTAATGCCGGTCGCGTGGCAGCAGGGGATCTACCTGATTCGCGATATGCCCGGCATGCTTAACAAGCTGTCTGATTTTGCCGCTACCTTGCCGCGACGGTATCCGGCGCTGATGGATGCCGGCATCATTGATGCGATGGCAGAGAATATGCGCGCGCGAATGCTCAATATGGGTGATTCCGTGGTGAAATATTCGCTGGCTTCGCTGGTCGGATTGCTGACGCTGGCGGTGTATCTGGTTCTCGTTCCGCTAATGGTGTTCTTCCTGGTGAAAGACAAAAGCCAGATGCTGAATGCCGTACGTCGGGTACTTCCGCGTAATCGTGGACTGGCCGGGCAGGTCTGGAAAGAGATGAACCAGCAAATCACCAACTATATTCGCGGCAAAGTGCTGGAAATGGTGGTGGTAGGCGTCGCCACCTGGCTGGGCTTCCTGCTGTTTGGCCTCAACTACTCCTTGCTGCTGGCTGTACTGGTCGGTTTTTCAGTCCTGATCCCGTATATCGGTGCCTTTGTGGTGACCATCCCGGTGGTGGGCGTGGCGCTGTTCCAGTTTGGTCTCGGGACCGAGTTCTGGAGCTGCTTTGCCGTGTACCTGATCATTCAGGCGCTGGATGGCAATCTGTTGGTCCCAGTGCTGTTCTCCGAAGCCGTAAACCTGCATCCACTGGTGATTATTCTGTCGGTGGTGATTTTTGGCGGGCTGTGGGGATTCTGGGGCGTATTCTTTGCTATTCCGCTGGCGACGTTAATCAAAGCAGTCGTCCATGCCTGGCCGGATGGTCAGACGATTGACGAGTCATAGACCCTGACGCCCGGCGGTGCAATGCCGCCG
>NZ_SZXN01000056.1:140738-149818 GCF_005281195.1 Citrobacter sp. wls613
GACCTCTATACACACTTTCTGAATAATCTTCCTGGGTGTCGTTTTTCTCCGTATTAGCCTTTAACTTGACCAATGTGATGTCTTTTTGTCACACAAGGAATAAGACCAACAGGAGAAAAAAATGGGTCACAACACGCACACGCAACAAAAAGCGGGATGGGTTGGCTATCTCGCCTTTTTCGTCACTATTATCCTTTTTTCCGGCATGTTTTCGAAAAGTACCGACTGGTGGCGGGTGTTCGATTTCACCGTTCTCAACGGCGCATTTGGGCAGATAAACGCGGCAGGCGAGACGGCGGTCTCGTTTCGCGGTACCGGCGGGATGGGCGCAAAAGATGGCTTTTTATTTGCGCTGGAACTGGCGCCCTCCGTCATTCTGTCACTTGGCATCATCTCCATTACCGAAGGCTTGGGAGGGTTGCGCGCGGCGCAGCAGCTAATGACGCCGGTCCTGCGCCCCTTACTCGGCGTGCCGGGTATTTGCTCGTTGGCGCTGATTGCGAATGTGCAAAATACCGACGCCGCAGCCGGAATGACCAAAGAGCTGGCGGAAGAGGGGATTATCACCGAGCAGGAACGCGCTATTTTTGCCTGCTGGCAAACCAGCGGTAGCGCGTGTATCACCAACTATTTTTCCTCAGGCGCGGCGCTGTTTACGATGGTTACCGTTCCGGTGATAACGCCACTGGCGGTGATCCTGGTCTTCAAATTTGTCGGCGCGAACCTGCTACGGCTGTGGATCGCGCAGCTTGAAAATCGCCGTACGCAGCAGGAGGCCTGAGATGACAACACACGTACGTAAAAATGTCATGGATATGTTCATCGATGGCGCAAGGCGCGGGTTTACCATTGCCACCACCAGCCTGTTACCGAACGTGGTGATGGCGTTTGTGATTATTCAGGCGCTAAAGGTAACGGGGTTGCTCGACGTCGTCGGCCGGGTGTGCGAACCGGTTATGGCGCTGTGGGGATTGCCGGGGGAATCTGCCACCGTGCTGTTGGCGGCGGTGATGAGTATGGGCGGCGGCGTTGGCGTTTGCGCCAGTCTGGTTGTCGCCGGAACCCTTTCGGGACATGATGCGACGGTATTGCTACCGGCCATCTACCTGATGGGGAATCCAGTGCAAAATGTCGGACGCTGTCTGGGGACTGCGGGGGTTCATCCTCGCTATTATCCGCTTATTATTGCGGTATGCGTGATTAATGCGCTGCTCTCTATTTGGGTTATGCAGGTAATTGCCTGACAAGGAAGGTTATGAACTGTTCAATTCTTGGTCTGACGCTGTTCCAGTGCGGACACGTTTACGCGCCTGATGATTTGGGGCAACAAGATATTCTGGTCGCGGGCGGAAAAATTGTCGCCATCGCGCCGTCTATCCTGGCAGACGATTTTCCCGGCTGTCAGTGTATCAATCTCGAGGGTGCCATTGTTTGTCCGGGGTTTATCGATCAGCACGTTCATTTGATTGGCGGTGGCGGAGAGGCCGGCCCCCACACCCGCACACCGGAAGTGCGTCTGTCACGTCTGGTTGAAGCGGGTATCACCTCAGTGGTGGGATTGCTGGGTACCGATGGAATTACCCGTCATCCGGAGTCGCTGTTGGCGAAAACCCGAGCACTGGAATATGAAGGCATCAGTGCCTGGATGCTCACCGGCGCGTATTCGTTACCTTCCCCGACCATTACCGGTAGTATTGAGCGCGATGTAGCGCTGATCGACAAGGTGATAGGGGTGAAATGTGCGATTTCAGACCATCGCTCATCAGCCCCGAATACCGCGGTGCTGGCGAACATGGCGGCGCAGTCGCGCGTCGGCGGATTATTAGGGCAGAAGCCGGGGATTAGCGTCTTCCATATGGGTGACAGCCCGCGCATGCTGGAGCCGCTGTATGACGTCCTCGCGCATTCAGATGTGCCGATAACCAAACTGCTGCCAACGCATGTTAACCGCGCGGAACCGTTGTTTGAGGCCGCCTTAGCCTATGCCCGCAAAGGGGGGTATATCGACATTACCAGCAGTATTGATGAGCCCGTGGATCCGGCAACGGCCATCGCGACCGCGCTGCGCAGCGACGTTCCACTGTCGCGGATTACCTTGAGTTCAGACGGTAACGGCAGCCAGCCGGAGTTTGATGAACAGGGCAATCTGACGGGGATTGGTGTGGCCGGATTTGAATCACTGGCACACACGCTGCGCCAACTGGTGACGGTTCATGCCATTCCTCTGGAGCAGGCATTATGTCCGCTCACGCGCACGGTGGCGGAGTTTCTGGGACTTGGGCATAAAGGACGTCTGGCGGTTGGATGCGATGCGGACATTCTGGTGCTCAACGACACGCTGGAAGTTTACCTCCTGTGGGCGAAGGGCAACGCGGTGGTGAAAGAGAAAAAAGCGTGTGTTAAAGGGACGTTTGAGTAAACGACGTTGATGCCGGATAGCGGCGTAAATGCCTTATCCGGCCTACGGACTTGCGCGGATGTAGGCCTGATAAGACGCGTAGCGTCGCCATCAGGCTTAATCCGGCAAAAATAAATCAGGCGTTTTCCTGCACCCATTTCAGCACGATGTCGTGGTGATTGCTGGTTTTGAAATCATCAAACACATGTTCAATCTTGCCGTCAGCATCCACCAGGAAGCTGATGCGATGAATGCCATCATAGGTTTTACCCATAAATGACTTTTCTCCCCAGACGCCAAACTGCTCGCAAACCTGGTGATCTTCATCGGACAGGAGCGTGAAGTTAAGCACTTCCTTCTCCACGAAGCGGGAAAGCTTCTCCGGTTTATCGGTGCTGATACCCAGCACTTCCACGCCGGCTTTTTTTAACTGATCCATGTTATCGCGTAAGCCACAGGCCTGTACGGTACAGCCGGGCGTCATGGCTTTCGGGTAGAAATAAACCAGAACACGCTGTCCCTGGAAGTCGGTTAAATTTACTTGTTCTCCGTCTTGATCCGGCAAGCTAAATTTCGGTGCGATATCACCGGCTTTCAGTGGGTTCATTACTTAACTCCATCCTGTTCATCATGCTGTGAGTAATTGACGACGTTAATACTGCCTTGCGCATTGAGTTCTGTACAGAGTGCTTTAAACGCATCCTCAATATTTGCCGAATCGTGTGACGCAGGGCTATGTGCGGTAATCTGAATAAACAACTGGGCAGCCTTTCCGTTCTCCGCCGGTTGGGTGCGAGAAACCAGTTCGGCAATATTCATTTGATGACTGTCGAAAAGGGCGGTAAAACGCTCAATCAAATGGGGAGAGTCAGAGACATCAACCTGAACCCATACCGTGGCGGGCATCGCCGGGCGGGGGCGTGCGGTTGTACGCTTCATCACAATCAATAAATCTAGCTCTGCGCCTTTCAACGGCAAGGTTGATTCAATCAGGGTGATGGCATTCCAGGTACCAGACAACAGCATGATAAATGTAAACTCGTCACCCAGCATGGCCAGTCGGCTGTCTTCAATATTACAGCCACAACTGCTGACATGACGAGTGATGGTGTTCACAATTCCTGGGCGGTCGGCACCCAGCGCAGTAATGACCAGATAGTGTTGCGATGACGATGTCAAACCTGTTCTTCCTTTGAGTGGTGAGGTAATTATAAGGAAAGCATAAAAAAAACATGCATACAACAATCAGAAGGGCTCTGGTCGCTTGCTTTTATTGTCGTACCAAACGTACCATTGAGACACTTGTTTGCACAGAGGATGGCCCATGTTCACGGGAAGTATTGTCGCGCTTATTACGCCGATGGATGAGAAAGGTAAAGTCTGCCGGTCGAGCCTGAAAAAACTGATTGATTATCATGTCGCCAGCGGCACCTCGGCGATCGTTTCGGTTGGCACTACCGGTGAGTCCGCCACGCTGAGTCATGATGAACATGGCGATGTGGTGATGATGACGCTGGAACTGGCCGACGGGCGTATTCCGGTGATTGCCGGAACCGGCGCCAATGCGACCGCAGAAGCCATTAGTCTGACGCAGCGTTTCAACGACAGCGGTATTGTCGGCTGCCTGACGGTGACGCCTTACTACAACCGCCCGACGCAGGAAGGTTTGTTCCAGCATTTCAAAGCCATCGCTGAACATACTGACTTGCCACAAATTCTGTATAATGTGCCGTCCCGTACTGGCTGCGATATGCTGCCGGAGACCGTGGGTCGTCTGGCGAAAGTAAAAAATATTGTCGCTATCAAAGAGGCCACAGGGAACTTAAGTCGTGTTCACCAGATCAAAGAGCTGGTTTCAGACGATTTTATTCTGCTCAGCGGTGATGACGCGACCGGGCTGGACTTTATGCAGCTCGGTGGTCATGGCGTGATTTCCGTTACCACTAACGTAGCGGCACGTGAAATGGCTGAAATGTGCAAACTGGCGGCAGAAGGGCGTTTTGCCGAGGCGCGGGTGATTAACCAGCGTTTGATGCCGTTACACAACAAACTATTTGTCGAACCCAATCCTATCCCGGTGAAATGGGCATGTAAGGAATTGGGTCTTGTGGCAACCGATACGCTGCGTCTGCCGATGACGCCAATCACGGACAATGCTCGTGATATCGTCAAAGCGGCGCTTAAGCATGCCGGTTTGCTGTAAAGTTTAGGGAGATTTGATGGCTTACTCAGTACAAAAGTCGCGCCTGGCCAAGGTTGCGGGTGTTTCGCTAGTTATGTTGCTCGCGGCCTGTAGTTCTGACTCGCGCTATAAGCGCCAGGTGAGCGGTGATGAATCCTATCTGGAGGCCGCACCGCTTGCTGAGCTTCATGCGCCAGCTGGGATGATTCTGCCGGTAACAACCGGTGATTATACCATCCCGGTAACCAACGGCAGCGGTGCTGTTGGTAAAGCGCTGGATATTCGCCCACCGGCTCAACCGCTGGCATTGGTTAGCGGTGCACGTACCCAGATCGCAGGTGATACGGCAACGTTGCTGGTAGAGAATGGTCGTAGTAACACGCTGTGGCCGCAGGTCGTTAGCGTGATTCAGGCGAAAAACTACACCATTACCAAACGTGATGATGCCAGTCAGACGCTGACGACCGATTGGGTTGACTGGAACCGTCTTGATGAAGACGAGCAGTATCGCGGACGTTATCAAATCTCGGTTAAACCGCAGGGCTATCAGCAGGCGGTAACGGTGAAACTGGTTAACCTCGAGCAGGCCGGTAAGCCGGTGGCCGATGCCGCTTCAATGCAGCGCTACAGCGCTGAGATGATGAACGTTATCTCTGCTGGTCTGGATAAGACCGCCACTGACGCCGCGAATGCCGCGCAGAGCCGCTCTGCCGCCACCATGGATGTTCAGAGCGCCGCCGATGACACCGGCTTGCCGATGCTGGTGGTACGCGGACCGTTCAACGTGGTGTGGCAGCGTCTGCCAGCAGCACTTGAGAAAGTGGGCATGAAAGTGACCGACAGTACTCGTTCTCAGGGCAGCATCGCCGTAACCTACAAACCGCTGTCCGATAGCAACTGGCAGGAACTGGGCGCGAGCGATCCGGGTCTGGTATCCGGCGACTACAAACTGCAGGTCGGTGATTTAGACAACCGCAGCAGCTTGCAGTTTATCGATCCGAAGGGACATACCCTGACGCAAAGCCAGAACGACGCGCTGGTCGCCGTCTTCCAGGCAGCATTCAGTAAGTAAAAATCAAGGGCTGGATAACTCCAGCCCTTTTTTCTGGTATGATACGCAAACGTGTGCGTCAGCAGAAAAACGCAATATTTATCGTTATTTCACACCCAGGAGTAATAAAGATGCAAAAGCAAGCTGAGCTGTATCGTGGTAAAGCGAAGACCGTATACAGCACGGAAAACCCGGACCTGTTGGTGCTCGAATTCCGCAATGATACGTCAGCAGGGGATGGCGCGCGCATCGAACAGTTCGATCGTAAAGGCATGGTGAACAATAAGTTCAACCATTTCATTATGACCAAGCTGCAAGAAGCGGGCATTCCGACCCAAATGGAGCGACTGCTATCCGATACCGAATGTCTGGTGAAAAAACTGGAGATGGTCCCGGTCGAGTGCGTGGTGCGTAACCGCGCGGCAGGTTCCCTGGTGAAGCGTTTAGGCGTTGAGGAAGGTATTGAACTGAATCCGCCGCTGTTTGATCTGTTCCTGAAAAACGATGCTATGCACGATCCAATGATTAACGAGTCCTATTGCGAAACGTTTGGTTGGGTGAGCAAAGAGAATCTGGCACGAATGAAAGAGCTGACCTACAAAGCCAACGACGTGCTGAAAAAAATGTTTGATGACGCGGGTCTGATCCTGGTCGACTTCAAACTTGAGTTTGGTTTGTATAAAGGTGAAGTGGTTCTGGGCGACGAATTCTCTCCGGACGGTAGCCGTCTGTGGGACAAAGAAACGCTGGATAAAATGGACAAAGACCGTTTCCGCCAGAGTCTGGGCGGCCTGATCGAAGCCTATGAAGCTGTCGCACATCGCCTGGGTGTGAAGTTAGACTGATCCCTTCCTGAGCCGGCGATCGCTCTCCGGCTCATCAATTCCCCCCTGGTTTGATTACTCTTTCTTATGGTAATCCTGTTCCGAACCGCCTACGATCATCATCATAATGAATAAAAAGTTGAGGTGATTATGCGCTGGCAAGGGCGTCGCGAAAGCGACAATGTAGAAGACAGACGTAACAGTTCGGGCGGCGGACCTTCTATGGGCGGGCCGGGCTTTCGTTTGCCACGTGGTAAAGGCGGCATCATCCTGCTGATTGTGGTCCTTGTGGCCGGCTATTATGGCGTCGATCTCACCGGGTTAATGACCGGCCAACCTGTTTCGCAGCAGCAATCCACGCGTTCCATCAGTCCGAATGATGATGAAGCGGCCAAATTTACCTCGGTGATCCTCGCCACGACCGAAGACACCTGGGGCCAGCAGTTTGAAAAAATGGGCCGTACTTATCAGCAGCCTAAGCTGGTGATGTACCGTGGCGCGACGCGAACCGGATGTGGAGCAGGCCAGTCAGTGATGGGGCCATTTTATTGCCCTGCGGACGGCACGGTCTATATCGATCTCTCCTTCTATGACGACATGAAAAGTAAGCTCGGTGCTGACGGTGATTTTGCTCAGGGCTATGTCATTGCGCATGAGGTTGGCCACCACGTGCAGAAACTACTAGGCATAGAACCGAAAGTTCGCCAGATGCAGCAGAATGCCTCGCAGGCGGAAGTGAATCGTCTTTCCGTGCGTATGGAGCTGCAGGCCGACTGCTTTGCTGGCGTCTGGGGCAACAGTATGCAGCAGCAGGGCGTGCTGGAAACGGGCGATCTGGAAGAAGCGCTGAACGCCGCCCAGGCAATTGGTGACGATCGCCTGCAGCAGCAGGGGCAGGGACGCGTGGTACCGGACAGCTTTACGCATGGTACCTCTGAACAGCGCTATAGCTGGTTCAAACGCGGTTTTGATAGCGGCGACCCGGCGCAATGTAATACCTTTGGCAAAGGCATTTAAGATCCTGAGGCTGGGATGTCCGATAACACCGCACTGAATGCGTTAACTGAACACATGGCCCGGGAAGGCATCCGTCGCCTGCTGATTATTAGCGGCGAGGGTATGTGGCCTCAGGAGCGGGCGCTTGCGCTACGCAACACATTACCCGGCGACTGGCTTTGGGTGGGGGCAACGGCTCCCGCTGAACCGTACTGCACGCCGCAAGCGCTACAAACGTTACTGGGGCGTGAGTTTCGCCATGCGGTTTTTGATGCCCGTCAGGGATTTGACGCTGCGGCGTTTGCCGCCCTAAGCGGCACGCTGCGTGCCGGAAGCTGGCTGGTGCTGCTGACGCCCCCCTGGCTGACCTGGCAAACGCATCCTGATGTGGATTCACTGCGCTGGAGCGATTGCGCTGAACCTATCCCTACGCCGCACTTTGTCGAACACTTTCAACGGGTGATGACCCGTGACGGACAAACCCTGCACTGGCAACAGCATCAGCCTTTTGCGCCTGGACATTTTCCCGCGCTCGCTCGCTGGCAGCCAGCCAACGGCGAGCCTCAGCCAGAGCAGGCGGTCATTTTACAGCAGCTGCTGGATATGCCGCCCGGCGTGGCAGCGGTAACCGCCGCGCGAGGCCGGGGTAAATCCGCCCTGGCCGGGCAGTTGATATCACGCATGAAGGCAAGCGCCATTGTTACCGCCCCGGCAAAAGCGGCGACGGATGTGCTGGCGCAGTTTGCCGGAGAACGTTATCGTTTTATGGCGCCTGATGCGTTACTCACCGGCAGCGAAACCGCTGACTGGTTGATTGTGGATGAAGCGGCCGCTATTCCCGCCCCGTTGCTGCATCAGCTGGTTTCGCGTTTTCCACGTGTGCTGTTGACTACCACCGTTCAGGGTTACGAGGGAACCGGCAGAGGATTCTTATTGAAGTTCTGCGCGCGTTTCCCCCATCTTCTGCGTTATGAACTGCAGCAGCCCATCAGGTGGGCTCAGGGGTGTCCGCTGGAACAAACCGTCAGTGAGACGCTGGTGTTCGACGACGACACTTTTTTGCATCCCCCTCAAGGCGATATCCACTTCTCCACCTTTGAGTCGACGGCCTGGCATAGCAATCCGCATCTGCCGCTGGCGGTATACCGGCTGCTCTCCGGGGCGCATTACCGCACGTCTCCGCTGGATTTGCGCCGAATGATGGACGCGCCTGGCCAGCATTTTTTGCACGCATCGGCGGCTGACGCGGTGGCGGGGGCCGTCTGGTTGGTGGATGAAGGCGGCTTATCCGCTGAACTTAGCCAGGCCGTCTGGGCAGGTTATCGTCGTCCAAGAGGAAACCTGGTGGCGCAATCACTGGCCGCGCACGGCAGTGACCCACAGGCGGCGACGCTCGTTGGACGGCGAGTAAGTCGTATTGCGGTTCATCCCGCCCGCCAGCGGGAAGGTATTGGGCAACGGCTAATCGAGCAGGCTCATTACTATTCCACGCAGTGTGACTATCTGTCGGTCAGTTTTGGTTATACGAGTGAGCTATGGCGTTTCTGGCAGCGATGCGGCTTTGTGCTGGTGCGGATGGGGAATCATCGGGAGGCCAGCAGCGGCTGCTACACCGCGATGGCGCTGCTG
>NZ_SZXN01000056.1:149864-205356 GCF_005281195.1 Citrobacter sp. wls613
AAGCGAGGCGGGAAAACGCCTGGCCGCAACCGAACACCTGCGCCTGCGTCGGGATGCTGACGTTCTGGCACAGTGGAACGATGAGGCGATCCCGGTCGTGCCGCTGAAAGAGACTACGCTTAATGAAGATGACTGGCAGGCGTTGGCTGGATTTGCTTTTGCGCATCGGCCGCTGCTCACGTCGTTAGGCTGTCTGAGTCGCCTGCTCCAGGGCAGCGAGCTACCTCTTCCGGCATTGCGCGGACGTGTCGACGAGAGATGCGGCGACGCTGAACTGTGCCTACGACTGAAGGTGCCCGGGCGTAAAGCGCTGTTGTTGGTTCAGCGGGCTGAAGCGGCGCAGGCGTTGGCCCAGATCGATGCGGCCCGGACGCAACAGCTACAGAATCGCATTATGCAATGGCAATTTTTTCACTGACTTCTTCAATTTCCTGGCATGGTCATTGCGATTAAGCGGCGTAGAATTACTCTTATCAGTTAAGGAGATCGCCATGAAACATGACCATTTTGTTGTTCAAAGTCCCGATAAACCTGCGCAACAGCTGTTGCTGCTGTTTCATGGTGTCGGCGATAACCCGGTTGCCATGGGCGAAATTGGTTCCTGGTTTGCACCGCTGTTCCCCGATGCGCTGATTGTCAGTATCGGTGGGGCACAGCCTTACGGTTCCACCGGCGGCCGGCAGTGGTTTTCAGTGCAGGGCGTGACGGAACAGAACCGTCAGGAGCGGGTTGATGCCATCATGCCGGTGTTTATCGACATCGTACGCTACTGGCAGCAACAGAGCGGCGTTTCCCCTCAGGCAACCGCGCTGATTGGTTTTTCGCAGGGGGCGATTATGTCGCTTGAGAGCATCAAGGCCGAACCGGGGCTGGCATCGCGGGTCATCGCCTTCAATGGCCGCTACGCCAGCGTGCCGGAGGTGGCGACGACCGCCACAACGGTGCATTTGATTCACGGCGGGGAAGACCGGGTGATCGAACTGTCTCACGCCGTTGCCGCGCAGGAAGCATTAATTCGTGCCGGAGGGGATGTGACGCTGGATATCGTCGAAGATCTCGGCCATGCCATTGACGATCGCAGCATGCAATATGCACTCGATCATTTGCGCTTTACCGTACCGAAGCACTACTTCGATGAAGCACTGAGTGGCGGTAAGCCCCACGATGATGATGTGATTGAGATGATCTAGCCCGTAGGCCGGATAAGGCGAGGCCGCCATCCTGCACTTAATGCCCGGTGGCGCTAACGCTTACCGGGCCTATGGGACTGCGGTTATTTCTTCGGCTGATCCTTGTTCGGCCAGTCATCGTCATCATCCCATTTATCGTTAAAGTCACGATGCGGGGGAAGCTCCGGTTTATTGGCGAGAAATTTTTTATGGTCAACGCGCTTGAGATCTTTGATTACGTTCAGCAGTACGCCTACCAGAAAAACCAGTACTAAAATCCACCAATACTTTGCCAGCAAGTCCATGCTCATTTCCTCTTGCAGGAACGCTCATCAGGCGACGAGCTGCTCCATGATACGTTGATACATACGGGCAAGCAGCTGCAGGTCGGCGGCATTAACACATTCATTAATTTTATGAATGGTGGCATTGACCGGCCCAAGTTCTACTACCTGCGCCCCCATGCGGGCAATAAAGCGCCCGTCGGATGTCCCGCCTGTAGTCAGTAACTGCGGTTTAATTTCATTATAGTGCTCAATGGCGTTGACCACTGCATCCACCAGTTTACCGCGATCCGTCAGGAACGGCTGACCGGAAAGCCACCAGTCGACGGTATAACGCAGCTGATGCTTATCCAGCAACGCCAGCACCCGCGATTTGATCATCTCATCGTTGAGTTCGGTGCTGAACCGGAAGTTGAACTGAACAAAAAGCTCGCCGGGGATGACGTTATTGCTGCCGGTTCCTGCCTGAATATTGGCAATCTGCATGCTGGTCGCGGGGAAAAATTCATTACCCTGATCCCATTCAATGCCTACCAGTTCATTCAGCATTGGCGCAGCGCGGTGCACAGGGTTATCAGCCAGATGCGGATAGGCCACGTGTCCCTGAACCCCGTGAATCGTCAGGTTGCAGGTCAGTGAACCCCGACGCCCGTTCTTGACCACATCACCGACGATTTCGGTACTGGATGGCTCGCCGACCAGGCAATAGTCCAGTCGTTCGTTGCGGGCCATCAGCGCTTCAACCACCTTCACGGTGCCATTTTTCGCGCTGGCTTCTTCATCAGAGGTGATTAAAAATGCCAGACGGCCTTTATGGTTAGGGTGCTGAGCGACGAAACGCTCTGCCGCGACAACCATTGCCGCCAGCGATCCTTTCATATCCGCAGCGCCGCGTCCGAACAGCAGGCCGTCGCGGATTGTCGGCTCAAATGGCGGATTGATCCAACGATCAACATCACCGGCAGGCACGACGTCGGTGTGACCGGCAAACGCCAGCGTCTCACCGTGTCCGCGCCATGCCCAAAAATTCTGTGTGTCACCAAAATCCATTCGCTCAACGGTAAAACCTACCGCGCGCAGGCGCTCAATCATTAACGCCTGGCACCCGGCATCATCCGGGCTTAGGGAAGGACGGCGAATAAGCTGCTGTGTCAGCTCAATAACTGGGCACGACATAGACTACACCTCATTACAATCATTAAAAAACTGCATATAACTGGATTCACTAAAACCCAGCAGCATAGGCTTACCCGGTGCGCAGAGCAATGGGCGTTTGATCATTGCAGGCATTTCAATCATCAACGCGGCGGCGGCGTCCGCAGTGGTGATGTGGCTCCGCGTGGTTTCATCCAGTTTGCGCCAGGTGGTTCCGCGCGTATTGAGCAGCGCCTCCCAACCTAACTCGTTGATAAAAGACTGCATGAGTGCGTGGTCCAGACCGTCAACGCGATAATCATGGAAGCGGTACTCAATACCGCGTTCCTCCAGCCAGCGTCGGGCTTTTTTAATCGTATCGCAGTTTTTAATGCCGTAAAGGGTGACCATTTGAATCCTTATTGACGTAATTTGAATATTTATTCTTAATCTGTGTTATTGCAGATAATACATAGTGTCACTCAATCGTTATAGAAAAATATAACATTGTTGAACAACAGTGAATAATGATTCCTGAAAGTTCCAGAATCAGGGATGGCGTAAAATTCAGAATTTACTGCTTTGCATCTGACTGTTTTTCCATCAGAATTATCAAAGTCGTAGATTATGTATGAATATTTCAAAATATTGCCGTAAGTCACATAAAATTTATGGGTATAGCGCATAGTGATGACATACACCCCACACACGGGAGGATGCAATCACAACCATTGGTTAAATTGTCTTCTTTTAATGATGATGATTTCGTAGAATGCCCATAATAATAAGAGAGGTTGTTATGATTGAACGTGAACTGGGGAACTGGAAAGATTTTATCGAAGTCATGCTTCGTAAATAAATTTCTGGCAGACATCCTGATCCCGCAAGGGATAAAAAAAGGCGACTCATAATAAGTCGCCTTTTTTGTGCCCTGATTATTCCGGGCGTGGCTTCAACGGGAAGCGCCTGCGTACCAGCACAAAAAACAGCGGCACGAAGTAAATGGCCAAAATAGTGGCGGATATCATCCCGCCCATCACGCCGGTCCCTACCGCATGCTGACCGCCGGAGCCTGCGCCGCTGCTGATGGTCATCGGCAGCACCCCGAAGATAAACGCCAGTGAGGTCATTAAAATTGGACGTAAACGCTGACGACAGGCGTGCAGTGTGGCGTCGAGCAAATCGTGTCCTTTTTCATTCATTTCATTGGCGAACTCAACAATTAATATCGCGTTTTTCGCCGACAGCCCGATAACCGTTAATAGCCCGACCTGGAAATAAACGTCGTTTTCCAGACCGCGCATCCAGGTCGCCAGCAGCGCGCCAATCACCCCCAACGGCACTACCAGCATGACGGAGAACGGTACCGACCAGCTTTCGTACAGTGCCGCCAGACACAGGAACACCACCAGCAGCGAAATAGCGTACAGGGCAGGGGCCTGAGAGCCCGAGAGCCGTTCCTGATAAGACATCGCCGTCCATTCGAGGCCAAATCCGGTCGGAAGCTGATGCACCAGCGATTCCATCACGTCCATTGCCGTCCCGGTACTGACGCCGGGCGCGGCTTCGCCGACGATCTCGACGGCAGAGTAGCCGTTGTAGCGTTCCAGACGCGGTGAACCGGTTTCCCAGCGCGAGGTGGCAAACGCCGAGAACGGCACCATACCACCGCTATTGTTGCGCACGTACCACAGGTTGATGTCGTCAGGGAGCATGCGATATTCCGCCGCCGCCTGCACGTAGACTTTTTTCACACGGCCGCGGTCCATAAAGTCATTGACGTAACTGGAGCCCCAGGCCGTTTGCAGCGTGTCGTTAATATCATCGATAGAAACCCCCAACGCCTGTGCTTTGCGCTGATCGATATCAATTTGCAGCTGCGGGCTGTCGTCGAGGCCATTATGACGTACGCGGGTGAGAGAGGTGTCCTTCCCGGCAAGTTCTATCAATTTGTCCCGTGCGGCCATTAATGCGTCATGACCCGCACCGGCGTGATCCTGCAACTCCATATCAAAACCGGCAGAGCTACCCAGGCCGCTGATGGCCGGAGGGCTGCTGGCAAATACGCGCGCCTCTTTAATCTGGTTAAACGCTTTGGTGGCGCGTTCGATAATGGCAAATGAGGTGCCGGTGGTGGCGTCACGATCGTCCCAGTCTTTTAAGCGGACAAACATGCGCGCTACGTTCTGCCCGTTCCCACCAGGGCCAGAGCCGACGGTTGAGAAGACCGACATGATGTTGTCTTTTTCATGAGTGAAATAATACTTCTCGACTTCTTCCACCACTTTTAACGTCTGCTGCTGCGTGGAACCGCTGGGCAGCTGCACCGAGGTGGTAAACATGCCGCGGTCTTCCAGCGGCAGGAACGAGGTTGGCAGGCGCAGGAACAGGAATACCATGCCGCCGAGCAGCAAGCCGTAGATCAGGATCCAGCGCAGGCTGCGATGTAAAATTCGGGCAACGCCTTTTTCATAGCGTTCAGCATTGCGGTTAAACATGCGGTTAAACCAGCCGAAGAACCCGGTCTGACCGTGATGTTCGCCCTTGTGCAGCGGCTTGAGCAATGTGGCGCACAGGGCCGGGGTCAGGATCATCGCCACCAGCACCGACAGCACCATTGCCGAGACGATGGTTATCGAGAATTGGCGGTAAATCGCCCCGGTGGTGCCACCGAAGAAGGCCATCGGGATAAATACCGCGGACAGCACCATGGCGATACCCACCAGCGCACCCTGGATCTGCCCCATCGATTTCCGCGTGGCTTCACGCGGCGAGAGGCCTTCCTCGCTCATGATGCGCTCGACGTTCTCCACCACCACAATGGCGTCATCGACCAGCAAGCCGATGGCCAGCACCATCGCAAACATCGTTAGCGTGTTGACGCTGTAGCCAAAGGCGTAGAGCACGGAGAAGGTGCCCATTAACACCACCGGGACGGCGATGGTTGGGATAAGCGTCGCACGGAAGTTTTGCAGGAACAGATACATGACGAGGAAGACCAGCGCGATGGCTTCCAGCAGCGTTTTTACCACGTCGATAATCGATGCTTTGACGAAGGAGGTGGTTTCATACGCCACCTTGTATTCCAGTCCGTGCGGGAAATATTGCGACAGCTCATTCAGGCGATTGATAACCAGATTCGCTGTCGCCATTTCATTGGCGCCAGAGGCTAATTTAACCCCCAGGCCGGAGGCCGGATTGCCGTTAAAGCGGCTGAGGTAATCGTATTTCTCTGCGCCCATTTCGACTGTGGCGACGTCGCCCAGTTTGACGTCGGAACCGTCCTGGTTCACGCGCAGCGTAATCGCGCGGAAATCGTCCGGCGTTTGTAGCAATGACTGAGCATTGATCGTCGCATTCAGCGCCTGTTTGTCCACCGAAGGCGTACCGCCAAGTTGGCCGACTGCAATTTGCGCATTTTGCGACTCGATAGCGTCGGTGACGTCTTTGGCGGTCATCTGGAAGCTGTTCAGCTTGGCCGGGTCGAGCCAGATACGCATGGAGTATTGAGAGCCGTAGGCGTCAATATCCCCCACGCCGTTAATACGGCTGAGCGGGTCCTGAATATTACTCGCCACGTAGTCGGCAATATCCTGCTTGTCCATTGAGCCGTCGGTGGAGACAAAGGCGATAGTCAGGATATTGGTATCCCCGGTTTTACGTACCGTCACCCCCTGATCCTGTACCGCCTGCGGCAGCTTACGCATCGCCGACTGCAGTTGGTTTTGTACCTGCTGTACGGCTTCGTCAGGATCGGTCCCTGCCACAAAACTAAGCGTCACCGACGCCTGGCCGGTCCCGCTGCTTTGCGACGACATATACATCAGGTTATCGAGACCGGTCATGTTCTGTTCGATAACCTGGGTCACGGTGTTTTCCAGCGTTTGTGCCGACGCGCCTGGATAGTTCGCGGTGACGCGCACGTTCGGCGGCGCCAGATCGGGATATTGCTCAACGGGCAGCGAAAAAATAGCCAGGGTTCCTGTGAGACACAACAGGATAGCTAACACCCAGGCAAAAATGGGGCGATCGATAAAAAAATTCGCCATTAAAAGGGGACCTCGTGTTTCTGCGTATATTTGTGGGTATGACCTGCTTCACTGTAGCGGCAAGGTACGAGCCAAACGTGGAGAAAAAAAGAAGATAATGTAAATTATCATACGCGTTTACAGCGTACCTTTCGTGCCAACGCCGTCTGGACTGGGTGCAGACCAGACGGTGCATTGCTGTTCTTTACGTTAGCTGACTTTCTGTCTCTGCCGATCGAAAACTAATGCTGACCAGCGTTCCGCCCCCGGAGGGTTGCGAGAAGGTCAGTGTACCGCTGAGTCTTTCTGCTCGCTCACGCATAATATTCAAACCATAGTGTCCCGCGGGTTCTTGCGGGTCACCGATACCGACGCCGTTATCGCGGATATACACGGTATGATTCCCATCCGGCGCGGTCACGCAGCTGACGGCAATTTCGCTCGCACTGGCGTGTTTAATGGCGTTCAACACTGCTTCACGAACGATCTGCAACAGGTGCACCTGCATTTGCGCATCCAGTGCCAGCGTCGGTAACCGGCAATCGAGCGTCAGTTTAGCCGAAGTTTGGTTTTGCAGCGTTTCCAGCATTTCGTGCAGGGCAGAAGGCAGATCGGCCTGCTGTAAGGTCAGGCGGAAGGTGGTGAGCAGCTCGCGCAACTGGCGATACGCATCATTCAACGCCTGGGAGAAATCGGCCATGATGCCCTGCGCCGGGGCATTATCTTCCGGAATCGAACGCTTCAGTAGCGTTAACTGAATGCGCAAATAAGACAGTACCTGCGCCAGCGAGTCGTGGAGTTCACGCGCGATGGTCGCTCGCTCTTCCATTAACAACAGCTGCTGAAAATGTTTTTGCGCCTGATTGAAGTACAGCCCGCGTCCCAGCATGGTTGACACGCTATTAAGCAGCGGTGTGGACGCACTCACGTTAGGGCTTTGCCAGTGTAGTTCTCCATAGACGGTCTCCTGCATGGTGACCGGCAGGATCTGCATCGGCAGGTCGGGGCTTTTAGTCCCTTCGCTGATCCGCCAGTTATCACCGACGGTGAGTTCCAGGAAATATGCAGCGTCGTGCTCGCGAACGATCTGTAAAATATGGCGGAAGCAGTGCACGTCAATTTGGCTGGTATTCAGCGCCTGAGAGCACTGATACAGCACTTCCAGGCGGCGATTGGCTTCGTGAAGGTCATGTGTTTTCTCCGCCACGGAGGCTTCCAGCGAGCGGTACAGTTTATGCAGTTCACTCGACATCTGGCTAAACGTCTTCGCCAGCAGCCCCAGTTCGTTGGGCAAGCCGGTATCCAGTTGGGGGATATCAAACTGACCGTGTTCAATCTGCTGGCTGGCCATCACCAGGTTATTGAGTGGACGTACTACCTGCTGGCGAATACGCCGCAAAGTAAAGAACACCAGGGTGAATATGCCGATCCCGCCCGCCAGCGATATGCCAAACACCAGCATCACTTTGCGCTCAGCATAATGCTGCAACGCCAGCACGAAGAGGTCGATTTGATTGACATAGTTGTTGATATTGGCCTGATACCAGGGCAAATCGCCGCTTATCAGTCGGGTGTTCATTTCCAGCCAGTTCGCATGCAGACGTCCATAGCGACTTTTTACTGCCTCTGGAACATACCAGGCGTTCAGATTTTGTAATGCCGGCGCGTTTAACGCCTGCTGGAAAAGCTGGCGGTGGGCGTTGAGTTGTGGGCTTTGGCTTTGCAGATCATACCCCAGCCGATAACTTTGCATACGCAGGGAACCGGCAATATTAATTGCCTCCGCGTCGCGCAAACTGCTGGTGAGCGTAAGCAGCGCAATGCCCGTAGAGAGAATTGACAGCAGCACGATGTAGAAAAAAGCCTTGGCTAAACTGGCCGAGACAGGACGCTTTACCGTCACTCGCACATCCTCACACAATGCGCCTCGCGCCTGGTTGCAGCCCGAACGACTCAGTGTATTTGTTAAATGTTAATAAAATCGCCATGAAACAGGATGGTAACTGAAACACAATTTCATATGCGATGAAATAAATTGATCTGCCACAGGTTCTGGATAAATAGTTGTACTTTCTGGGCAAATGGACATTGCCGCTCACTTCAGGGTCGGTTAATAACAGTCATATAAAGAATAAGGTTTTTGCAACCAAAAAAGAAGGAAGCCATGAATCGTTTTATTATGGTCAACAGCCAACAGTGCCTGGGATGCCACGCCTGTGAGGTCGCCTGTGTCATGGCGCATAACGATGAGCGGCATGTCCTGAGCCAACGGCATTTTCAGCCGCGCATTACCGTCATCAAACATCAACACCAGCGCAGTGCGGTGACTTGCCGCCACTGTGAAGACGCGCCCTGTGCCAGAAGCTGTCCGAATGGCGCAATCAGTCATGACAATGACAGCGTGCAGGTGAACGCGAAAAAGTGTATTGGCTGTAAATCCTGCGTTGTTGCCTGTCCTTTTGGCACGATGCAGATCGTACTGACTCCCGTGGCGAAAGGAAAGGTGAAAGCGACCGCGCATAAGTGCGATTTGTGTCAGGGGCGGGAAGAAGGACCGGCCTGCGTTGAGAACTGTCCGGCGCAGGCGCTACAGCAGGTGACTGAAAGCTCACTTGCCGGTCTTTCAAAAGCACGCAGGCTGCGCGCAGCCAGTCAGGAGTGTCAACCCTGGCATGCGATTGCCAGCGGAGTGACGCAGCATGTCACCAGTAAAGTTGAACAAATGCGGGCCACGCCCCCGCGCGGTGAGCCCGATAAACTGCCGATTGATGCCCGTAAAACCAGCTTTGATGAGATTTATTTGCCGTTCCGCACGGCGCAGGCTGAACGGGAAGCCTCCCGCTGCCTGAAGTGTGGCGAGCACAGTATTTGCGAGTGGACGTGCCCGCTGCACAACCATATTCCACAGTGGATCGAACTGGTGAAAGCCGGAAACATTGACGCAGCGGTTGAGCTTTCGCACCAGACCAACTGCCTGCCGGAAATTACCGGACGCGTCTGTCCGCAGGACCGGCTCTGCGAAGGGGCTTGTACGGTACGTGATGAACACGGTGCGGTCACCATTGGCAATATTGAACGTTACATCTCCGACCGCGCGTTGAGCAAAGGGTGGAGACCGGACCTAAGTCATGTACAGAAAGTCGATAAACGCGTCGCCATTATCGGTGCGGGTCCGGCGGGGCTGGCTTGTGCGGATGTGTTAGCACGCAACGGCGTTAGCACTACCGTCTTCGATCGCCATCCTGAAATTGGCGGCTTACTGACGTTTGGTATTCCGGCCTTCAAACTGGATAAATCATTGCTGGCGCGCCGTCGTGAAATCTTCAGTGCCATGGGTATTCATTTCGAGCTGAACTGCGAAGTCGGCAAGGACGTGACGCTGGCTGCGTTGCTGGAAGACTACGATGCGGTGTTCGTGGGCGTCGGGACCTATCGTTCGATGAAAGCGGATCTGCCGAATGAAGACGCCCCCGGTGTGTATGACGCGCTACCGTTCCTGATTGCCAATACCAAGCAGGTGATGGGACTGGATGAACTGCCAGAGGAGCCGTTTATTGACACCGCCGGACTTAACGTCGTTGTCCTCGGCGGCGGCGATACGGCCATGGACTGCGTGCGTACCGCGCTGCGCCACGGGGCAAGCCAGGTCACCTGCGCTTACCGTCGGGATGAAGCCAACATGCCCGGCTCGAAAAAAGAGGTCAAAAATGCCCGCGAAGAGGGGGCTAACTTTGAATTTAACGTCCAGCCGGTTGAGCTGGTGCTGAATGCTGAAGGGCGCGTCAGCGGCGTGCGTTTCTTACGCACCCAACTCGGTGAACCTGATGCGCAGGGGCGGCAGCGTCCGGTTCCCATCGCCGGGAGTGAATTTGTGATGCCTGCAGATGCGGTGATCATGGCGTTTGGTTTTCATCCGCACGGCATGCCATGGCTGGAGGCGCACGGCGTGAAGGTTGATAGCTGGGGGCGGATCGCTGCGGACGTTGAGAGCGCTTACCGTTATCAAACCACGAACCCGAAGATTTTTGCCGGGGGGGATGCGGTGCGCGGAGCCGATCTGGTGGTGACGGCCATGGCGGAAGGGCGTCATGCCGCACAGGGGATCGTCGACTGGCTGGGTATAAAATCAGTTAAATCTCACTAATCAGCGGGTAGGCCGGATAAAACGCGTTAGCGTTGCCATCCGGCAATGTGCAGTATATAGGTCTGATGGCGCTTCGCTTATCAGGCCTACATTGTTCTAAGACAAACCCGGTTTCACGGCGTAGTATTATTGCTCACTTCTCTCCGTGGAGCCGGTATGTCGCAAAAAATTACCCTCATCAAAGACAAAGTCCTTTCCGATAACTACTTCATCCTGCGCAATATCACCTATGAACTGACCCGTAGCAACGGCGAGGTCATCCGCCACAAACGCGAGGTTTACGATCGCGGTAACGGGGCCACCATCCTGCTGTATAACCCGGAGAAAAAGACCGTGGTGTTGATCCGCCAGTTTCGCGTCGCGACCTGGGTCAACGGTAACGAAAGCGGACAGCTAATAGAAACCTGCGCCGGACTGCTGGACAACAACGAGCCGGAAGCCTGCATTCGCAAAGAGGCGATAGAAGAGACCGGCTATGAAGTGGGTGAGGTGCGCAAACTGTTTGAGTTGTACATGTCGCCGGGCGGCGTGACCGAATTAATCCACTTTTTTATCGCGCAATACAGTGACAGCCAGCGGGCGAATGCCGGTGGCGGCGTTGAAGATGAAGATATTGAGGTTCTGGAACTCCCCTTCATGCAGGCGCTGGAGATGATCAAAACTGGCGAGATCCGAGATGGTAAAACGGTGCTATTGCTGAACTATTTGCAGTCGTCACATCTCATGGGCTCATGATCGGGATTTATATTTCTTTACAAAATAACGGCCAATCCGACGATTCTGATTGAGCCTCATCAATCGCGCAAGGAAGATACGGCTCAGGTTGTTGGTTTTGACTTCGGGGTTGTACCGTCCATGCGCTATCGCGTTATTTTCATCTTTCTGCTCGGTTTGCTGCCGGTCCGCTTTTTGTGGGCGGCTCCTGCGCAGCAGGCATTTTCCGACTGGCAGGTGACCTGCAATAACCAGAATTTTTGCGTGGCGCGCAATACCGGTGAACATCACGGCCTGGTGATGACCCTAAGCCGCAGCGCCGGGGCGCATACCGACGCAGTGTTGCGCATCGAACTGGGGGGACTGGACTCCCCCGATGCCAAAGAGGCAGATATTGCGCCGCGTTTGCTGCTCGACGGCGCACCGCTGCCGTTGACCGGTGAACACTGGAATATAACGCCCTGGCATCTGATGACTGACGATCCTGTCACCATTAGCGCCTTTTTACAGACCGTGCAAAACGCGCAGGCTATTACCCTGCAAAAAGGGGGCAAACCCTGTCGCTGGCAGGACTGAAAGCCGCGCTGTTGTTTATTGACGCACAGCAAAAACGTGTAGGCAGTGAAACCGCCTGGATACAAAAAGGCGACGAGCCGCCGCTCAGCGTGCCGCCGGCACCCGCCCTGAAAGGTGTGGCCATCGTGAATCCCACGCCAACGCCGCTGTCTGAACAAGAACGCAACGACCTACTGGATTACGGGAACTGGCGGATAAACGGGTTGCGTTGTTCGCTCGACCCGATGCGTCGTGAGGTGCGGGTGTCTGCGTTAACGGACGACAAAGCGCTGCTGATGATCGGCTGTGAGGCCGGGGCATATAACACCATCGATTTGGCATGGATTGTGTCCCGCAGCAAACCGCTGACCTCCCGCTCCGTGCGGTTGAGTCTGCCGTTTAAAACGGATGCAGAAAGCAATGATATGGAGTTGACCAATGCTGCGTTCGATGAAAAATCGCGCGAGCTAATTACGCTCGCCAAGGGCCGAGGGTTGTCGGACTGCGGTATCCAGACGCGCTGGCGTTTTGACGGCCAGCGTTTTCGTCTGGTGCGTTATGCGCAGGAGCCAAGCTGTGATAACTGGCATGGCCCCGACGCCTGGCCCACATTGTGGATCACCCGTTAAGCACCTTATGTGCTTTTTCGACAATGTTCTCCACCGTAAAGCCGAAAAACGGGAATAATTTGTCCGCCGGGGCGGATTCCCCATAGCCGGTCATGCCGACAATCGCGCCTTTCAGACCGACGTATTTGTACCAGTAATCGGCAATGCCCGCTTCGACCGCCACGCGTGCGCTGACGTTTGCTGGCAGGACCGATTCACGGAATGCCTCGTCCTGGGCGTCGAAGATATCCGTCGAGGGCAGGGAGACCACGCGAACGTTACGCCCTTCACCCGTCAATTTCTCCGCCGCCAGCAGCGTGATCTCCATCTCTGACCCGGTAGCAATCAGGATAATATCCGGCTTCCCGCCGCCGTCTTTCAGTACGTAACCGCCGCGGGCAATCTCTTTGACCTGCTCAGGCGTGCGTTCAACCTGTGCCAGGTTCTGCCTGGAAAGGATCAGCGCCGTGGGACCGTTATGGCGCTCAACGGCCAGTTTCCAGCCTACTGCCGCTTCGACCTGATCGCACGGACGCCAGGTGCTGAAGTTGGGCGTCAGGCGCAGGCTGGCGAGCTGCTCTACCGCCTGGTGAGTCGGACCGTCTTCCCCCAGACCAATCGAGTCGTGGGTATAGACCATGATCTGTCGGGCCTTCATTAATGCTGCCATGCGTGCGGCGTTACGGGCGTATTCGACAAACATCAGGAAGGTGGCTGTATACGGGACAAAACCGCCATGATGGGCGATGCCGTTGGCAATGGCGGTCATGCCAAATTCACGCACGCCGTAGTGAATGTAATTCCCGGCCGGGTCGTCTTTCAGCGAGGTTGAGCCTTTCCAGATAGTCAGGTTGCTGGGGGCGAGATCGGCAGAGCCGCCAAGCAGTTCGGGCAGCATCGGGCCATAGACGTTGAGGGTGTTTTGCGATGCCTTACGGGTGGCAATTTTTGCCGGATTAGCCTGCAATTCGCGAATGTATTTCTCGGTACTCTTTTCCCACTCTTTTGGCAGCCCACCACGCATCCGGCGGGTAAACTCTGCTGCCAGTTCAGGGTGTGCTTGCTGGTAAGCGGAGAAGGTCGTATTCCAGTCCTGCTGGGCTTTTTCGCCTTTTTTCCGCGCGTCCCAGGCCCGATAAATCTCTTTGGGGATGTGAAAGGCGGGATGATGCCAGCCCAGCTTCTGGCGGGTCAACGCCACTTCTTCTTCACCCAGTGCCGCGCCGTGCGCCTCTTCTTTCCCGGCCTTATTCGGCGAGCCAAAGCCAATTACCGTCCGGCAGATAATGAGTGATGGCTTATCGGTCACGCTTTGGGCTTCCAGAATGGCTTTCTTCACCGCTTCAGGATCGTGCCCGTCTATCTCGTGTACCACATGCCAGTGATACGCTTCAAAGCGCTTCGCGGTATCGTCGGTAAACCAGCCCTTGGTTTCGCCATCAATAGAGATGCCGTTGTGGTCGTAAAAGCCGATCAGCTTGCCCAGTCCCAGCGTCCCCGCCAGCGAACAGACTTCGTGGGAAATCCCTTCCATCAGGCAGCCGTCGCCCATAAAAACATAGGTGAAATGGCTGACAATCTCATGGCCCGGTTGATTAAACTGCGCGGCCAGCGTTCGTTCGGCCACCGCCAGCCCGACGGCGTTTGCCAGGCCCTGACCCAACGGCCCGGTGGTGGTTTCCACGCCCGGCGTGTAGCCCAGTTCCGGGTGCCCGGGCGTTTTTGAATGCAGCTGGCGGAAGTTCTTTAACTCGTCCAACGGCAGGTCGTAACCGGAAAGATGCAGCAGGCTGTAAAGCAGCATTGAGGCGTGACCGTTGGACAAAATAAACCGGTCACGATCGTACCAGTGAGGATCGCTCGGGTTATGGCGGAGAAAATCGTTCCACAGCACTTCGGCAATATCGGCCATGCCCATCGGTGCGCCGGGATGTCCGGAGTTGGCTTTCTGGACCGCATCCATACTCAGCGCACGAATGGCATTGGCAAGCTCTTTACGGGTCATAGGAAATACTCCTTGAAAAGTAAAGTGTTAGAGCGTGTGTTAATTCACACTTTTGGAGAATTTGCAGGCGTTGTCAGCAAAAAGCATAGCAGACAGGCATGGTATTGCTGGCTTAAGCAGGTAACATGGCTGTTATAAATTGATAACAAATTCTTTCTTTGAGTAGTGAGAGTTTGGCGACCTTCAAAGTTTGCGCCGCTAACTGAGGTGATAATGTGCGGCTCTGCAAAAGGGTTACCTGCGCCACTTTATTGATCGATACGTGAAAGGAACAACAAGATGGATGACCAGTTAAGACAAAGCGCCCTCGATTTCCACGAGTTTCCAGTACCCGGCAAAATTCAGGTTTCGCCAACCAAACCCCTTGCCACCCAACGTGACCTGGCGCTGGCCTATTCACCCGGTGTTGCAGCCCCGTGTCTGGAGATTGAAAAAGACCCGCTGGCAGCCTACAAATACACCGCGCGCGGCAACTTGGTGGCGGTGATTTCCAACGGTACTGCGGTACTGGGGCTGGGCAACATTGGTGCGCTGGCCGGTAAACCGGTGATGGAAGGGAAAGGCGTTCTGTTTAAGAAATTTGCCGGGATTGACGTGTTCGATATTGAAGTCGACGAACTCGATCCGGATAAATTTATTAACGTGGTGGCGGCCCTTGAGCCGACGTTTGGCGGCATCAACCTCGAAGATATCAAAGCGCCGGAATGCTTCTACATAGAGCAAAAACTGCGTGAGCGTATGAATATTCCGGTATTCCATGACGACCAGCACGGCACGGCTATCATCAGCACCGCTGCGATCCTCAACGGTCTGCGGGTGGTGGAGAAGAATATCTCTGATGTGCGTATGGTGGTGTCCGGTGCGGGGGCGGCGGCGATTGCCTGTATGAACCTGCTGGTGGCGCTGGGCATGCAGAAGCACAACATTGTGGTCTGCGACTCCAAAGGTGTGATTTACAAAGATCGCGAACCAAATATGGCTGAAACCAAAGCAGCCTACGCGGTGGAAGATGACGGCAAGCGTACACTGGATGACGTGATTGACGGGGCTGACATCTTCCTTGGCTGTTCCGGCCCAAAAGTGCTGAGCCAGGAGATGGTCAAGAAAATGGCGCGTGCGCCGATGATTCTGGCGCTGGCCAACCCGGAACCGGAAATTCTGCCGCCGCTGGCGAAAGAAGTGCGTTCCGATGCCATTATTTGTACCGGTCGCTCCGACTACCCGAACCAGGTCAACAACGTCCTGTGCTTCCCGTTCATCTTCCGCGGTGCGCTGGACGTGGGTGCCACCGCCATCAACGAAGAGATGAAGCTGGCGGCGGTACACGCCATTGCGGAACTGGCGCATGCTGAGCAGAGCGAAGTGGTGGCCTCCGCCTATGGCGATCAGGACCTGAGCTTTGGCCCGGAATACATCATTCCTAAGCCGTTTGACCCGCGTCTGATTGTCAAAATTGCACCGGCGGTGGCGAAAGCGGCCATGGACTCCGGCGTGGCAACGCGCCCGATTGCCGACTTTGATGCGTACATCGATAAGCTGAGTGAGTTTGTCTACAAAACCAACCTGTTCATGAAGCCGATTTTCTCGCTGGCACGCAAAGCGCCGAAGCGCGTGGTGCTGACGGAAGGGGAAGAGGCGCGCGTGCTGCATGCGACCCAGGAATTGATCACCTTAGGTCTGGCGAAGCCGATCCTGATTGGCCGTCCGAGCGTGATCGAAATGCGCATCCAGAAACTGGGGCTGCAGATCAAAGCCGGTGTTGATTTTGAGATCGTCAACAACGAATCCGATCCGCGCTTCAAAGAGTACTGGAGTGAGTATTATCAGATCATGAAGCGCCGGGGGATCACCCAGGAGCAGGCGCAGCGTGCGGTGATTGCCAACACCACGGTGATTGGTGCGATCATGGTGCAACGCGGTGAAGCGGATGCGATGATCTGCGGCACGATTGGCGACTATCACGAGCATTTCAGCGTGGTGAAAGCGGTATTTGGTCACCGCGACGGTGTGCATACGGCGGGGGCGATGAACGCGCTGTTGCTGCCAAGCGGCAACACCTTTATCGCCGATACCTACGTTAACGATGACCCGACGCCGGATCAGCTGGCGGAAATCGCCGTGATGGCGGCCGAAACCGTACGGCGTTTTGGTATCGAACCGAAGGTGGCATTGCTGTCGCACTCCAACTTTGGCTCTTCCAACTGTCCGTCGGCCAGCAAAATGCGCGCAGCGCTGGAGCTTATCAAGGCGCGTGCGCCAGAACTGATGATCGACGGTGAGATGCACGGTGATGCCGCGCTGGTAGAAAGCATTCGTAACGATCGGATGCCGGACAGTCCGCTGAAAGGCTCCGCCAATATTCTGGTGATGCCGAATATGGAAGCGGCGCGTATTAGTTACAACTTACTACGCGTGTCCAGCTCTGAAGGCGTAACGGTCGGCCCGGTGCTGATGGGTGTGGCGAAACCGGTTCATGTATTAACGCCGATCGCCTCTGTTCGTCGTATCGTGAATATGGTGGCGCTGGCGGTTGTAGAAGCGCAAACACAACCGCTGTAATTTCACTTTAATTAATTCTGGCGCGGGTTTCTCCCGCGCCTTTTTATTTTCCCTTTCTTAGTGATCTCCCTCACCTTTTAAACCTGGTTGCCGAATTTTGTTATTTACTCTGACGAAAAATTGCCACGATGGGGTCAGTTTTAGCAGAGGCGGTGAGCAATGGAAAAAGAACGCATCATCCAGGAATTTGTGCCGGGGAAACAGGTCACGCTGGCGCATCTGATAGCGCACCCCGGCGAAGAGTTGGCGAAAAAGATCGGCGTTCCCGAGTCTGGCGCGATCGGCATCATGACCTTAACGCCGGGTGAAACGGCGATGATTGCCGGTGACTTAGCCATGAAAGCGGCGGATGTACATATCGGCTTTCTCGATAGATTCAGCGGCGCGCTGGTGATCTACGGCTCTGTAGGTGCAGTGGAAGAGGCGTTGCTCCAGACGGTGAGCGGTCTGGGCCGGTTATTAAATTTCACTTTGTGCAACCTGACAAAAAGTTAATCAGAGGCGGCGATGAAACGTATTGCGTTTGTCGGTACGGTGGGGGCGGGAAAAACCACGCTCTTTAATGCGCTCCAGGGGAATTATTCCCTCGCCAGAAAAACACAGGCTGTCGAGTTTAATGAAAACGGCGATATCGACACTCCGGGAGAATATTTTAGCCATCCGCGCTGGTATCACGCCTTAATTACCACGCTGCAGGATGTTGATACGTTGATTTATATACACGCGGCAAATGATTTAGAAAGTCGCTTACCTGCCGGGCTGTTGGATATCGGCGCCAGTAAACGACAAATCGCCGTTATCAGCAAAACGGATGTGCCGGATGCCAATGTCGCCGCAACGCGACAATTACTTCGCGGGATAGGGTTTCAGGAGCCGATTTTTGAGCTCAATAGCCATGACCCAAGCAGTGTGCAGCACCTGGTGGATTATCTGACTGAGCTCAGCCAAAAGGAGGAAAGGGCAGGTGAAAAAACTCATCACAGCTAACGATATTCGTGCGGCCCACGCACGCGGTGAACAGGACGTATCGGTTGTTCTGCGCGCCAGCATCATCACCCCGGAAGCACGCGAAGTTGCGGCGCTGCTGGGCGTCACTATCACTGAATGCGATGAATCTGCGCCGGCAGTCGTATCAACGTCTACGGCAGCACCTGCTGCTGCGGATGACGGCAAAACGGAAAGCCAGCGTATTCGCGAAACCATCATTGCGCAGTTACCGGAAGGACAGTTTACCGAAAGCCTGGTCGCGCAGCTGATGGACAAAGTGATGAAGGAGAAACAGTCGCTGGAGCAGGGCGGAATGCAGCCCAGCTTTGCCTCGGTGACCGGCAAAGGTGGCGTCAAAGTCATTGACGGCAGCAGCGTCAAGTTTGGCCGTTTTGATGGCGCCCAGCCGCACTGTGTCGGCTTGACCGACTTAGTTACTGACCAGGACGGGAGCAGCATGGCCGCCGGGTTTATGCAGTGGGATAACGCATTTTTCCCATGGACGCTGAACTACGACGAAATTGACATGATTCTGGAAGGCGAGCTGCACGTTCGTCATGAAGGCGAAACCATGATTGCGAAGGCCGGGGATGTGATGTTTATCCCGAAAGGTTCCAGCATTGAGTTTGGTACGCCGACGACGGTGAAGTTCCTGTATGTGGCCTGGCCTGCGAACTGGCAGTCCTGCTAAGGCGGATGTATGAAGGATTTCATTACCGAAGCATGGCTCAGAGCGAATCATACGCTTAGCGAAGGGGCTGAAATTCATCTCCCCGCTGATGCTCGCCTGACGCCGTCTGCCCGGGAGTTGCTGGACAGTCGTCGACTGCGCATTAAGTTTATCGATGAGCAGGGAAGCCTGTTTATCGACGACGAGCAGCAGCAACCGCAGCCGGTGCATGGTTTAACCAGCAGCGATGCACACCCGCAGGCAAGCTGCGAGCTGTGTCATCAACCGGTGGCGAAGAAACCTGACACGCTGACGCATCTGACAGCGGACAAAATGGTCGCCAAAAGTGACCCGCGCCTGGGATTTCGCGCGGCGCTGGACAGCACCATTGCGCTGGCCGTGTGGTTACAGATTGAGCTGGCCGAACCGTGGCAGCCGTGGCTGGCGGATATCCGCTCGCGCTTAGGCAACATTATGCGCGCCGACGCCATGGACGAACCTCTGGATGCGCAGGCCATTGTTGGCTTAAGCGACGGAGATTTACACCGGCTCTCGCATCAACCGCTGCGCTACCTGGACCACGACCATCTGGTGCCGGAAGCCAGCCACGGTCGTGATGCTGCACTGCTTAATTTGCTGCGCACCAAAGTCCGTGAAACGGAAACGGTGGCGGCGCAGGTGTTTATCACCCGTGGTTTTGATGTGTTGCGACCAGACATCCTGCAGGCGCTAAACCGTCTTTCGAGTACGGTTTACGTAATGATGATTTTGAGCGTGGCGAAGCATCCACTGAGCATCAGCCAAATCCAACAGCGATTAGGGGAGAAGTCATGATTATTGAACGCGCTCGCCAACTCGCCAAACGTTCACCTGCTCGGGTGGTGTTCCCGGATGCGCTGGATGTCCGAGTGCTGAAAGCGGCGAACTACCTGCATCAGCACGGTCTGGCTCGCCCTATTCTCGTCGCCAGCCCATTTGCATTGCGCCAGTTTGCCCTCAGTCACCGCGTGGCAATGGACGGTATTCAGGTTGTCGATCCGCAAAGCAATGTGCAAATGCGTGAAGAATTTGCCCTGCGCTGGCTGGCCCGTGCGGGCGAAAAAACGCCGCCGGATGCGCGGGAAAAACTCAACGATCCGCTGATGTTTGCCGCCGCGATGGTCAGTGCCGGTAAAGCCGATGTCTGTATTGCCGGCAACTTGTCGTCAACGGCAAACGTGCTGCGCGCAGGGTTGCGCATCATTGGCTTACAGCCGGGTTGCAAAACGCTGTCGTCGATTTTCCTGATGCTGCCGCAGTATCTCGGACCGTCATTAGGATTTGCCGACTGTAGCGTTGTGCCGCAGCCGACCGCCGCACAGCTGGCGGATATTGCCATCGCCAGCGCGGAAACCTGGCAGGCGATTACCGGTGAAGAGCCGCGAGTGGCCATGCTGTCGTTTTCAAGTAATGGCAGTGCCCGTCATCCCAACGTCGCTAACGTGCAGCAGGCGACGGACATTGTTCGTGAACGCGCGCCGCAGCTTACCGTCGACGGTGAACTGCAGTTTGATGCCGCTTTTGTACCGGATGTCGCCGCGCAAAAAGCGCCCGCCAGTCCGCTACAGGGCAATGCCAATGTGATGGTTTTCCCGTCGCTGGAGGCAGGCAATATTGGTTATAAAATCGCCCAGCGCCTGGGAGGGTATCGTGCAGTCGGCCCCTTAATTCAGGGACTTGCCGCACCGCTTCACGACCTCTCTCGCGGCTGTAGCGTGCAGGAAATTATCGAACTGGCGTTGGTGGCAGCTGTGCCGCGCCAGACTGAAATGAGTCGTGAAAGCGCCTCGCAAACACTGGTTGTTTAGGTCCCGTTCTGGACCCCTTCTACTAAGAGGAAAACACAATGGAAGCATTAGGAATGATCGAAACCCGGGGCCTGGTTGCACTGATTGAGGCTTCTGACGCAATGGTTAAAGCGGCACGCGTGAAACTGGTTGGCGTGAAGCAGATCGGTGGCGGCCTGTGTACTGCCATGGTTCGTGGTGATGTGGCCGCTTGCAAAGCAGCTACGGATGCCGGAGCTGCTGCTGCGCAGCGTATTGGCGAACTGGTTTCTGTACACGTTATCCCGCGTCCGCATGGCGATCTGGAAGAAGTATTCCCGATCAGCTTCAAAGGCGACAGCAACGATATGTAAGTCGTCCATGTGACGCCACTGGATTGTTAAGAGAAAGCTGGCGTCACCCTCTCTCCTTTTCACATTACCTTCTGCGGAGGGTAGGGGGAGGTTTTACCTGAAATATGCCACGGAGGCGGGTATGAAACTGGCAATCGTCACAGGACAAATTGTTTGTACCGTACGCCATCAGGGGCTCGCGCACGACAAGTTGCTGATGGTGGAAATGATTGATGCTCAGGGAAATCCCGACGGGCAGTGTGCTGTTGCTACCGACAGCATCGGGGCGGGAACCGGAGAGTGGGTGCTGCTGGTCAGTGGAAGCTCTGCCCGCCAGGCGCACAGTAGTGACTCATCGCCTGTCGATCTGTGCGTGATTGGCATTGTCGATGAAGTGGTGGCAGGTGGTCAGGTGATCTTCCATAAATAAGGCAGAAAATCATGAATCAACAGGATATTGAACAGGTCGTGAAAGCGGTGCTGCTGAAAATGAAAGACAGCAGCCAACCCGTCAGTGCCGTTCAAGAAATGGGCGTATTTGCCTCCCTGGATGACGCAGTGGCGGCAGCAAAACTGGCACAGCAGGAGCTGAAAAGCGTCGCTATGCGCCAGTTGGCCATCGCGGCTCTACGTGAAGCAGGCGAAAAACACGCCAGAGAATTAGCGGAATTTGCCGTCAGTGAAACCGGCATGGGACGCGTTGAAGATAAATTTGCCAAAAACGTGGCGCAGGCACGCGGCACGCCGGGCGTGGAATGCCTGTCTCCACAGGTACTGACCGGCGATAACGGCCTGACGCTGATTGAAAATGCGCCGTGGGGCGTGGTGGCATCGGTAACGCCGTCCACCAACCCGGCCGCGACCGTCATTAATAACGCCATCAGCCTGATTGCGGCGGGTAACAGCGTGGTCTTTGCGCCGCATCCTGCTGCAAAAGGCGTTTCTCAGCGTGCGATCGGTCTGCTTAACCAGGCGGTAGTCGCTGCGGGTGGTCCGGCAAACCTGCTGGTGACCGTTGCCAATCCGGATATCGAAACCGCTCAGCGTCTGTTCAAGTACCCAGGCATCGGCTTGCTGGTGGTGACCGGCGGCGAAGCGGTGGTGGAATCTGCGCGTAAGCACACCAACAAACGTCTGATTGCCGCAGGTGCGGGTAACCCACCGGTGGTGGTGGATGAAACCGCCGATCTGGCGCGCGCCGCGCAGTCCATCGTTAAAGGTGCGTCGTTTGATAACAACATCATCTGCGCCGATGAAAAAGTCCTGATCGTCGTGGATAGCGTTGCCGACGAGCTGATGCGTCTGATGGAAGGTCAGCACGCGGTCAAGCTCACCGCAGCTCAGGCTGAGCAATTGCAGCCGGTGTTGATGAAAAACGTCGATGAACGCGGTAAAGGCACGGTTAGCCGTGACTGGGTCGGGCGCGATGCGGCCAAAATCGCCGCGGCGATCGGCCTGAATGTCCCGGAGCAAACCCGCTTGTTGTTCGTCGAAACCTCAGCCACACATCCGTTTGCGGTAACTGAACTGATGATGCCGGTGCTGCCGGTGGTGCGGGTGGCTAACGTTGACGAAGCCATTGCGCTGGCGGTCACGCTTGAAGGTGGTTGCCACCATACGGCGGCGATGCACTCACGCAACATCGATAACATGAACCGTATGGCTAACGCCATCGATACCAGCATTTTCGTCAAGAACGGACCGTGCATTGCCGGTCTTGGGCTTGGCGGTGAAGGCTGGACCACCATGACCATTACTACGCCAACCGGGGAAGGGGTGACCAGTGCGCGCACGTTTGTCCGCCTGCGTCGCTGTGTATTGGTGGATGCGTTTCGCATCGTATAAGGAGTGAAAGAGATGGCGCATGACGAACAACTGTGGCTCACACCCAGACTGCAAAAAGCAGCAACGCTGTGTAACCAGACGCCGGCCGCGAGTGATTCACCGCTGTGGCTCGGCGTTGATTTGGGGACCTGTGATGTGGTGTCGATGGTTGTCGACAGTGAAGGACAGCCGGTTGCGGTTTGTCTGGACTGGGCCGACGTCGTGCGTGACGGCATCGTCTGGGATTTTTTCGGTGCAGTGACCATTGTTCGTCGCCATCTCGATACGCTCGAACAACAACTGGGTTGCCGCTTTACCCACGCGGCAACCTCGTTCCCGCCAGGAACGGACCCGCGTATCTCCATTAACGTGCTGGAGTCTGCCGGACTTGAGGTTAGCCATGTGCTGGATGAGCCCACCGCCGTGGCGGATCTACTTCAGCTGGATAACGCAGGCGTGGTGGATATCGGCGGTGGGACGACCGGTATTGCCATCGTGAAGCAGGGCAAAGTGACCTATTCCGCCGACGAAGCGACCGGTGGGCATCACATTTCTCTGACGCTGGCTGGGAATCGTCGTATTCAACTGGAAGAAGCCGAGCAGTACAAGCGCAGCAACGGCAAGGAAATCTGGCCGGTAGTGAAGCCGGTTTACGAAAAGATGGCGGAAATTGTCGCCCACCATATTGCCGGGCAGGGCGTCATGGATTTATGGCTGGCCGGTGGGTCCTGTATGCAGCCGGGGGTTGATGAGCTGTTCCGTAAGCGTTTCCCGGAGCTGCAGGTGCATTTACCGCAGCACAGTCTGTTTATGACCCCGCTGGCGATTGCCAATAGCGGAAAAGTAAAAGCGGAAGGAATCTATGCAAGCTGAATTGCAGACCGCGCTCTTTCAGGCATTCGATGCCCTGAATCTACAACGCGTAAAAACGTTCAGCGTTCCACCGGTCACGCTATGCGGACTGGGAGCGCTCAGCACCTGCGGACAGGAAGCGCAAACGCGCGGGCTGACGCACATGTTCGTTATGGTAGATAGCTTCCTGCATGAAGCGGGAATGACCGCCTCACTGGAACGCAGCCTGGCGATGAAAGGCGTGGCGATGACGCTGTGGCCGTGCCCGGTCGGTGAGCCGTGCATCACTGACGTTTGCGCGGCGGTCGCACAGTTGCGCGAGTCAAAATGTGACGGCGTTGTGGCCTTCGGCGGCGGCTCGGTACTGGATGCCGCCAAAGCCGTCGCGTTGCTGGTAACCAACCCAACGCAGACACTGGCTGATATGACGGAAAACAGCGTGCTGCGTCCTCGTTTACCGCTGATTGCCGTGCCAACCACCGCCGGGACCGGGTCAGAAACCACCAACGTCACGGTGATTATCGATGCCGCTACCGGACTGAAAAAAGTGCTGGCCCACGCCACGCTGATGCCGGACGTCGCCATTCTCGATGCGGCGGTAACGGAAGGCGTACCGCCGCACGTGACGGCAATGACTGGCATCGATGCACTCACCCACGCTGTTGAAGCCTACAGCGCGCTGAACGCGACACCGTTTACCGACAGCCTGGCAATTGGCGCGATTGCGATGATCGGCAAGTCGCTGCCTAAAGCGGTGGGTTACGGCCATGACCTGGCGGCGCGCGAAAGCATGTTACTGGCTTCCTGTATGGCGGGGATGGCTTTTTCCAGCGCAGGTTTGGGCTTGTGTCATGCGATGGCTCACCAGCCAGGTGCTGCGCTGCACATCCCGCACGGGCAGGCTAACGCCATGCTGCTTCCTACGGTAATGGGCTTTAACCGCATGGTGTGCCGTGAACGCTTCAGCCATATCGGCAGAGCGTTAACCAATAAGAAATCAGACGATCGTGACGCTATCGGCGCGGTAATTGAGCTGATCGCTGAAGTGGGCCAGACCAAACGGCTCGCTGACGTGGGCGCGAAACCTGAGCATTACAGTACCTGGGCGCAAGCCGCATTGAACGATATTTGTATACGTAGCAACCCACGAACCGCCACGCAGGAACAGATTATCGACCTGTACGCGGCGGCACAATAAGGCATACCAGGACGTAGGCCGGATAAGGCGTTCGCGCCGCCATCCGGCAACAACGCGACATCATTGCCTGATGGCGCTGCGCTTATCAGGCCTACTAAGCACCTGGCAAATGGAGATAGGGCTATGGGAATTAACGAAATCATCATGTACATCATGATGTTCTTTATGCTGATTGCCGCCGTGGACAGGATCCTGTCGCAGTTCGGTGGTTCAGCGCGTTACCTCGGTAAGTTTGGTAAGAGCATCGAGGGATCGGGCGGTCAGTTTGAAGAAGGTTTTATGGCGATGGGCGCACTGGGTCTGGCGATGGTCGGTATGACTGCGCTGGCACCGGTACTGGCGCATGTGCTCGGACCGGTAATTATTCCGCTGTATGAAATGCTGGGCGCGAACCCGTCAATGTTTGCCGGAACGCTGCTGGCGTGTGATATGGGCGGCTTCTTCCTGGCGAAAGAACTGGCGGGTGGCGATGTGGCCGCATGGCTGTACTCTGGCCTGATCCTTGGGGCAATGATGGGGCCGACGCTGGTCTTCTCCATCCCGGTTGCGCTGGGAATTATTGAACCGTCAGACCGTCGTTATCTGGCTCTGGGTGTACTGGCCGGTATCGTGACCATTCCGGTTGGCTGTATCGCAGGCGGCCTGGTGGCAATGTACTCCGGGGTTGAAATCAACGGGCAACCGGTGGAGTTCACCTTCGCGCTGATTCTGATGAACATGATTCCGGTGCTGATCGTCGCCATCCTGGTGGCGCTGGGGCTGAAATTTATCCCGGAAAAAATGATTAACGGCTTCCAGATCTTCGCCAAGTTCCTGGTGGCGCTGATCACTATCGGCCTGGCGGCGGCGGTCATTAAGTTCCTGCTTGGCTGGGAGCTGATCCCGGGTCTCGATCCTATCTTCATGTCTGCGGGTGATAAGCCCGGCGAAGTGATGCGCGCCATCGAAGTGATCGGTTCTATCTCCTGCGTGCTGCTGGGTGCCTACCCGATGGTACTGCTGCTGACCCGCTGGTTTGAAAAACCGCTAATGAGTGTCGGCAACCTGCTGAAAATCAACAATATAGCCGCTGCGGGTATGGTGGCAACGCTGGCGAACAACATCCCGATGTTCGGCATGATGAAAAATATGGATACCCGCGGCAAAGTGATCAACTGCGCGTTCGCGGTCTCTGCAGCCTTCGCTCTGGGTGACCACTTAGGTTTTGCCGCCGCGAACATGAACGCCATGATATTCCCGATGATTGTCGGCAAGTTGATTGGTGGTGTGACGGCGATTGGCGTAGCGATGATGCTGGTGCCAAAAGACGAAAATGTTCCGGCCGTTGTTGACGCGGAAACTGCAGAAGCAAAAGCGGAGGCGCAATCGTGAATACTCGCCAGCTACTGAGCGTCGGTATCGATATCGGCACCACCACCACTCAGGTGATCTTCTCCCGCCTTGAGCTGGTTAACCGTGCGGCAGTGTCGCAGGTGCCGCGCTACGAATTTATCAAACGCGAAATTAGCTGGCAAAGCCCGGTCTTCTTCACACCCGTCGATAAGCAGGGCGGGTTGAAAGAGGCTGAACTTAAAGCGCTGATCCTGGCCCAGTATCAGGCGGCGGGTATTGCGCCGGAAACGGTTGATTCCGGCGCGATCATCATTACCGGAGAAAGCGCGAAAACTCGCAACGCCCGTCCGGCGGTGATGACGCTCTCCCAGTCGCTGGGTGACTTCGTGGTGGCCAGTGCCGGTCCGCACCTGGAATCGGTGATTGCCGGTCACGGTGCCGGTGCACAAACTCTGTCTGAGCAGCGTCTGTGCAGCGTGCTGAATATCGACATCGGCGGCGGGACGTCAAACTACGTACTGTTTGATGCCGGAAAGGTCAGCGGCTCTGCGTGCCTGAACGTCGGGGGACGACTGCTGGAAACTGACGGTCAGGGGCGCGTGGTCCATGCGCACCAGCCGGGACAGATGATCGTCGACGAGGTGTTTGGTGCCGGTACCGACGCCCGAACGCTCAATGCCGCACAGCTTGTCCAGGTCGCGCGGCGAATGGCGAATCTGATCGTGGAAGTGATTGACGGCACGCCTTCTGCCCTGGCGCAGGCGCTGATGCAAACCGGTTTACTGCCTGCGGGCGTGAAACCGGATGTGATTACGCTTTCCGGAGGAGTGGGCGAGTGCTACCGCAACCAGCCTGCCGATCCGTTCTGTTTTTCTGACATTGGACCGCTGCTGGCGACGGCGCTGCATGAACATCCGCGCTTGCGTGAGATGAACGTGCAGTTCCCGGCGCAAACCGTGCGCGCCACGGTGATTGGCGCCGGGGCGCATACGCTGTCGCTGTCGGGCAGCACCATCTGGCTGGAAGGCGTGGCACTTCCGCTGCGCAATCTGCCGGTGGCGATCCCGGTTGACGACGCTGATTTGGTGGCGGCCTGGCAGCTGGCGCTGGTGCAGCTCGATCTTGATCCGAAAACAGACGCCTATGTGCTGGCGCTGCCCGGGTCGCTGCCGGTGCGCTACGCCGCGCTATTAACGGTCATCGACGCGCTGCTGGCCTTTGTCGCGCGTTATCCGAATCCGCATCCCCTGCTGGTGGTAGCCGAGCAGGATTTTGGTAAAGCCCTGGGCATGCTGTTACGCCCACAGTTACAGCAACACCCGCTGGCGGTCATCGATGAGGTGATTGTCCGGGCGGGGGACTATATCGACATTGGTACGCCTCTTTTTGGCGGATCGGTTGTGCCGGTGACGGTGAAATCACTCGCATTTCCTTCCTGAGGGAACGACTTATGAAACTAAAGACCACATTGTTCGGCAATGTTTATCAGTTTAAGGATGTAAAAGAGGTGCTGGCCAAAGCCAACGAACTGCGTTCGGGGGATGTGCTGGCAGGTGTCGCCGCGACAAGCTCACAGGAGCGCGTGGCGGCCAAACAGGTGTTGTCGGAAATGACGGTGGCGGATATTCGCAACAACCCGGTGATTTCCTATGAAGAGGACTGCGTCACGCGTCTGATTCAGGATGACGTCAACGAAACAGCCTATAACCGCATCAAAAACTGGAGCATCAGTGAGCTGCGCGAGTACGTGTTGAGTGATGAAACCTCTGTCGATGACATTGCGTTTATGCGCAAAGGGTTAACGTCAGAAGTGGTCGCTGGGGTGGCAAAAATTTGCTCCAACGCGGACCTGATCTACGGCGGCAAAAAAATGCCGGTGATCAAAAAAGCCAACACCACGATCGGCTTGCCGGGCACCTTCAGCTGCCGTTTGCAGCCGAACGACACCCGTGACGATGTGCAGAGTATTGCCGCGCAAATCTACGAAGGGCTTTCTTTCGGTGCGGGCGATGCGGTGATCGGCGTTAACCCGGTAACCGATGACGTGGAGAACTTAAGTCGCGTACTCGACACCGTGTATGGCGTGATCGACAAATATAACATTCCTACTCAGGGCTGCGTGCTGGCGCACGTTACTACCCAGATCGAAGCGATTCGTCGCGGCGCGCCGGGCGGGCTGATTTTCCAGAGTATCTGCGGTAGCGAGAAAGGCTTGAAAGAGTTCGGCGTTGAGCTGGCGATGCTGGACGAGGCGCGTGCAGTGGGCGCTGAATTCAACCGTATCGCCGGGGAAAACTGCCTGTACTTTGAGACCGGGCAGGGGTCTGCGCTTTCTGCTGGCGCTAACTTCGGTGCCGATCAGGTGACGATGGAAGCGCGTAACTACGGGCTGGCACGCCACTACGATCCGTTCCTGGTGAATACCGTTGTCGGCTTTATCGGGCCAGAGTATCTCTACAATGACCGCCAGATTATTCGCGCCGGTTTAGAAGATCACTTCATGGGCAAGCTGAGCGGCATTTCGATGGGCTGTGACTGTTGTTACACCAACCATGCCGATGCTGACCAGAACCTCAATGAAAACCTGATGATTCTGCTCGCCACTGCAGGCTGCAACTACATCATGGGCATGCCGCTCGGTGACGACATCATGCTCAACTATCAGACCACCGCGTTCCACGACACCGCGACGGTGCGCCAGTTGCTGAACCTGCGTCCGTCGCCGGAGTTTGAACGCTGGCTGGAAAACATGGGCATTATGGCAAACGGTCGCCTGACCAAACGGGCGGGCGATCCGTCACTGTTCTTCTGATGACGCGGGGATGACACACGATGGATCAAAAACAGATTGAAGAAATTGTACGCAGCGTAATGGCGTCAATGGGTGAGTCACAACCGCAGGCTCAAGCGCCGTCAGCGGAAGTGAAATGCAGCACCACGCAGTGCGCCGCACCAACGGGCGAAAGCTGTGCCATGGATTTAGGATCGCCGGAAGCGAAAGCGTGGATTGGCGTTGAAAACCCGCACCGCGCAGAAGTGTTGACGGAGCTGCGTCGCAGCACCGCTGCACGTGTCTGTACCGGTCGTGCTGGCCCGCGTCCGCGTACCCAGGCGCTGCTGCGCTTCCTGGCTGACCACTCACGCTCGAAAGATACCGTGCTGAAAGAGGTGCCGGAAGAGTGGGTGAAAGCACAAGGCTTGCTGGAAGTGCGCTCGGAAATCAGTGACAAAAATCTGTACCTGACCCGCCCGGACATGGGCCGTCGTCTGAGTGCGGAAGCGATTGAAGCGCTGAAATCCCAGTGCGTGGCGAACCCGGATGTCCAGGTGATTGTCTCTGATGGGCTGTCTACGGATGCCATCACCGCCAACTACGAAGAGATTCTGCCGCCATTGTTGTCTGGATTAAAACAGGCTGGGCTGAAGGTTGGCACGCCGTTCTTTGTCCGCTATGGCCGCGTGAAAATCGAAGATCAGATTGGCGAGCTGCTGGGTGCGAAAGCGGTGATCCTGCTGGTCGGTGAACGTCCGGGCTTAGGCCAGTCGGAAAGTCTTTCCTGCTACGCGGTCTATTCACCGCGCGTGGCGACTACCGTTGAGGCCGACAGAACCTGTATTTCCAACATTCACCAGGGCGGTACGCCACCGGTCGAAGCGGCTGCGGTAATCGTGGATTTGGCCAAACGCATGCTGGAGCAAAAAGCGTCCGGCATCAACATGACCCGTTAAGGAGGCATCATGCCAGCATTAGATTTGATTAGACCTTCAGTTACCGCCATGCGCGTGATTGCCTCGGTAAATGACGGTTTTGCCCGCGAACTTAAATTACCGCCACATATACGTAGCCTCGGACTCATCACAGCAGACTCTGATGACGTGGCGTATATTGCCGCAGACGAAGCGACAAAACAGGCAATGGTCGAAGTGGTTTATGGCCGCTCGCTGTATGCCGGTGCGGCGCACGGACCTTCTCCAACGGCAGGTGAAGTGTTGATTATGCTCGGTGGACCTAACCCGGCGGAAGTTCGCGCGGGTCTGGATGCGATGGTGGCCAATATTGAAAATGGCGCCGCGTTCCAGTGGGCCAATGATGCAGAAAATACGGCTTTCCTGGCACACGTGGTATCGCGTACCGGTTCATACCTTTCTGCTACGGCGGGATGCGTACTGGGCGATCCGATGGCTTATCTGGTGGCTCCGCCATTAGAAGCAACCTACGGGATTGATGCTGCGCTGAAATCTGCCGATGTACAGATTGTTACCTACGTGCCGCCACCGTCAGAAACCAACTACTCGGCGGCGTTTTTAACCGGTAGCCAGGCAGCCTGTAAAGCAGCCTGTAACGCCTTCGCTGATGCTGTTCTGGATATTGCCCGTAATCCTGTCCAGCGCGCGTAAGAGAGGTTGCAATGATCAATTCACTGGGATTACTGGAAGTGGATGGCATGGTGGCTGCTGTAGACGCGGCGGATGCCATGCTGAAAGCCGCGAACGTGCGTCTGCTTAGCCACCAGGTGCTCGATCCTGGCAGGCTAACGCTGGTGGTGGAAGGCGATCTGGCGGCGTGTCGTGCAGCGCTGGATGCCGGTTGTGCTGCTGCTGCGCGTACAGGACGTGTTATCAGCCGCAAGGAGATAGGACGGCCGGATGATGACACCCAGTGGCTGATCGGCGGTTTTACGCGCCAGCCGAAAAAACCAGAACCGAAGAAATCAGAACCGAAGCCGGAAGTGACATCAGACGTGAAAACAGAGAAGACGCAGGAAGCACCGGTGTCCTCTGAATCCTCTGACGAATTACTGGCGCTGTTAACATCGGTCCGTCAAGGAATGACGGCAGGGGAAGTGGCCGCGCACTTTGGTTGGTCACTTGATAAAGCCAGAATTGCGCTGGAACAGCTCTTTTCTGCCGGAGCGTTGCGTAAACGCAGTAGTCGCTATCGCTTAAAAAATTAACCTGTCGGAGGGCCGGGGGCTTCAGTGAAGCTTCCGGCTTCAAAGGTCATGAAAAAGAAACGTACTGCAAACCTGCACCATCTTTATCATGAAGTATTACCCGAAGACGTTAAACTTACGCCGAAAGTGGAAGTGGACAATGTTCATCAGCGGCGAACAACGGATGTGTATGAGCACGCGCTGACCATTACCGCCTGGCAGCAGATCTACGACCAGCTGCATCCAGGTAAATTTCATGGCGAGTTCACTGAAATCCTGCTTGATGATATTCAGGTGTTCCGTGAATACACCGGTCTGGCGCTGCGTCAGTCCTGTCTCGTCTGGCCAAATTCATTCTGGTTTGGCATTCCGGCTACGCGCGGCGAACAGGGGTTTATTGGCACCCAATGTCTGGGTAGCGCTGAAATTGCCACCCGTCCGGGCGGGACGGAATTTGAGCTGAGTACGCCGGATGACTACACCATTCTTGGCGTCGTGATCTCTGAAGAGGCGATCGCTCGTCAGGCTAACTTCCTGCACAACCCGGAAAGGGTGCTGCATATGCTGCGCAACCAGTCGGCGCTGGAAGTAAAAGAACAACACAAAGCCGCATTGTGGGGCTTTGTGCAACAAGCGCTGGCGACGTTTAGCGAGAATCCTGAAAATCTTCGCCAGCCTGCGGTGCGCAAAGTGTTAGGGGATAATCTGCTGTTGGCGATGGGTACCATGTTGGATGAAGCCCAGCCGATCATCACCGCCGAGAGTATCAGCCATCAGAGTTACCGTCGGTTGCTGTCGCGTGCGCGCGAATATGTGCTGGAAAATATGTCGGAGCCGCTGACCGTGCTCGACCTGTGCAATCAGCTGCATGTCAGCCGAAGAACCTTGCAAAATGCCTTCCATGCGATCCTGGGGATCGGGCCGAATGCCTGGTTAAAACGCATTCGTTTGAACGCAGTCCGCCGTGAGCTTATCAGCCCGTGGTCGCAGAGTACGACGGTAAAAGATGCCGCGATGCAGTGGGGATTCTGGCATTTAGGGCAGTTTGCCACCGATTACCAGCAGCTGTTTGCCGAGAAACCGTCGCTCACGCTGCATCAGCGTATGCGTCAGTGGGCGTGATGAGATTATTGAGTCGGATGCGACGCTTCGCGTTTTATCCGACCTACGGGACGGTGCCATTATTGAAGTTGTAGGCCGGATAAGGCGTTAGTCGCCATCAGGCAATGACACCCAGTCGCGCACCTGAATAAACTCGCTAAGGGCGGCTTCCGGGCTGTTCGCTTCCGGCTGCCAGTCATACTCCCAGCGCACCAGCGGCGGCATCGACATCAAAATGGATTCCGTACGCCCGCCAGTCTGTAGACCAAACAGCGTGCCGCGATCCCACACCAGGTTAAATTCCACGTAGCGTCCACGACGATAAAGCTGGAAGTTGCGCTCGCGCTCACCCCAACTCATCGCTTTGCGCCGCTCAACGATCGGCAGATACGCGTCGGTATAGCCTGTGCCAACTGCTCGCATAAAATCGAAACAGTGGTCGAAGTCCGGGGTATTTAAATCATCGAAAAACAGTCCGCCGATGCCGCGCTGTTCGTTCCTATGCTTAAGGAAAAAGTAGTCATCGCACCACTTTTTGTAACGCGGGTAAACGTCATCGCCAAACGGCTGGCACAGCTCAAGCGCCGTACGGTGCCAGTGAACGGCGTCCTCTTCAAAGCCGTAGTAGGGCGTTAAATCAAAGCCACCGCCAAACCACCAGACCGGATCGGCACCGGGTTTTTCGGCGATAAAAAACCGCACGTTAGCATGACTGGTGGGAATGTACGGGTTGAGCGGGTGCACCACCAGTGACACGCCCATCGCTTCAAAACTGCGCCCGGCCAGTTCTGGCCGATGTGCTGTCGCCGAGGCTGGCATCGCGTCACCATGGACATGGGAGAAATTCACGCCCGCTTGTTCAAAAATCCCACCGTTACGCAGCACCCGGCTGCGTCCGCCGCCACCCGCTTCGCGCTGCCAGCTATCTTCAACAAATTCAGCGCCGTCTACGGCAGACAGTTGCTGACAAATATCATCCTGCAGGCTGAGCAGGAACTGTTTAACGCGCTGGGCATCGGGCTTCATGATTAACGTTTCTTCGAGTGGGCTTTCTGGTTATCAAACCAGTGGAAATAGCTGATAACGCCATTGGCGATGGCTGTGGCAATTTTCTGCCGAAATGCCGTGGTGCCCAGCAGGCGTTCTTCTTCCGGGTTGGTAATAAATGAGGTTTCTACCAGCACCGAAGGAATGGACGGCGATTTTAGCACCACGAAGGCGGCCTGTTCTGTACTGCGGCTGTGCAGACGGTGTACTGGCTTGATCTTCTTCAGAATGTGCGACCCTAAGGTCAGGCTGTTTTTAATGGTGTCGGTCTGAACCAGATCGAACAGCACTTGCTGCAACAAATGATCTTTGTCGGTGGCTTTTTTCCCGGCGACTTCATCCGCGCGGTTTTCACGATCGGACAGATACTTTGCCATGGCGCTACTGGCGCCGCGGTTAGACAGAGCAAAGACCGACGCCCCCGCCGCGCTGGGGTTAGTAAAACCGTCAGCGTGGATGGACATAAACAGGTCGGCACCGTGCTTGTGGGCGATCTCGACGCGGTCGTAAAGCGGAATAAAGGTATCGCCGGAGCGGGTCAGCCGGGCATCGATCCCCTGGCTACGCAGGATGGAACGCACGTTTTTGGCAATCGCCAGCACCACGTGTTTTTCCTTCGAACCGTTGCGACCAATTGCCCCGGTATCAATGCCACCGTGACCCGGATCGAGAACCACAACGCGCTTTGCGCCTGATTTTTTCGCTTTCGGTTTACTGTGACCATTGCTGGTTTTTAGCGCTTCTTCTTTAGCGATAGCTGGCGACATACCTGACAGCGTCAGGGCAGCCAGCCCGGCTTTCAGCACCTGGCGGCGCGATGTGAGAGTTTTTAGTGGTTTAAAAGTGCTCATACGGCCTGAGTTGTAATAAATAAGTTCCAGATGTTATATCGTATCGCGTAGTCCGTTGCGACGGATCGGGATAATAATTGTTTTACTTTTCATTTCAATACGTGACAGTTGCCTATTATGCCATTTTTTACGCCGCTTCGCGTCAGATATTGGCTTAATCAGTTGTTCACGCCATAATCACTATTTTTAGGGCTAAAAAGGGTCTCAATACCATGGAGATACGCGTATTTCGCCAGGAAGATTTCGAAGAGGTTATCACCCTCTGGGAGCGCTGCGACCTGCTGCGTCCATGGAACGATCCGGAAATGGATATTGAGCGCAAGGTGAATCACGACGTCAGCTTGTTCCTGGTCGCTGAGGTGAACGGTGAAGTCGTTGGCACGGTGATGGGGGGTTACGACGGTCATCGCGGCTCAGCGTACTATCTTGGCGTACACCCTGAATTTCGTGCTCGTGGCATTGCGAATGCACTGCTCAGTCGGCTGGAGAAAAAGCTCATTGCCCGCGGATGTCCGAAGATTCAAATTATGGTGCGTGACGACAATGACATCGTGCTGGGCATGTATGAACGTCTGGGATATGAACATGCTGACGTACTCAATCTGGGCAAGCGCTTGATTGAAGATGAAGAGTACTGAGTTTCATCCCGCCGACTATGACGGTCACGGGCGTCTGCGCCTCCCTGTTTTGTTCTGGTGCGTGCTGCTGCTTCAGGCGCGTACGTGGGTGCTGTTTGTGATTGCGGGATCTTCTCGCGAGCAGGGCAACACCTTACTGAATTTGTTTTACCCCGATCACGATGCGTTCTGGCTGGGATTGCTCCCAGGTGTTCCGGCAGTGCTGGCATTTTTACTCAGCGGGCGGCGTTTTGCATTTCCTGCGCTGTGGCGCTGGCTGCGCGGATTACTGATTTTGGCCCAGTTGGCGTTGCTTTGCTGGCAGCCACTGCTGTGGTTGGGGGGCGATCCGGTCAATGGCGTTGGGCTGGCGCTGCTGGTAGCCGATGTTGTCGCCCTGGTCTGGCTACTGACTAACCCGCGTTTACGTGCCTGTTTTGCCATCGAAAAAGAATAACGGCACTTTTTTATGAAGCCGGACTCCAAGCAACGTTAATTAATAAAGAAAGGATGTGAGATGAAATCGCTGCGTTTGATGTTATGCGCGATGCCGCTGGTACTGACTGGCTGCTCGACGCTCTCGTCGGTGAACTGGTCCGCCGCAAATCCGTGGAACTGGTTTGGTTCTTCGACGGAAGTCACCGAGCAGGGGGTGGGACAACTCACTGCTGCGACGCCGCTGGATGAGAAAGCCATTGCCGATGCGCTGGACGGAGATTATCGCCTGCGCAGCGGGATGAAAACCGACAACGGCAATGTGGTGCGCTTTTTTGAAGCAATGAAAGAAGATAAGTTGGCGATGGTGATCAATGGCGATGGGGGGACCATCAGCCGTATTGATGTATTGGACGGCGATATTTCGTCAGCGTCCGGTGCAGAAATCGGTACACCGTTTAGTGACCTTTACACCAAAGCGTTCGGTAATTGCCAGAAAGCGACCGGCGATGATAGTGCAGGTGTTGAGTGTAAAGCTGAGGGAAGTCAGCATATTAGCTACATTTTTTCCGGTGAGTGGAGCGGTCCTGAAGGCATAATGCCGTCTGACGATACGCTGAAAGACTGGAAAGTAAGCAAAATTATCTGGCGGCGTTAATTTGCGTCTGAACAAATCGACAGACTAAAAAAACAGGTAGAATAACGCCCATCAATGCCACGAGGTCGTGGCATCTTTTTTTCAGGAGGAACAATGTCTCAGGTTCAGAGTGGCATTTTGCCAGAACATTGCCGTGCGGCGATTTGGATTGAAGCCAATGTAAAAGGCGACGTTGAGGCTTTGCGCGCTGCCAGCAAAACATTTGCTGATAAGTTGGCGACCTTTGAAGCAAAATTCCCGGATGCACATCTGGGCGCGGTTGTGGCTTTCGGTAACAAAACCTGGCGCACGCTGAGCGGTGGCGTAGGGGCTGAAGAGTTAAAGGACTTTATCCCTTACGGTAAAGGTCTGGCCCCGGCAACGCAGTATGACGTGCTGATCCACATTCTTTCTCTGCGTCATGACGTGAATTTCTCTGTTGCGCAGGCGGCCATGGACGCCTTTGGTGATTGCATCGACGTGAAAGAAGAGATCCACGGTTTCCGTTGGGTCGAAGAGCGTGATCTGAGCGGCTTCGTTGATGGTACGGAAAACCCGGCCGGGGAAGAGACGCGTCGTGACGTTGCGGTTATCAAAGATGGCGTGGATGCGGGTGGTAGCTATGTGTTCGTGCAGCGCTGGGAGCACAACCTGAAGCAGCTGAACCGCATGAGCATCCACGATCAGGAAATGATGATTGGTCGCACCAAAGAAGCCAACGAAGAGATCGACGGCGACGATCGCCCGGCCACCTCTCACCTGAGCCGCGTAGATTTGAAAGAAGATGGTAAAGGGCTGAAAATTGTCCGCCAGAGCCTGCCATACGGTACCGCCAGCGGTACGCACGGTCTGTACTTCTGCGCTTACTGCGCGCGCCTGCACAATATTGAGCAGCAACTGCTGAGCATGTTCGGCGACACCGACGGTAAACGTGACGCCATGCTGCGCTTCACCAAGCCGGTGACCGGCGGCTATTATTTTGCGCCATCGCTGGACCGCTTAATGGCGCTGTGAGAGTGCGTTGCCGGATGGTGGCATAACGCCTTCTCCGGCCTACACGCTGGCGTAAAATACATCTCCCCGCACCGTCGGGGATTTTTTTTACCTGAAATTAACCTGATTTAGTGAGCCATTTCGCAGCACTGATTTGTTAATGCTGTATCTTCTGCGTGAATGAAGCGGATGCTTCATATTCAAAAGGAGAATATTGAAATGGGAAAACTCACGGGCAAAACAGCATTGATTACGGGCGCATCTCAGGGTATTGGCGAAGGGATCGCCAGAACATTTGCCCGCCACGGTGCGAACCTGATCTTGCTGGATATCTCCGATGAGATTAAAAAACTGGCGGATGAGCTTGTTGGACGCGGTCACCGTTGTACAGCAGTTCATGCGGACGTCAGAGATTTTGCTTCTGTTACGGCGGCGGTAAAACGCGCGAAGAACATTGAGGGCAAAATCGATATTCTGGTCAACAACGCAGGCGTATGCCGTCTCGGCAGCTTCCTTGAAATGAGCGATGAAGATCGCGACTTCCATATTGATATCAACATCAAAGGTGTCTGGAACGTGACGAAAGCCGTTCTGCCGGAGATGGTTGCTCGCAAGGATGGGCGCATCGTGATGATGTCATCCGTCACCGGCGATATGGTCGCCGATCCGGGCGAAACGGCCTATGCACTGTCAAAAGCCGCGATTATCGGCTTAACCAAATCGCTGGCGGTGGAATACGCGCAATCCGGCATCCGCGTTAATGCGATTTGCCCCGGCTATGTCCGCACGCCAATGGCGGAAAACATCGCGCGTCAGTCTAACCCGGACGATCCGGAATCAGTGTTGACTGAAATGGCAAAAGCCATTCCGCTGCGTCGCCTGGCGTGTCCGCTTGAAGTCGGTGAACTGGCGGCGTTCCTGGCGTCTGATGAGTCCAGCTACTTAACCGGCACGCAGAACGTGATCGATGGCGGCAGTACCCTGCCAGAAAGCGTTAGCGTCGGCGTCTGAGTGATGCTTGTCTCCTCCCCGCGAACAGGGGAGGAGTTACCTCTTATTCTCTTTTCAACTTTCAAATCATCAAACGGTATATAAAACCGTTACTCCTTTTACTCCCGTTATAAATATGATGGCCATAAGAAAGTCATTAAATTTATAAGGGTGCGCAATGGCCGTTAACTTACTGAAAAAAAGAACTCTGACGCTGGCGGCGCTGCTGCTGGTCGGTCAGGCGCAGGCAACGGAACTGCTGAACAGTTCCTATGATGTGTCTCGTGAGCTGTTTGCCGCCCTTAACCCGTCGTTTGAACAGCAATGGGCGCAGGATAACGGCGGTGACAAGCTGACGATTAAACAATCTCATGCCGGGTCATCAAAACAGGCGCTGGCGATTCTGCAGGGGCTGAAAGCCGACGTCGTCACCTATAACCAGGTCACTGATGTGCAGATTCTGCATGACAAAGGAAAGCTGATTCCGGCCGACTGGCAAAGCCGTCTGCCAAATAACAGCTCGCCGTTCTATTCCACAATGGGCTTCCTGGTGCGCAAAGGTAACCCGAAAAATATCCATGACTGGAATGACCTGGTGCGTTCTGACGTCAAACTGATCTTCCCAAACCCGAAAACCTCCGGTAACGCGCGCTATACCTATCTAGCGGCGTGGGGTGCGGCGGCAAAAGCGGACGGCGGCGATAAAGCTAAAACCGAACAGTTCATGACCCAGTTCCTGAAAAATGTTGAAGTCTTTGATACCGGCGGTCGCGGTGCCACCACCACCTTTGCGGAACGTGGGCTGGGCGACGTGCTGATCAGCTTCGAATCAGAAGTGAACAACATTCGTAAGCAGTATGAAGCGCAGGGTTTCGAGGTCGTTATTCCTAAGACCAATATCCTCGCCGAGTTCCCGGTGGCGTGGATCGATAAAAACGTGCAGGCCAATGGCACTGAGAAAGCGGCGAAAGCCTACCTGAACTGGCTGTACAGCCCGCAGGCGCAGACCATCATCACGGATTACTACTACCGTGTGAATAACCCGCAGGTGATGGACAAGCTGAAAGATAAATTCCCGCAGACCGAGTTGTTCCGCGTGGAAGATCAGTTTGGCGCATGGCCTGAGGTGATGAAAACGCACTTTGTCAGCGGCGGTGAGCTGGACAAACTGTTGGCGGCGGGGCGTAAGTAAATGTTTGCTGTTTCCTCCCGACGCGTGCTGCCCGGCTTTACCTTAAGCCTGGGCACCAGCTTACTGTTTGTCTGCCTGATATTGCTGCTGCCGCTCAGTGCGCTGGTGATGCAACTGGCGCAAATGAGCTGGGCGCAATACTGGGAAGTGATTACCAATCCGCAGGTGGTGGCAGCCTATAAGGTAACGCTGCTGTCCGCGTTTGTGGCCTCGATCTTTAACGGCGTGTTCGGCCTGCTGATGGCGTGGATCTTAACCCGCTATCGCTTTCCAGGTCGCACGCTGCTGGATGCGTTAATGGACCTGCCGTTTGCGCTGCCTACGGCAGTGGCGGGCCTGACGCTGGCCTCGCTGTTTTCGGTTAACGGTTTTTACGGCGAGTGGCTGGCGAAACTGGATATTAAAGTAACCTACACCTGGCTCGGTATTGCGGTCGCCATGGCGTTTACCAGCATTCCGTTCGTAGTGCGTACCGTACAGCCGGTGCTGGAAGAGTTAGGCCCGGAGTATGAAGAAGCTGCGGAAACGCTCGGCGCCACGCGCTTGCAGAGCTTTCGTAAAGTGGTGCTGCCGGAATTATCTCCGGCGCTGGTTGCCGGGATCGCACTTTCGTTCACCCGCAGCCTGGGGGAATTTGGTGCGGTTATCTTCATCGCCGGGAACATCGCCTGGAAAACGGAAGTCACTTCGCTGATGATTTTTGTCCGCTTGCAGGAGTTTGACTATCCCGCCGCCAGCGCGATTGCGTCGGTGATCCTCGGGGCATCGCTGTTGCTGCTGTTTTCGATTAACACCCTGCAGAGTCGCTTTGGTCGACGCGTGGTAGGTCACTGATGGCAGAGATTACCCAATTGAAACGCTATGGCGCGCCCCGCATCAACTGGGGGAAATGGTTTCTGATCGGCACCGGTATGCTGGTCTCCGCGTTCATTTTGCTGGCGCCGATGATTTATATCTTCGTGCAGGCGTTCAGCAAGGGATTAATGCCGGTATTACAGAACCTGGCCGACCCGGACATGCTGCACGCCATTTGGCTAACGGTGCTGATTGCGCTGATCGCGGTACCGGTGAACCTGGTGTTTGGCGTGCTGCTGGCGTGGCTGGTCACGCGCTTTAACTTCCCCGGTCGCCAGTTGCTGCTGACGTTGCTGGATATCCCGTTTGCCGTGTCGCCAGTGGTCGCCGGTCTGGTCTATCTGCTGTTTTATGGTTCCAACGGCCCGCTCGGCGGCTGGCTGGATGAGCACAACCTGCAGGTGATGTTCGCCTGGCCGGGAATGGTGCTGGTCACGGTCTTCGTCACCTGTCCGTTTGTGGTGCGTGAGCTGGTACCGGTGATGTTGAGCCAGGGCAGCAATGAGGACGAGGCGGCTATTCTACTTGGCGCATCCGGCTGGCAGATGTTCCGCCGCGTGACCTTGCCAAACATTCGCTGGGCGCTGCTGTACGGCGTGGTGCTGACCAACGCCCGCGCGATTGGCGAGTTTGGCGCGGTATCGGTGGTGTCCGGCTCTATTCGCGGCGAAACCCTGTCTCTGCCTTTGCAGATTGAATTACTGGAGCAGGACTACAACACCGTCGGCTCCTTTACCGCTGCGGCGTTATTAACGCTGATGGCGATTGTTACCCTGTTTTTGAAGAGCATGTTGCAATGGCGTCTGGAGAACCAGGAAAAACGCGCGCAGCAGGAGGAAAATCATGAGCATTGAGATTGCCAATATTAAGAAGTCTTTTGGTCGCACCCAGGTGCTGAATGATATCTCACTGGATATTCCTTCAGGTCAGATGGTCGCGCTGCTGGGGCCGTCCGGCTCAGGCAAAACTACGCTGCTGCGCATTATTGCCGGGCTGGAGCATCAGTCCAGCGGGCATATTCGCTTTCACGGTACGGACGTCAGTCGTCTGCACGCCCGCGAGCGTAAGGTGGGGTTTGTATTCCAGCACTACGCGCTGTTCCGGCATATGACCGTCTTCGACAATATCGCCTTTGGTCTGACGGTCCTGCCGCGTCGCGAGCGTCCGAATGCGGCGGCGATCAAAGTAAAAGTCACCAAACTGTTGGAAATGGTACAGTTGGCCCATCTGGCAGAACGCTTCCCGGCGCAGCTTTCCGGCGGTCAAAAGCAGCGCGTGGCGCTGGCGCGTGCGCTGGCGGTAGAGCCGCAGATCCTGCTGCTCGACGAACCATTTGGCGCGCTTGATGCCCAGGTGCGTAAAGAATTGCGTCGTTGGCTGCGTCAGTTGCATGAAGAACTGAAATTCACCAGCGTGTTCGTTACCCACGATCAGGAAGAAGCGACGGAAGTGGCGGATCGCGTGGTGGTGATGAGTCAGGGTCATATCGAGCAGGCCGATGCGCCGGATCAGGTATGGCGTGAACCGGCCACCCGCTTTGTGCTGGAGTTTATGGGCGAAGTAAACCGCCTACAGGGCACCGTACGCGGTGGGCAGTTCCACGTTGGCGCGCATCGCTGGCCGCTGGGATATACGCCCGCGTATCAGGGACCGGTCGATTTGTTCCTGCGTCCGTGGGAAGTCGATGTGAGCCGCCGTACCAGCCTCGATTCGCCGCTGCCGGTACAGGTGCTGGAAGCCAGTCCGAAAGGTCACTACACCCAATTAGTTGTCCAGCCACTGGGGTGGTATAACGAGCCGCTGACGGTGGTGATGCAGGGCGATAACCCCCCAAGCCGCGGTGAACGTCTGTTTGTGGGACTGCAAAATGCGCGTCTGTATAACGGTGAACAGCGGATTGAAACGCGTGAAACCGAACTTGCTCTGGCACAATCCGCCTGATAGGTTAATTCGCATAGTTATCGCCCGGTGGCGCTATGCTTACCGGGCCTACGGGCTAAATCATGACCTGTAGGCCGGGCAAGCGCAGCGCCACCCGGCATTTTATTGAGCAGAAAACGTGAACACATTAGAACAAACAATTGGCAATACGCCTCTGGTAAAACTGCAACGTCTGGCGCCGGATAACGGCAGTGAAATTTGGGTCAAGCTGGAAGGCAATAACCCGGCAGGGTCGGTGAAAGATCGCGCCGCGTTGTCGATGATTGTCGAAGCGGAAAAACGTGGAGAAATTAAGCCTGGTGATGTGCTGATCGAGGCGACCAGCGGCAATACCGGGATCGCGCTGGCGATGATTGCTGCGCTGAAAGGCTATCGTATGAAGCTGTTGATGCCGGACAACATGAGTCAGGAGCGTCGTGCCGCGATGCGCGCCTACGGTGCTGAGCTGATTCTGGTTAGCAAAGAGCAGGGCATGGAAGGGGCGCGCGACTTAGCCCTGGAGATGGCTCAGCGCGGTGAGGGCACGCTACTCGATCAGTTTAACAACCCCGATAATCCGTATGCGCATTACACCACCACCGGGCCGGAGATCTGGCAGCAAACGTCAGGCCGTATCACTCATTTCGTTTCCAGTATGGGCACCACCGGCACCATTACCGGCGTGTCACGTTTTCTACGCGAGCAGGATAAACCCGTGACCATCGTCGGATTACAACCGGAAGAGGGCAGCAGTATTCCGGGGATACGTCGCTGGCCCGCGGAATATATGCCGGGGATTTTTAACGCTTCGCTGGTGGATGAAGTACTGGATATTCATCAGGACGACGCTGAGAAAACCATGCGTGAGCTGGCGGTTCGCGAGGGTATTTTTTGTGGTGTGAGTTCCGGCGGCGCGGTAGCCGGTGCGCGCCGTATAGCAGAGCAAAATCCTGGTGCGGTTGTGGTGGCGATCGTTTGCGATCGCGGCGATCGCTATCTCTCGACCGGCGTGTTCGGTGAAGAGCACTTCAACCAGGGATTAGGGATCTAATTTGTAGGCCTGATAAGCGTAGCGCCATCAGGCAAACATACGACACGATCGCCGGATGATGACGTAAAGCGTGTTATCCGGCCTGCAATGTTCAATCGTTACGTTTTTCTACCAGCAAATCAAGGAACTGCCACAACTTCTCGTTCATCTGCTGGTAGTTCCATTCACGCATTTCTGTAACGGATCGAATAAACGGTTTACCTTTGGCATCCGCCAGTTCCTGCTCTGAGTGCTGGATCAGTCCTTCAACCGCTTCGGCAGTGAATTCCATATGGCACTGGAAACCATAGACAAAATTACCGTACTGCACAATTTGTCGTGGGCAACCCTCGCTGGTGGCAAGAACCGTGGCCTGATCGGTTAACCCCGGCATATCGTTATGCCAGTGCCCGACCATCAGCGGTGAACCGAAGTGGGCGATCAGCGGATGCGTTTTACCTGCCTCGGTCAACGTAATGGGGTAATGACCAATCTCTTTTTCCGGGCTTTGACACACTCTCGCCCCCAGAGCCTCACCGATCAGCTGCGAACCGAGACAAATACCGACCACAATCTTACGCGCCGCAATCGCCTGGTTGATCAGGTGCTGTTCAGCCTGAGCATCAAAATATGGGCACTCTGCCAGCGTGGTACGCGGTGATTGCGGGCCACCGAAGACCACCAGCATATCGAAACCGTCGGTACTGGCGGGAACGGACTCTCCGGCGTAAACGCGCGACCAACTGATGGCGTAACCGCGTTCTTCGGCCCATGGCAGATATGCGCCAGCAGATTCAAATGACTCATGAATAACAAAATGAACTCGCATGTATTCTCTCCGGTTAGCGCTTCAGCGCCTGATGAATATCAGCCGCCAGCCTGGTAATGTCGTGGTCGTCTAATGTTGACAGCGTAATGCGCAGGCCGTGTGACGGCGCATTGATGCCAAATACTTCGCCTTCTCGTACCAGCCAGCCGGCTTTCGCCAGCGCGAAAGCGAGCGACTGGCTGTGGGTCTGTAGCGGCAGCCACAGATTCAGACCATCGCCAGCGGCAAGTTCAATGCCCTGTTGCTGAAGGGTCTGGCTTAGCTTTTGTTGCTGAGAGGCGTAAAACTGCTGAGTCTGCACCAACGTGCGCTGATAGTTCTCATCACTCAGACAGGCGCAGGCCAAATCCTGCAACAGGTGGCTGACCCACTGACTGCCGGCGTTGAGCCGCAGACGCAGTTTTGCCGAGGTATCGGGATCGCTGGCAACGATGGCGAGGCGTAGATCCGGGCCTAATGTTTTTGACATCGAACGGATGACTGCCCAGTGTTTTGTCTGCGGCGCAATCACCGGATACAACGGGGATGCGGACAGCAGGGCAAAGTGATCGTCGATAATCACCAGCGTTTGCGGGTAGCGTGACAGGATATCCTGCAACCGGGCGGCGCGGATAGCACTGAGGCTACAGCCGGTTGGATTGTGCGCGCGCGGGGTGATGATCACCGCCCGCGCTCCTTTCTGTAGCGCCAGCTCCAGCATGTCTGGCTGCATGCCTTCGCTGTCCACGCTGACCGGGCTTGCTGAGTACCCGGCATAACGCAGCATATTGATGCTGCTTAAAAAGCAGGGATCTTCGACGGCGACGCTATCACCCGGCAGCAAATGGGCGCACAGTAGCCGTTCGATGGCATCAATGGCGCCGCTGGTAATATCAATTTCACCTGGGCCGGGCAGGACATCCTGCATCCATTGCGTCGCCCACGTCTTAAGCCCAGGGGAGACGACCTCGTCGCCATACAAGCGGGGGTGTTTATTTATTTTCGCGAAATAGTGACTCAGGTCGGGGAGGCGTGAAGGCGCAGGATTGCCGCCGGAAAGGTCGGTTAGCGGTGTATCCGGATTCCCCCCTTCCAGCGCAACGGGCGAGGATACGCCCTTGATTACCGTGCCGTTACGTCCCTGGCTAAGTGCCAGTCCGGTAGTGACCAGGCGTTTATAGGCCGCTGCGACAGTATTGCGATTAACGTTTAATACCGTTGCCAGATCCCTGACCGGCGGCAGCGTGTCTCCTGCGACAAGTGCGCCTGTAGTGATATGTTGACGAATACTGTCAAAAATTTCGTTAGCGGTTTTTCCGTCGATCATTATTGACCTATGACAAAATGAATTTTAGCATATGACGATAATAGTGAGGCATCAGCCCGCTGTCCAGCGAGAGGAGAGGTTTATGGAGCAGGAGAGTGAAATACAGTCAGTGCTCTTCGATGACAAGCATCGGGCGTTACAAACCGATATCGTCGCCGTCCAGTCACAGGTGGTGTATGGCAGCGTAGGCAACAGTATTGCCGTGCCGGCCATTAAAGCGCATGGGTTACGGGTGACGGCGGTACCGACGGTGCTGTTCAGTAACACCCCACATTATGAAACCTTTTATGGCGGGATTATCCCCGGCGACTGGTTTAATGGTTATCTCACTGCTTTACATGAGCGCGATGCCTTACGTGAACTCAAGGCGGTAACGACCGGCTATATGGGAAGCGCAGAGCAGATAGCGCTGCTCGCACGGTGGCTGGAAACCGTTCGCGCCGCGCATCCAGAGCTGTGTATTCTGGTCGATCCGGTGATGGGTGATATCGACAGCGGGATGTACGTGAAGGCCGAGATTCCGGAGGCGTACCGCACGCACCTGCTCCCGCTGGCGCAGGGCGTGACGCCGAACGTGTTTGAACTGCAAATGCTGAGTGGAAAACCGTGTCGCACGCTCGATGAGGCGATTTTTGCGGCAAAATCTCTGCTTACCGACACGCTGAAATGGGTGGTAATAACCAGTGCGCCGGGTGATGTCGAGGAGGTGATCAACGTGGCGGTGGTGACGGCTGAAACGGTTGAGGTGTTAGCCCACCCGCGGGTGAAAACGGACCTCAAGGGAACCGGCGATCTGTTTTGCGCTGAACTGATAAGCGGTATCGTTGCAGGAAAAGCGCTTACCGCCGCCACACATGATGCTGCGCAGCGTGTGCTGGAAGTGATGACCTGGACCCACCTGTGCGGGTGTGATGAATTAATTCTGCCACCGGCAGGGGAGGCGCGATGAAGAGTTATCGGTTGGTGGTTCGCCAGCATGGACGTTTAGTGGGGCATTTCGAAACCAGCGGCACCGAGGCGCTGGAAGATATCTGCGTGGCGCGCGCGATGTTTGGTATTGCCGGCGGATATGACTGTGAACTGCTGGTGGCGGATTCAGAAAGACGGATGCTGGAAAGCGGGCCTGAAGGGATGAAAATTTTGATGCGTGAAGCGTGTTACCGCCCGATGACCTCGCAGATTTAATGCCGGATGGTGGCGTGAACGTCTTATCCGGCCTACGGTGCGAATTTCTTTGTAGGCCGGATAAGCGCAGCGCCATCCGGTAAAGTGCTGCCTGATTGCCGGATGGCAGCGTAAACGCCTCATCCGGCCTACGCAGAATTACTTCTTGATGCGGATAACCGGGGTTTCGCCCACGGTCACGCTACCGGACAGTTTGATCAGTTCTTTGATTTCGTCCATGTTGGAGATAACAACCGGCGTCAGGGTAGACTTGGCTTTTTCTTCCAGCAGTGCCAGATCGAATTCAATAACCGGGTCGCCCACTTTAACGCGTTGACCTTCTTCAGCAATACGCTTGAAGCCTTCGCCTTTCAGTTCAACGGTATCAATACCGAAGTGAACGAACAGCTCAATGCCGCTATCAGATTCGATAGAGAACGCATGGTTGGTTTCAAAGATTTTGCCGATGGTGCCGTCTACAGGGGCAACCATTTTGTTACCGGTTGGTTTGATAGCGATGCCATCACCAACGATTTTTTCAGCAAAAACTACATCCGGCACGTCTTCGATGTTGACGATCTCGCCAGAGAGCGGAGCTATAATCTCAATAGTTCCGGTGTCTTTCTTATCATCAGAAACCAGAGATTTCAGTTTATCGAACAAACCCATGATCTTCTCCTAAGCAGTAAATTGGGCCGCATCTCGTGGATTAGCAGATTGTTTTTTCTTCAATGAACTTGTTAACCAGCGTCATTAACTCGTCCGTTGTCGGTTGAGCAAGAGCCTGCTCTGCTAACACCTTCGCATCTTCGAAGTTCGTGTTACGGATAATCTTCTTAATGCGCGGGATAGAAATGGCGCTCATAGAGAATTCGTCCAGACCCATCCCCAGCAACAGAAGTGTAGCACGTTCGTCGCCTGCAAGCTCACCACACATGCCGGTCCATTTGCCTTCAGCATGAGAAGCATCAATAACTTGCTTGATCAGCGTCAGAACAGATGGCGACATCGGTTGGTAAAGGTGGGAAATCATATCATTACCACGGTCAACTGCCAGGGTGTACTGCGTTAAATCATTGGTGCCGATACTAAAGAAGTCAACTTCTTTGGCTAAATGACGTGCAATGGTTGCCGCAGCCGGTGTTTCCACCATCACGCCAATCTCAATGGTTTCGTCAAATGCTTTGCCTTCGTCACGCAGTTCCTGTTTGTAGATTTCGATCTCTTTGCGCAGTGCGCGTACTTCTTCAACAGAGATGATCATCGGGAACATGATGCGCAGTTTGCCGAAAGCAGAGGCACGCAGGATGGCGCGAACCTGGTCACGCAGGATTTCTTTACGATCCAGCGCGATACGAATAGCACGCCAGCCCAGGAACGGGTTTTCTTCTTTCGGGAAATTCATGTACGGCAGCTCTTTATCGCCGCCAATGTCCATGGTACGCACGATGACCGCCTGCGAGCCACAGGCTTCAGCAACGGCTTTATACGCAGCAAACTGTTCTTCTTCAGTTGGCAGCGAGTCACGGTCCATAAACAGGAATTCGGTACGATACAGACCCACGCCTTCAGCGCCATTACGCTCAGCGCCTTCAACGTCACGCACGGTACCGATGTTGGCGCACACTTCAACCTGATGACCGTCCAGCGTGATAGCTGGCAGATCTTTCAGCTTAGCGAGTTCCGCTTTCTCGGTAGCAACTTGCTCCTGAACGGCACGCAGTTGCTCAATAACGTCGTTGGTTGGATTGACGTAAACCAGATTGTTTACGGCATCCAGAATCAGATAGTCGTCGTTTTTCACCTGAGAGGTGACGCTGCCGGTACCCACGATGGCAGGCAGTTCCAGAGAACGCGCCATGATTGAGGTATGGGAAGTACGTCCACCCGCGTCAGTGATGAAACCCAGCACCTTATTCAGGTTCAGCTGTGCGGTTTCTGACGGTGTCAGATCGGCGGCAACCAGGATAACTTCGTCCTGAATAGCGCTCAGATCAATAATTGCCAGACCCAGGATGTTACGCAGCAGGCGTTTACCGATGTCACGTACGTCAGCCGCACGTTCTTTCAGGTATTCATCATCCAGCTCTTCCAGAGCGGTGGCCTGACCTTCGATAATTTCATGCGCAGCTGCGTCAGCCGTCATGTGCTTATCTTTAATCAGGGCTATGATTTCCTGCTCCAGCTCCTCATCTTCGAGCAGCATGATATGCCCTTCAAAGATGGCTTCTTTTTCTTCACCGAACGTTTCACCAGCTTTGGTTTTGATCGCTTCCAGTTGCGCAGATGCCTTGGCACGACCGCTCAGAAAACGTTCAACTTCCTGATCAACCTTGTCGGCAGAAATTTTTTTCCGGTCAATGACGATTTCGTCTTCTTTCAGCAGCAGTGCTTTGCCGAAAGCGATACCCGGGGATGCTAAAATGCCTGAAATCATAACCCTACCTTACTTGTGACTGATATTGAAAAGAACTCGTTGAACTTACTCGAGTTCAGCCATCAGTTTAACCAGATGCTCAACTGCTTTCTGCTCGTCTTCGCCTTCTGCGGAAAGGGTAACAACGGTGCCCTGAGTCAGGCCCAGAGTCTGCAGTTTAAACAGGCTTTTGGCGCTAGCGCTTTTGCCGTTGGAAGTCACAGTAATTTCAGACGTAAAGCCTTTTGCTTCTTTAACGAACTGAGCAGCAGGGCGAGTATGCAGACCGTTCGGAGCGGTAATGGTAACTTCTTGCTGGAACATTATATTTCCCCAACTTATAGGTTTAGTGTTGTGGAACTAAAGTCTAGCCTGGCGGCTCAACTTTAGCCTGTATTGTTAGCGTCGACCTAAACAGGTCGCGACACAAAAGGAGTTCGGTGCAATCCGTTGCGGGCAACTTCTTGCCACTGACGTTTCTTTCGTCATTAAACATTATGCCGCGAAAGGAAGAATTGAACCAAATCATTAAATCGATTCAGCTCGCGCTTTTCCTGTAACGATTAATTTCGCGCATCAAAATAATTAGTTTGGTTAAATACCAGTTCCGGCGGGTTGAATCAATGCCAGGTGGGGCGAAACTTTGAAGCAGGCCACAAAAAAGCACCCAAAAGGGTGCTTTTTTACGCGTTTTTAACATGCTGGCATTACTGTTGCAGTTCTTTCTCAGTAAAGAGATCGGCAAACAGTGCAGTGCTCAGATAACGCTCACCCGATGACGGTAGAATAACCACTATATTCTTATTGGTAAAGGTTTCATCTTCCTGGAGTTTAAGCGCGGCAGCAACCGCGGCTCCTGAAGAGATACCTGCCAGAATACCTTCTTCTTCCATCAAGCGACGCGCGGTAGAGATAGCCTCGTCGTTAGTGATGGCGACCACTTTATCAATCAGTTTCAGATCGAGGTTGCCCGGAATGAAACCAGCGCCAATGCCCTGAATTTTATGTGGGCCAGGCTTGAGTTCTTCACCCGCCAACGCCTGAGCGATGACCGGAGAATCTGTCGGTTCTACGGCAACGGTGATCAAATCCGCTTTGCCTTTGGTTCCTTTGATATAACGGGAAACGCCGGTCAGCGTACCGCCGGTGCCAACGCCGGAGATAAACACATCCACCTGACCATCGGTGTCTTCCCAGATTTCCGGGCCGGTGGTTTTTTCGTGAATTTCCGGGTTAGCCGGGTTACTGAATTGCTGAAGCAGCAGGAATTTTTCCGGATTGCTGGCAACAATTTCTTCTGCTTTCTGAATCGCGCCCTTCATGCCTTTTGCGCCTTCAGTCAGCACCAGATTTGCACCCAGCGCTTTCAGCAGCTTACGACGCTCAATACTCATCGTTTCCGGCATCGTCAGGGTCAGCTTGTAACCGCGCGCGGCAGCAACGTAGGCAAGGGCAATACCGGTGTTACCGCTGGTCGGTTCAACCAGTTCAATACCCGGTTTCAGCACACCACGTTTTTCGGCATCCCAAATCATATTGGCACCGATACGGCATTTGACGCTAAAGCTCGGGTTGCGTGATTCTACCTTCGCCAGAATGCGTCCGTTACCGATACGGTTCAGTCGAACCAGCGGCGTATGACCGATAGTCAGCGAGTTGTCTTCAAAAATCTTACTCATGGCCTGTCCTTAACTGTATGAAATTGGGATACCGCATCAGCATACCTGTTGAGAAAGTATGGGGAAGTAAGGAAATCGCATATCTATATGCTGATGAGAAATAATGCCTTGCAGTATGGAATAAGAACGGGCATAAGACGGCCCGCATTTACACATTTTTGCATTACTTCCATAACGCGTGCTTAGCACGATAGCAATCTACCCACATTGCGGTGGCACCGCAAACGGCAACCGGCATGATGAACATGTTGAGCACAGGGATCAGGGTGAACAGGCTGGTCAGCGCGCCAAACTGCATATTGGTGACTTTGCGCGTGCGCAGGGCGGTACGCATCTCTTTGAACGGCACTTTGTGGTTATCAAACGGGTAATCACAATATTGGATAGCCAGCATCCACGCGCTAAACAGGAACCACAGTACTGGCGCAACGGTCTGTCCAATGCCGGGGATAAAATAGAGCAGCAGCAGTACGACTGCGCGCGGAAGGTACCAGGCCAGTTTTTGCCATTCACGTTTCATAATACGCGGAACATCTTTCATAATACCGAGCACGCCGGTGTCGGGTGGCGTTGCGCCGGTCAGTCGCGCTTCCAGTTGTTCAGCCAGTAAGCCGTTAAACGGTGCCGCGATCCAGTTGGCAAGCGTGGAGAAAAAATAGCCAAATACCAGCAGCACGGAGAATGTCACAATGGGCCACAGCAAATAACTGAGCCACTGTAGCCAGTCCGGAACATGACTCATTAGAGCGGGTATCCAGCTATCCAGTTGGCTAAATAACCACCAGAACGCGCCCCCCATCAGCAAAATGTTCACCAGCAACGGCAGGAGAACAAAGCGACGGATCCCCGGTTGGCTGATGAGCTTCCATCCCTGAGAAAAATAATAAAAACCGCTGCGTGGTACACTTGCAGATGATGAAACCATAGTCGGGACATGCTCCTTGTGGTCTAAGTCCAGGTCAACTTCGCGTATATTACCGGGTTGTTGAGCGTTAGGCTGTTCAGAAATGTTCGAAAAAACAGCAAAAAGCACGATTTTATTCATCTTTATGCTGTGAAAGCCAAGAGTACACTTGCACTAGACGTAATCGGCAAATACTCTTAGTGAGTAAATGTTTGCCGTGGTGGCAAGGTGTTAGAACAACAGAGAATATAATGATGCAGGATTTGCGTCTGATATTAATCATTGTTGGCGCGATCGCCATAATCGCTTTACTGGTACATGGTTTCTGGACTAGCCGTAAAGAACGGTCTTCTATATTCCGCGATCGCCCACTGAAACGCATGAAGTCTAAACGTGATGACGAGGATTCTATCGACGATAACGTCGAGGAAGACGAAGGCGTGGGCGAAGTCCGCGTACATCGTGTGAATCATGCTCCCGGCAGCGGTCAGGAACATGGTGTTCCTCCTCAGTCGCCGCAACACCAGTACCAGCCGCCTTATGCGTCTGCTCAGCCGCGTCAACCCGCGCAGCAGCCCGCTGAAGCGCCGGTACCGCCGCCGCATGTTCAGCCTGTGCAGCAGCCTGTACAACCGGTGTCGCATCAGCCTGTACCACAGCAGCCGATGCAGCACCAGCCGGTCGCGCCGCAAGTTCAGCAGCCGGTGCAGCATGCGCCACAGCCTGCACCGCAGGCCTTCCAGCCAGCCGAGCCTGTCGTTGAGCAACCGCAGCCAGAGCCGGTCGTTGAGCCAGCGCCCGTTGTGGAAAAACCGCAGCCTAAAGAAACGGTCATTATTATGAACGTGGCGGCACATCATGGCAGCGAACTCAATGGCGAAGTGCTGCTCAACAGCATTCAGCAGGCAGGCTTTAAATTTGGCGATATGAATATTTTCCATCGTCATCTGAGCCCCGATGGCAGCGGCCCGTCACTGTTCAGTCTGGCCAATATGGTGAATCCGGGGACATTCGACCCTGAGATGACCGGCGATTTCACTACGCCTGGCGTGACTATCTTTATGCAGGTGCCGTCCTACGGGGACGAGCTGCAAAACTTTAAGCTGATGCTGCAGTCAGCGCAGCACATCGCCGATGAAGTGGGTGGTGTGGTGCTCGACGATCAACGTCGCATGATGACGCCGCAGAAACTGCGCGAGTATCAGGACCGCATCCGCGACGTTATAGAATCTCACGCCTGATTGCCCTCTGGCGTGACATCTCCTTTCTGAACCCCCGCCTGTCGGGGGTTTTTTATCATTGATGGTGCGATATGGAATCAATCGAACAACAACTGACAGAACTGCGAACCACGCTTCGCCATCATGAGTATCTTTACCATGTGATGGACGCACCGGACATTCCCGATGCGGAATATGATCGCCTGATGCGCGAACTGCGTGAACTGGAAGCTCAGCACCCGGATTTGATTACGCCCGACTCGCCGACGCAACGCGTCGGTGCGGCTCCGCTGGCGTCCTTCAGTCAGATACGTCATGAAGTGCCGATGTTGTCGCTGGACAACGTATTTGATGAAGAGAGTTTTCTCGCGTTCAATAAACGCGTACAGGACCGACTGAAGAGTACGGATAAGCTGACCTGGTGCTGTGAACTGAAGCTGGACGGTCTGGCGGTAAGCATTCTGTATGAAAACGGCGTGCTGGTCAGCGCGGCAACGCGCGGTGATGGCACGACCGGTGAAGACATTACCTCGAATGTGCGTACCATTCGCGCGATCCCGCTCAAGCTGCGTGGCGACAATATTCCAACGCGTCTGGAAGTACGTGGCGAAGTTTTTTTGCCGCAGGCGGGTTTTGAAAAAATCAATGAAGACGCGCGTCGTACTGGCAATAAAGTGTTTGCTAACCCACGTAACGCGGCAGCCGGTTCATTACGCCAGCTCGATCCGCGTATCACGGCGAAGCGACCGCTGACCTTCTTCTGCTATGGCGTCGGCGTGCTGGAAGGGGGTGAACTGCCGGATACCCATTTGGGCCGTTTGCTGCAATTCAAAGCGTGGGGACTTCCGGTCAGCGACAGAGTCACGTTGTGCGACTCTCCGGAGGAAGTACTTGCTTACTATCATCAGGTTGAAGCAGACCGACCAACGCTCGGCTTCGACATTGATGGCGTGGTGATTAAGGTCAACTCGCTGGCGCTGCAGGAGCAATTGGGCTTTGTGGCCCGTGCGCCGCGCTGGGCGGTGGCGTTTAAGTTCCCGGCGCAGGAACAGATGACCTTTGTGCGCGACGTTGAGTTTCAGGTCGGGCGTACCGGGGCGATTACGCCCGTCGCTCGCCTGGAGCCGGTACAGGTAGCGGGGGTGCTGGTCAGTAACGCCACGCTGCACAACGCCGATGAAATCGATCGTCTGGGTTTACGCATTGGTGACAAGGTGGTGATTCGCCGCGCGGGTGATGTGATCCCGCAGGTGGTGAACGTGGTGCTTTCCGAGCGCCCCGAAGAGACGCGTGAAATCGTCTTCCCAACCCATTGCCCGGTGTGTGGTTCTGACGTTGAGCGTGTGGAAGGTGAAGTCGTTACCCGCTGCACCGGTGGTCTCATTTGCGGTGCACAGCGTAAAGAATCCCTCAAGCATTTTGTTTCGCGTCGGGCGCTGGATGTGGACGGCATGGGCGATAAGATTATCGATCAGCTGGTCGAGAAAGAGTATGTCCATACGCCAGCCGATCTGTTCCAGTTAACGGCCGGTAAGTTGACGGGGCTGGATCGCATGGGGCCGAAGTCGGCACAAAACGTGGTCAACGCGCTGGAAAAAGCCAAACAAACCACGTTTGCCCGCTTTCTCTATGCGTTGGGTATCCGTGAAGTGGGCGAAGCCACGGCCGCAGGTCTGGCAAGCTATTTCGGTACGTTGGATGCGCTGGAAGCGGCGTCTATTGAGGAGCTACAAAAAGTCCCTGACGTCGGCATTGTGGTGGCCACTCACGTGTTTAACTTCTTTGCCGAAGAGAGCAACCGTGAGGTCATTGGCCAGCTACTGGCACAGGGCATTCACTGGCCTGCGCCGGTGGTCATCAACGCCGAAGAGATCGACAGCCCGTTTGCCGGGAAAACGGTGGTACTGACGGGAAGCCTGAGCCAGATGTCGCGCGATGACGCCAAAGCCCGGTTGACCGAACTGGGGGCGAAAGTGGCGGGCAGCGTGTCGAAGAAAACCGATCTGGTGATTGCCGGTGAAGCCGCAGGCTCCAAGCTTGCCAAAGCACAGGAGCTGGGTATCGCTGTGATTGATGAAGCGGAGATGATCCGCTTACTGGGCGCCTGAGATGGAAAAAGAGCAACTGATTGACATCGCTAATACCGTCATGCCCTTTGGCAAATACAAAGGGCGTCGGTTGATTGATGTGCCGGAAGAGTATCTGCTGTGGTTTGCCCGTAAGGATGAATTTCCACCGGGCAAACTGGGCGAGCTGATGCAAATTACGTTGCTGATTAAAACTGAGGGGCTGACGCAGCTGGTACAGCCCCTAAAACGTCCGCTTTAAGCCTTTGCGGCGCGGCCTTCCTGCTGCGCCTGCAAGGCGTCAGTTTGTCGCTTATAGCGACGAGCCAGCACCGCGCAGACCATCAGCTGGATTTGATGGAATATCATCAACGGCAGCACCATCATGCCGATCACCGACGTCGGGAACAGAATGTTTGCCATGGGGATCCCGTTCGCCAGGCTCTTTTTCGACCCGCAGAATACAATGGTGATTTCATCGGCCTTATTGAAACCGCATTTACGCGCCACAAAGACATTTATCCCGATCACAATAGCCAGCAGTACGACGCTGACTACCACGATAAACAACAGTGAACCTACCCCGACTTTGTGCCAGATCCCATTCACCACGGCTTCGCTGAAGGCAGAATAAACCACCAGCAGAATCGAAGACTGGTCCGTTTTAGCGATCCATTTTTTATGTTGTGACACCCAGTTACCAATCCACGGGCGTGAAAGATGCCCCAGCACGAACGGCAGCAGCAGTTGCAGCATAATTTTACCCACCTGCTCAAGGCTGCCTTCTGCGCCATGCATATTCATCACCAGACCGACCAACAACGGTGAGAGAAAAATACCCAACAGGCTGGAGGCGGAGGCAGAGCACACGGCGGCGGCCACGTTACCACCGGCCAGCGAGGTAAAGGCAATCGCCGACTGCACCGTGGCAGGCAAAATGCACAGATACAGGAAACCCGTGTACAGCATCGGATCGACGTTAACCGGTGCCCACCAGGCAAACAACACGCCCAGCACTGGGAAGACGACAAAGGTGCTGCACATCACCCACAGATGCAACCGCCAGTGGCTACCGCCGGCAATAA
>NZ_SZXN01000056.1:205392-208935 GCF_005281195.1 Citrobacter sp. wls613
CGTGAGAGTTTGGCCCCATGCATAAAGAACAGCAGGGCAATCGCTGCGGTGGTTAACCCTTCAAAGAAAGGGACAAATCCACCCTCGGCGGGAAAAAAAGAAGCCAGTAACACAACGGTAATCAGCGTCAACGTGAACGGATCGAGGATACGAAAAAGTTTCATAAAAGCTCCTGGAATTCGGTCGCACTAGTTTGCGTTTTTCTGTTTGAGAAATAAAATTGATTTATTGCATCCATATATGAATTAAATCGATGAATTACTCTCTGCGTCAACTGCGTATTTTTGTCACCGTCGCTCGGGCCAAAAGCTTTAGTCGGGCGGGGGATATCATCGGCTTAAGCCAGTCGGCGGTGAGCCACAGCGTAAAAGAGCTGGAAGGGCAGACGGGCGTGCGTCTGTTGGACAGGACCACGCGAGAGGTGGTGCTTACCGACGCCGGACAACAGCTGGCAGCACGCCTTGAGCGTATCCTGGATGAGCTGCACAGCACGCTGCGCGAAGCCGGACAGGTTGGCACGCAGCTTACCGGTACAGTTCGTGTTGCGGCCAGCCAGACCATCTCTGCCCATCTTATTCCCCAGTGTATTGCCCAGAGTAATGTGCTTTATCCCGCGATCGATTTTGTCCTGCATGACAGGCCGCAGCAGTGGGTACTGGAAAGTATTCGTCAGGGGGAAGTGGATTTCGGCATTGTTATCGATCCGGGTGCGGCAACGGACCTGCAGTGTGAAGCGGTGCTGTCGGAACCCTTCCTGCTGCTGTGTCGGGAGGATCATCCTTTAGCCGAGCGGGAGTGGGTTAATTGGCAGGATCTCCTGCACGAACGTCTAGTGTTGCAGGATTACGCCTCTGGTAGCCGACCGCTGATTGATGCGGCACTGGCCCATTTCTCCATTGATGCCAACATTGTGCAGGAGATAGGCCACCCGGCAACGCTCTTTCCGATGGTCGAAGCGGGGATTGGTATCAGCGTACTGCCCGCGCTGGCGCTCCCCCTGCCGCAGGGCAGCCATTTGCAGGTCAAACGTCTGACGCCGGTGGTTGAACGACAGCTGATGCTGGCTCGACGTAAAAATCGCTCTTTATCGACCGCCGCTCAGGCATTGTGGGACGTCGTGCGCACACAGGCCAGTGAATTAACCGCCGGTCGTGCGCGGGATCCGCTGTATCAGTTATAAGCCCCCTCCATGCCATTTCCGGCAGGAGAATAATGTGAAGTTGGGCGGGTTTAGCGCAACTCATCAATACCGATTTACTATCGATCGACGGGAAAAACTGTATTGGTAATCGATTGCGTAGTCTCGTTATAACATCGGGGTACGCTACGTTATTTCTATTACTCAGTTTTAAGGACATCTCATGAGCCACACTCTTTTCTCTCAGAATCCCTGGTATAGCGCCGATATCATTCGTGGTTATAAACCTGACTTCACGCCACGCGTGGCGTTTATTCTCGGCTCCGGGCTGGGCGCGTTGGCCGAGCAAATCGAGGATGCGGTGGCGATCTCTTACGAGAAGCTGCCAGGGTTCCCGGTCAGCACCGTACATGGACATGCGGGGGAACTGGTGCTGGGGAATCTGGCTGGCGTTCCTGTGGCCTGCATGAAAGGGCGTGGGCACTTTTACGAAGGTCGCGGTATGACGGTGATGACCGATGCTATTCGTACCCTTAAACTGCTGGGCTGCGAACTGCTATTTTGCACCAACGCGGCGGGTTCTTTACGTCCTGAAGTCGGTCCGGGCAGACTGGTCGCGCTCAGCGATCACATTAATACCATGCCAGGCACGCCAATGGTTGGACTCAACGATGAGCGTTTTGGCGAGCGTTTCTTCTCGCTGGCGAACGCCTACGATGCAGACTACCGTGCGATCCTGCAAACCGTAGCGAAAGAAGAGGGATTCCCGCTGAGCGAAGGCGTATTTGTCTCCTATCCGGGACCGAACTTTGAGACGGCGGCAGAAATTCGCATGATGCAGATTATTGGCGGTGATGTGGTTGGTATGTCGGTGGTCCCTGAAGTTATCGCTGCACGTCACTGTGAATTGAAGGTGGTTGCGGTTTCTGCCATCACCAACCTGGCCGAAGGGCTGGGGGATGTGAAGTTATCCCATGCCCAGACGTTGGCGGCGGCGGAACTCTCCCGACAGAACTTCATCAATTTGATCTGCGGCTTCTTGCGCAAGCTGGCCTGAATAAAAACGATAACTGCCCCCGCTTGCGGGGTCTTACTTTTTTGGCAAGGAACGGAAAAATGGGTATCGCCTCACGCTTAAAGCTCATGTCGTTTTTGCAATATTTCATCTGGGGAAGCTGGTTGGTGACCCTGGGTTCTTACATGATCAACACTCTGCATTTTACCGGTGCCAACGTGGGTATGGTTTATAGCTCGAAAGGGCTGGCGGCGATTATTATGCCTGGCATCATGGGGAGCATCGCTGATAAATGGCTGCGCGCCGAACGCGCCTACATGCTGTGTCACCTGGTATGCGCGGGTGTGCTGCTGTATGCCACCACCGTGACCGATGCAGATACCATGTTTTGGGTGATGCTGATTAACGCCATGGCTTATATGCCGACGATTGCGTTGTCGAACAGCGTCTCATACTCCTGCCTGGCGCAATCCGGCCAGGATCCGGTGACGGCTTTCCCGCCGATTCGCGTGTTTGGCACGATTGGCTTTATTGTGGCTATGTGGACGGTAAGCCTGATGGGACTGGAACTGAGCAGCGCCCAGCTGTATATCGCCTCCGGCGCCTCATTACTGCTGGCGATGTACGCGTTTACCTTGCCTAAAATCCCGGTTGCTGAGAAGAAAGTGGCAACGACGCTTGCCGGTAAACTGGGACTGGATGCGTTTGTGCTGTTTAAAAATCCGCGTATGGCGATATTCTTTCTCTTTGCCATGATGCTGGGGGCGGTACTGCAAATCACCAACGTCTTTGGTAATCCGTTCCTGCATGATTTTGCCCGTAACCCTGAATTTGCTGGCAGCTTTGTCGTGAAGTATCCCTCTATCTTGCTGTCGGTGTCGCAGATGGCGGAAGTGGGCTTCATTCTTACCATTCCGTTCTTCCTTAAACGCTTTGGGATTAAAACGGTGATGCTGATGAGCATGCTGGCGTGGACGCTGCGTTTTGGTTTCTTTGCGTTTGGCGATCCGTCACCGTTTGGCTTTGTGCTGTTACTGATGTCGATGATCGTTTACGGTTGCGCGTTTGATTTCTTCAACATATCCGGATCGGTGTTCGTCGAGCAGGAAGTCAGCTCCAACATTCGCGCCAGCACACAGGGGCTGTTTATGACCATGGTGAACGGCGTCGGGGCGTGGGTAGGTTCAATCCTGAGCGGCATGGCGGTGGACTATTTCTCCGTCGATGGCGTGAAGGACTGGCAAACCATCTGGTTGGTATTTGCGGCTTATGCGCTGGCGTTGGCCGTCATTTTTGCGCTGTTCTTCAAATACAAGCATGAGCCGGAAAGGTCCGTGCAGAAATCGCTGGCACATTAATCCTTACCTGCGGCGGGCGAATGCTGCCCGCC
>NZ_SZXN01000056.1:208974-210437 GCF_005281195.1 Citrobacter sp. wls613
TGTGATGCAATGTGGTAACTTTGCGCATTATCCTTCTCCGCTGGAGCGCATTACTCATGGAACGCACGCATCGTATCGATCTGAAGTTACTGCGTTATTTTCTGGCAGTCGCAGAAGAACTGCATTTTGGACGTGCGGCTGCTCGCCTGAATATGTCACAACCCCCGCTAAGTATTCATATCAAAGAGCTGGAGCAGCAGCTCGGCACACTGTTGTTTATCCGGCATTCCCGTAGCGTGACGTTAACCCACGCCGGGAAAATCCTGATGGAAGAGTCACGCCGCCTGTTATCCAGCGCTAACCAGGCGCTGGCACGCGTGGAGCAGATTGGCCGCGGTGAGGCAGGGCGAGTCGAACTGGGCGTAATAGGCACGGCGATGTGGGGAAAAATGCGCCCGGTGATGCGGCGATTTTTGAAAGAGAACCCGAACGTTGAGGTTCTGTTTCGCGAAAACATGCCGGCAATGCAGATGACGCTGCTGGAGCGGCGTGAGCTGGATGCGGGGATTTGGCGGATGGCGACAGCACCCTCGCCCGGATTTACCAGCCTGCGCTTGCATGAGTCTTCATTTTTGGTGGCGATGCCGGAAGAACATCCGCTGAGCGCTCGTGACGCGGTGCCGCTGGAAGCGCTGCGTAATGAATATTTTGTCACGATGCCTTCCATTCATACTGACTGGGCATTTTTGCAGCGAGTGTGCCAGAGCGCCGGATTTTCACCGATGATTATTCGTGAGGTGAGGGAGCCACAAACGGTGCTGGCGATGATCAGTATGGGGATTGGTATTACGTTAATTGCAGATAGTTATGCGCAGATGAACTGGCCTGGCGTGGTATTCCGCCCGCTGGAAGAACGCATTCCTGCTGATTTATATATTGTGTATGACCAACAGCAGGCAACACCTGCGCTGGAGAAACTGGTTGGGGCATTGACGATGTGATGTGTGCCGGATGGCGACTGACGTCTTATCCGGCCTACAACGACGTAGACTGTTGGCCTGATAAGCGCAGCGTATCAGGCAGAGAATGGCTGAATTGTTAAATTCTACGCATAGCAAAAAGGCGCCTTTAGGGCGCCTTTTTACATTGGTGGGGCGTGCAGGATTCGAACCTGCGACCAATTGATTAAAAGTCAACTGCTCTACCAACTGAGCTAACGCCCCGAAGTGGTGGGTGATGACGGGATCGAACCGCCGACCCCCTCCTTGTAAGGGAGGTGCTCTCCCAGCTGAGCTAATCACCCACTTCGGTACTTCATATTTTTACAGAAAATCCAGCTGGCGAGAAAGTGGTGGGTGATGACGGGATCGAACCGCCGACCCCCTCCTTGTAAGGGAGGTGCTCTCCCAGCTGAGCTAATCACCCACTTCTCAATTTTCTGTTCTACACGGCGGAGACTACATAAAGTAGTTGGTGGGTGATGACGGGTTCGAACCGCCGACCCCCTCCTTGTAAGGGAGGTG
>NZ_SZXN01000056.1:210447-230066 GCF_005281195.1 Citrobacter sp. wls613
CCGCTGTGTGGAGTCGCATTATAGGGAGAGTTGAAAATGAGTCAACGCATTTTCTAAAGAAATTGTTCGTTCGTCGTAAATTTAAACAAAACGATCGCAAAACAGTCCATGCGGCATGATTTGTATACGAAAATGGCAAAGCGTGATGTTCCAACCTGAACAACATTGAGGAATCAGACCACGGTGATAGAATACGGGCCTGATAATCTTCCCAGGATTTGCCGGTTGTCGGCATCTTTATAAACGTAAGGCCATTTCATGAAAATCAAAACTCGCTTCGCGCCTAGCCCGACAGGTTATCTGCACGTCGGCGGTGCGCGTACTGCTCTTTATTCCTGGCTTTTTGCACGTAACCATAGCGGTGAGTTTGTGCTGCGTATTGAAGACACCGATCTCGAACGCTCCACGCCGGAAGCTATCGAAGCCATTATGGATGGCATGAACTGGCTGAATCTGGAGTGGGATGAAGGTCCGTACTTCCAGACCAAACGTTTTGATCGCTACAACGCCGTTATTGATGAGATGCTGGAAGCGGGTACAGCGTATAAATGCTATTGCTCCAAAGAGCGTCTGGAACAGCTGCGTGAAGATCAGATGGCGAAAGGTGAGAAGCCACGTTATGACGGTCGCTGCCGCCACGGCCACGAACATCACGCCGATGACGAACCTTGCGTGGTGCGTTTTGCCAACCCGCAGGACGGTTCCGTTATTTTTGACGACCAGATCCGTGGGCCGATCGAATTCAGCAACCAGGAACTCGACGATCTGATCATCCGCCGTACCGACGGTTCTCCAACCTATAACTTCTGTGTGGTTGTTGATGACTGGGATATGGAAATTACCCACGTTATTCGTGGTGAAGACCATATCAACAACACCCCGCGTCAGATCAACATCCTGAAGGCGCTGAACGCGCCGGTGCCGGTTTACGCGCACGTGTCGATGATCAACGGCGACGACGGTAAAAAACTGTCCAAACGTCACGGTGCGGTCAGCGTGATGCAGTATCGCGACGATGGTTACCTGCCGGAAGCGCTGCTGAACTATTTGGTGCGTCTGGGCTGGTCCAGCGGCGATCAGGAAATCTTCACCCGCGAAGAGATGATCAAGCTGTTCTCTCTTGGTGCGGTAAGCAAATCGGCGAGCGCATTCAATACCGAAAAACTGCAGTGGCTGAACCATCACTACATTAACACTCTGGCACCTGAATATGTGGCAACGCATCTGCAGTGGCACATTGAGCAGGAAAATATCGATACCCGCGTGGGTCCGCAATTGTCCGAGCTGGTAAAACTGCTGGGCGAGCGCTGCAAAACCCTGAAAGAGATGGCGCAGAGCTGCCGCTACTTCTATGAAGACTTTGCTGAGTTCGATGCGGATGCTGCGAAGAAACACCTGCGCCCGGTTGCGCGTCAGCCGCTGGAAGTGGTGCGTGATAAAATTGCGGCCATCACCGAATGGACCGCTGAAAACGTACATCACGCCATTCAGTCTACCGCTGATGAGCTGGAAGTGGGGATGGGTAAAGTCGGTATGCCGCTGCGCGTTGCGGTTACCGGTGCAGGCCAGTCTCCAGGATTAGACGTTACGGTGCATGCGATTGGTAAATCCCGCAGCGTTGAACGTATTAACAAAGCGCTGGCGTTTATTGCTGAGCGTGAAAAGCAGCAGTAAGACAGTCAGAGAGACAACAAAACGGCAGGCGCAGATCCTGCCGTTTTTTTTGGCATTTATTCGGATTCATCAATGCCTAGACGGGTGAGAAAACTACGGATACCTTCGCGCGAAAGAAACAGCGCCAGTTTTTCTTGTTCCGCTGGTGACATGTTATCCAACGCGCTGATTATTTGGCGACAGGCGTGGCTACGGACAACGTGCGTGTATTCTGCAACGGGTTCTTCAGCCTGATAAAATTCCGGGATTTTGCGAAAAGCTGGGATATTGAGAATAAATTCCCGCACGCCGGCATCAATATGAATAAGCCTTGCGCGACCGCCCTTCACACCGGGAAACTTTTCGGTTTTCCAGTTTTGTTCTCTGATCCAACGATTGACCGTTTGTTTCGCGACTCCGAGACATTCAGCCAGCTCTTCGGTGGTCATTTTGCTGCGTAATTTTTTCATATTATTTGCTGTCGCGGATCCCTAAGCGTTGTAACAAACCGGTAATGCCTTCACGCAGGATCAATGACGTAAACATTTTCTGTTCTGCTGGCGTCATTTCTTTCGCGAGGGTGATCAGCAGTGTTTCAATAGAAGAGTCGCCAGCTAAAGATAAGTTGTCTGATAAACCTTCAGCTGAACGCTCTGCACTGCGAATGTATTCGCGAACTTGTTCGTTGACGTGAACCAGACGAGCTTTTCCGCCCTGAACGCCCGGTTTTGGTGACGTAGCCCAGCCTTCCTTGCGCACCCATTTATTAATGGTCTGCCGGCTGTAACCGGTCAGATTAGCAAGTTCTTCTGGCGTCATCCGTTCCTTGAACATAACGATTCCCTGAGTAGTCGTGGGGTTAATTAGTGGTTCAGTTTATAGCACCATTTTACTAGAAACCGTGACGCGTTTAACTACTGAATGCGAGTTGTTGCGCAATGTTCTTCATTTGCCTGCTTTTTCAGCGATTGAATTCAGTGAGTTAATTTTGCCGTTGACACGCGCGAAGGGAATTCATATTATGCCGCCCGTCAACTCGACAAGCTTTACGTGACGGGGCTATAGCTCAGCTGGGAGAGCGCTTGCATGGCATGCAAGAGGTCAGCGGTTCGATCCCGCTTAGCTCCACCAAATTTAATCCCACTAAATTTGGTACGTAAAGACATCGTGGGGCTATAGCTCAGCTGGGAGAGCGCCTGCATGGCATGCAGGAGGTCAGCGGTTCGATCCCGCTTAGCTCCACCAAAATTAAGACCCTCGCTGAAAAGCGGGGGTTTTTTGTTTCTACTTCCTGCACGATCCTCTGCTTCCTCTGTCAGATCACCAAATGACGGACATAAAAAAACCGGGGAGAATCTCCCCGGCCGAGTCACTACGATTGCGATGCTACTGTCTTACAGCACCAGTGCTGCGATGGATGCGGACAGTACGCTCACCAGCGTAGAGCCGTATACCAGCTTCAGACCAAAGCGGGATACCACGTTGCCTTGCTCTTCGTTCAGGCCTTTGATTGCGCCTGCAATGATACCGATGGAAGAGAAGTTAGCGAAGGAGACCAGGAACACAGACAGAATACCTTCCGCGCGTGGAGAGAGCGTAGACGCGATTTTCTGCAGGTCCATCATGGCCACGAATTCGTTGGAAACCAGTTTAGTCGCCATGATACTGCCCACCTGCAGCGCTTCGCTGGACGGTACACCCATCACCCACGCAACCGGGTAGAAGATGTAGCCCAGGATGCCCTGGAAGGAGATGCTGTAGCCAAACCAGCCGGTGACGGTGGCAAACAAGGCGTTCAGCGCGGCAATCAGCGCGATGAAACCGATCAGCATTGCTGCCACGATAATCGCGACCTTGAAGCCTGCCAGAATGTACTCACCCAGCATTTCGAAGAAGCTCTGTCCTTCATGCAGGTTAGACATCTGAATATTTTCTTCGCTGGCATCCACGCGGTAAGGGTTGATCAGCGACAGTACAATAAAGGTGCTGAACATGTTCAGAACCAATGCAGCAACAACGTATTTTGGTTCCAGCATGGTCATGTACGCGCCGACGATGGACATGGAAACGGTGGACATTGCCGTCGCGGCCATGGTGTACATGCGGTTGCGTGACATCTTGCCCAGAATATCTTTATAGGCAATAAAGTTTTCAGACTGACCCAGGATCAGCGAGCTGACGGCGTTGAAGGACTCCAGCTTGCCCATACCGTTGACTTTGGATAACAAAAATCCAATTGCGCGGATGATAATAGGCAGAACGCGGATATGCTGCAGAATACCGATCAGGGCGGAAATGAAGACGATTGGGCACAGTACTTTCAAGAAGAAGAATGCCAGACCTTTATCGTTCATGCTGCCGAAGACAAAGTTTGTCCCTTCATTAGCAAAACCGAGCAGTTTTTCAAACATCTCGGAGAAGCCTTTCACGAAGCCCAGCCCGACATCAGAATTCAGGAAGAACCACGCCAGTAACACTTCGATAACAAGTAATTGAATAACATAACGAATGCGAATTTGTTTACGGTCACTGCTTACCAGCAGTGCGAGTACCGCAACCACGGCAAGGGCCAGGACAAAATGAAGAACGCGGTCCATATTTGCTCCAAACATGAGGCAGGTTTAATTTCCGTGCACATTCTATGCAACAACACCAAAGAAAACGAGATCAAACACACACTATAATAAGGACCTGTGACGAGATTCAAAATTAGTGATCGGTAATACACTTCCGTGATGTTTAGTATGGAAGTGAAAAGTTATGTCATTGTGCTAATCTCATAACATTAATTAAACATCTCATCTGCGTTTCCAGTTCCCTGATCTATTTATAGACCAACGCTATCAAAGAAATCATTTTTATCCATCAAAATGAATTTGATAATCATTCTCAACTGGCGTAGTTTGAAACATAGCAAAGGCTATGTTTTTGAGGCACGAAAATGACGAACGATCGCGTTGAGACAAGCAGTGGACGGGCAGCACGCAAGCTGAAACTTGCGTTAATGGGACCTGCATTCATCGCGGCTATCGGGTATATCGACCCCGGTAACTTTGCCACCAACATCCAGGCAGGAGCTAGCTTTGGCTATAAACTGCTGTGGGTCGTCGTCTGGGCCAACCTGATGGCAATGCTGATTCAGGTATTGTCGGCCAAGCTGGGGATTGCTACTGGAAAAAACCTCGCCGAGCAAATTCGCGATCACTACCCACGTCCGGTGGTGTGGTTTTACTGGGTGCAGGCTGAAATCATTGCCATGGCGACCGATCTTGCTGAATTTATCGGTGCCGCGATTGGCTTTAAGCTGATCCTCGGCGTTTCGCTGTTACAGGGGGCGGTGCTGACCGGTATCGCCACATTTTTAATCCTGATGCTGCAACGTCGCGGGCAAAAACCACTGGAAAAAGTAATTGGTGGATTACTGTTGTTTGTGGCCGCGGCATATATTGTCGAACTGATCTTCTCGCAGCCGAATCTGGCGCAGCTGAGTAAGGGCATGATCATTCCCAGTCTGCCGAACTCTGAGGCGGTCTTTCTGGCAGCCGGCGTACTCGGCGCGACCATTATGCCGCACGTCATTTATTTGCACTCCTCTTTAACTCAGCATCTGCATGGCGGGACACGGCAACAGCGCTACGCGGCAACTAAGTGGGATGTGGCTATCGCCATGACCATTGCCGGGTTTGTCAATCTGGCAATGATGGCTACTGCTGCCGCAGCCTTTCACTTCAGCGGTCATACCGGCATTACCGATCTCGATCAGGCTTATCTGACGCTGGAACCGTTGTTGAGTCATGCGGCGGCGACGGTATTTGGTCTCAGCCTGGTGGCGGCGGGGCTTTCTTCAACGGTTGTCGGCACGCTGGCCGGACAGGTTGTGATGCAGGGGTTTATCCGTTTTCATATCCCGCTGTGGGTTCGTCGTACGGTTACTATGATGCCGTCATTCATCGTCATTCTGATGGGACTGGATCCCACCCGTATTCTGGTCATGAGTCAGGTGTTGCTGAGTTTCGGTATCGCGCTGGCGCTGGTACCACTCCTGATATTCACCAGTAACGGTACGTTAATGGGGGATTTAGTTAACACCGTCTGGGTTAAATATGTTGGCTGGATGATTGTGGTACTGGTGGTGGCGCTAAATCTCTGGCTGCTGGTAGGGACGGCGCTCGGGTTGTAAGCAAAAAGAGCCCGTAGGCTCTTTTGTTACATTAATGATGGTGGCCATGACCACGTCCGTGGCCTTTGCCGCGACCGCGATGGTCATCGCGATCGTTCCAGCCTTCACGGTAACCGCGCTCGTAAGCTTTGCGCTTATCCCAGCCACGATGATTACCGTTATCATGACGCCACCAGCGATTTTTGCGCCATTCATAATTATTGTGCCAGTAACCCCGGTCGCGCCAGTGGCCGCCGTCCCAGTAGTTACCATAATTATCGCGATCGCCAATTTGCAATTTTATTGATGGCAGCAGGGTGATTTCACCAGCGTTTGCGGCCAGCGGCGTGAAAGCCAATAAGGCTGCAGCCAGAATCAGTGACCTGAACATTTTTTCTCTCCTTCACGATCGAGCCGTAGCCGGCCTGTTAATGCAATATTACGGGGCAGTAAAGCCCCGTTTAATCGCCTGAACTCTTAAATCATGAAAGAGAGCACTTTTTGTTAATAAATGTGTCTTTATTTCAAACAATTCAGGATGGCGTCAATCTCCGCGCATTCTTCTGCAGACAAATGACGGTTTGCCAGCATGCCAACAGCATCTTCAATTTGCGCTGTTTTACTGGCACCAATCAACACTGAGGTGACTTTGTCTTCTCGCAACACCCAAGCCAGGGCCATTTGGGAGAGCTTTTGTCCCCGACGCTCAGCCATTGCGTTCAGCTGGCGGACTTTTTCCAGTTTCTCTGGCGTTATCTGATCCGGGTTGAGAAAACGGCTACCGCTTGCCGCACGAGAATCCGCCGGGATCCCGTTCAGGTAACGGTCGGTTAACTGCCCGCCCGCCAGCGGAGAGAAAGCGATACTGCCCACGCCTTTTTCCTGCAACAGTGACAACAATCCCCCTTCAACCCAACGTTCAAACATGGAATATTTCGGCTGATGAATCAGGCACGGGGTACCTAAGTCGTCGAGGATCTCAATCGCCTGTCTGGCAAGGTCGGCGGGATAGTTAGACAGCCCGACATACAGCGCTTTTCCCTGGCGAACAATGTGATCCAGCGCCTTCATGGTTTCTGTGAGCGGCGTTTCGGGATCGGGACGATGGTGGTAGAAGATATCCACGTACTCCAGACCCATACGTTTCAGGCTCTGGTCGAGGCTGGCAATCAGGTATTTACGCGAACCCCAGTCGCCGTAGGGGCCATCCCACATGGTGTAGCCCGCCTTGGTGGAAATAATGAGTTCGTCCCGCCACGGTAAAAAATCTTCCTGCAAAATACGGCCAAAATTTCGCTCGGCAGAGCCCGGCGGTGGGCCGTAGTTATTGGCGAGATCAAAATGGGTGATCCCCAGATCGAACGCGCGCTGTAGCAGGCTTCGGCTGTTTTCTACCTGCGTGGTGTCGCCAAAATTGTGCCATAAGCCCAGAGAGATAACCGGTAGCTTGAGTCCGCTCTGACCGCAGCGGCGGTACTCCATTGTCTGATAGCGATTTTCATCCGCGTGATAAACCATGTAGACCCCTTCCTGATATCAAGATGACGTATATGTTTTAGTGTATACGGTTACACGGTCGATTCTTCAATGGTATTTCACCGGCAAAACTGTAAACCCTGCTTTCCACCCCCCCACGTCGTGTTTTCTGGACAGTCATCACAGTTCTTCGATACTCAACATGAGGTTACCGTCAGAAGGATAGCTGTCATGCAAACCGCGTATTCCGTTGCTGATTACCTGCTGGACAGACTGGCAGGGTGTGGTGTTGGCCATCTTTTTGGTGTGCCGGGCGATTATAATTTGCAGTTTCTTGACCACGTGATTGACCACCCCGACGTGCGTTGGGTTGGCTGCGCAAACGAATTAAATGCGGCTTATGCGGCGGATGGCTATGCCCGGGTCGCCGGGGCAGGGGCGCTTCTCACCACCTTTGGCGTTGGGGAGTTAAGCGCCATTAATGGAATCGCAGGCAGTTACGCAGAATATGTACCCGTGCTGCAGATAGTGGGTGCGCCGTGCAGCGGCGCTCAGCGGCGTGGGGAGCTGATGCATCACACCCTGGGCGACGGCGATTTTCTGCATTTTTATCGCATGCATCAAGCGGTAACGGCGGCCAGCGCGGTGCTTGATGCCCAAAACGCCTGCTATGAAATTGACCGTGTGCTACGGGTCATGTTAACCGAACGTCGGCCAGGGTATCTGATGTTGCCTGCCGATGTCGCCAAACAGCCCGCCACGCCCCCACAGGACAGACTGATTATTCCTCTGAGTGAATCGGAAAGTAGCGTCGTTGCGGCGTTTCGCTATCAGGCCCGTGAGCGCTTGTTGGACAGCTCGCGCGTGGCGTTGCTGGCGGATTTTCTTGCGCAGCGCTTTGGTTTGCAACCTGTTTTGCAGCGCTGGATGGCAGAAACGCCGATGGCTCATGCCACATTGTTAATGGGTAAAGGGCTTTTTGATGAACGTCATGCTGCGTTTGTTGGCACCTACAGCGCGGGGGCCAGCAGTGAATATGTGCGCCGGGCGATAGAAGATGCCGACACCGTTATTTGCGTGGGTACCTGTTTTGTCGACACGCTAACCGCCGGTTTTACGCAATGCTTGCCGCAGGAGCGCACGATTGAGGTTCAACCGCATGCTTCACGTGTGGGAAGCCAGTGGTTTAACATCCCGATGGAGCAGGCGGTTACCACGCTACGGGAGCTGTGCCTGGAGCTGTCGTTTTCTCTGCCGCCAGAACGCCCGCCTGTCGGGCGACGTCAGGTTGAAAAGGGGCCGCTGACACAGGAAAATTTCTGGTACACGGTGCAGCAATACCTGGCACCTGACGACATTATCCTCGTCGATCAGGGGACTGCGGCATTTGGTGCCGCTACGCTATCATTACCTTCCGGGGCGGAAGTACTGGTACAGCCGCTGTGGGGATCGATTGGTTATTCCTTACCCGCCGCACTGGGAGCGCAAACGGCATACCCGGATCGGCGGGTGATCCTGATTATTGGCGATGGCGCTGCCCAGCTTACCATTCAGGAATTGGGGTCGATGCTCAGAGACGGACAAACGCCGGTTATTTTGCTGCTCAATAATGACGGCTATACCGTGGAGCGGGCTATTCACGGGGCAAACCAGCGTTATAACGACATTGCCGGATGGAACTGGACGCAGGTGCCACAGGCGCTGAGCCGCGAGTGTCAGGCGGAGTGCTGGCGCGTGACGCAGGCTGTACAGCTGGAGGAAGTTCTGGCCCGGCTGGCGCGCCCGCAGCGGCTTTCGTTAATTGAAGTGATGTTGCCGAAAGCCGATCTGCCTGAGCTTCTGCGCACGGTGACCCGTGCGCTGGAAGCCCGTAACGGGGGATAGTTATTGATCGGGGCGGTTGGCGATCATCATCGGTTTACCTGCCAACAGCAGCCAGGCGGGGAGCATGACGATGCACAGCAGCGGCAGCAGGGTGGCATCGGGGACCACCACTGCCGCCATAAACAGGCTTAGCCAGGCGTCGCGGGTGACAACCAGCACCAGCCCCAGAATGGCGCAGGAGACGGTGATTGCTGCCGGAACCGCTTCGACATGGGCATGCAGCATCAATCCCAGTGCCACGCCAACGAATACCGCCGGAAAAATACGTCCTCCACGAAAACCACTGGCGGCAGCAACCACTAACGCCGCCAGTTTGATCACCGCGAGCATGAAATAGTCTGATGCCCCCAGCGTTTGGCTAAACGCCATTTGCTGCATCTCATCCAGCCCTTTAAACAGGGTAAGTGGTCCCCCAATAATGCCCAGAATCCCAAGCAGAAAGCCGCCAATGCCGAGAATCAGTACCGGGTGTTTCAGGCGATGAATCAACTGATGTAAACGGGGTAAACACCACACCGCCACCATGCCTGCCGCAATGGCAATGGCGGCAACCACCGCGCCGCTAAAAATATCGGTCAGCTGTAGCTGAGTATATTGGGCGATGGGCAATGAAAAATGCGGATGAAAGAACAGGTCAGTCGTCAGTGCACCGGCAGCAGCAGCCAGCAGTGGTGCAAACAGGCGATCCCATAACGGCACATCGTTGGAGCCATTCAGCGTTTGTGAAAATATCAGTGCCGCGGCGACAGGCGTACCAAATAGCGCTCCGATGGTGCCCGCAGAGGCGAGAATGGTCCAGTCCAGCTTATTAATTCGAGGGAACAGACGCACGCCAATCGCCGCCGCCAGCGCGATATTCACGGTCATTATTGGGTGTTCAGGCCCCAAACTGACGCCGCCGGCCAGGCCGAGGATCAGCGCAGCCAGCAGGCCCGGCAGTGCTGACGTGGGGACCGGCATTCCGATTAGCGGTTCACAGGCTGGGTCCGGTCCCGCATGCCCGTGGCTGTAGCGGATGACGAGTCCGACCAGTATCCCGGTCAACGTGAGCATAGCGATTATCCACAGCGAAGAGTCATGAGCAATGCCGATGCTGGCGGGCAGGCGCTCCCATAAAAATTGCTGTAAAACGGCGGCCACTTTCATGACGATGATCAGCACCAGGCTTGAGGCAACGCCAATGATCAGTGCGGGAGTGGATAACAACAGCATCGTTCTGGCTCGCGGATGGAGCATTTTCTATTCCCTCAAATAGAGTCATAAGCATAGTTTGCACAGCCTGCCTGCTGACATCGCTGCAAATGGTGCTGAAACGATAAAGTAATTCTGTGATCTGGGTCGATATTTTACCGGCATCAGCCTTCAGGCCGTTGTTGTTATGCCCCCATGAATTTACAGTGTGGCAAAGATTTATTCTGACTTTAGCGGAGCAGTAGAAGAATGACAAAATATGCTTTAGTAGGTGATGTTGGCGGCACCAACGCGCGTCTTGCTCTGTGCGACATTGCCAGCGGTGAAATTTCGCAGGCTAAGACCTATTCAGGACTGGATTACCCCAGCCTTGAGGCCGTGGTTCGCGTGTACCTGGATGAGCATAGCGTCAGCGTCGAAGACGGGTGTATTGCGATTGCCTGTCCGATTACCGGCGACTGGGTGGCGATGACCAACCATACCTGGGCGTTTTCTATTGCTGAAATGAAAAAGAATCTCGGTTTTAGCCATCTGGAAATCATCAATGATTTCACCGCCGTGTCGATGGCGATCCCGATGCTGAAAAAAGAGCATTTGATCCAATTTGGTGGCACGGAGCCGGTAGAAGGTAAACCGATTGCCGTGTACGGTGCGGGAACCGGTTTAGGCGTAGCGCATCTGGTGCACGTCGATAAGCGCTGGGTGAGCCTGCCGGGAGAGGGCGGTCACGTAGATTTCGCACCTAACAGCGAAGAAGAGGCGATTATTCTTGAAGTCCTGCGCGCTGAGATTGGCCATGTTTCTGCAGAACGCGTGCTGTCCGGTCCGGGGCTGGTGAACCTGTACCGCGCTATCGTCAAATCCGACGGACGTCTGCCGGAAAACCTGCAGCCGAAGGATATCACCGAACGTGCGCTGGCAGACTCGTGCACTGACTGTCGTCGGGCGCTGTCGCTGTTTTGCGTGATCATGGGACGCTTTGGTGGCGATCTGGCGTTAACGCTGGGGACCTTTGGCGGTGTTTATATTGCCGGCGGGATTGTGCCGCGCTTCCTTGAATTCTTTAAAGCATCGGGTTTCCGCGGTGGCTTTGAAGATAAAGGTCGTTTTAAAGCCTACGTACAGGATATTCCGGTGTATTTGATTGTGCATGATAACCCTGGTCTGCTGGGTTCCGGTGCGCACCTGCGCCAGACGTTGGGGCATATTCTGTAAGATCCCTGCCGGATGGTGTCTATTAACACCTATCCGGCACACTATAAATAATGTGCCTTGCCGCCGTCAGGGTAACGCATTATGTCCTGTGAGTTTTACTCGCAATCTCGTTCAGTACTATCGCTATCATCTGCTGTTCAAACATTTCGCCGTGCAGGTATCTTTTTTCTCTGTATTTTTTATCTGTCTCGAGATAAGGCTGATGCAAAACGCATTCAGGTGGCGTACACGAAATAAGAGTATTAATGACGTCGATTGGCTGAGGATATTCAAAAAAAAGCGCGCCGGGATGGTAGTTATGCTGAATTTGCCATTCTGCCAGGTCATCCAGAAAACAGTCAGCTTCTGGTTTTGACATTGTGCTGGCTTTTTCGCTGCCCCACACCACACTCGCCAGGTTGTATAGCCCATGTGCGTATGGCCAGAACATTTTATTGAGCTTAGTAAGACCCGCGTCCCTCAACTTTGGTACGCTTTTACAATATAAATCGAGCTGCACGCCCGCTTCTGTCACATCCTCCTCGAGGAGCGCCATCAGATAACGGAGGATACATACATCGCTGGCTGCCTGCTTCGTCGCCAGTACCTTTTGCGCTCGTTTACTGGCTTCAGCCGCAAAATCAGTTCGTTTGTACCACAGCGCCATGACTAAATTAGCAATCGCTATAGTAACAGGGTGACCGTTGTCACTGAGACCCCATTTTTCAGGTAACAGCAGCGGTACGCGGGCAAATAGGCCGGCAGCAAGAATATCGAGGGTCGTCCAGATGTTTATACTGTGGTCGCATCCGGAATCTACGCCGAGTGTTGTATGTTTGATCATGGCTGACTGACGCAGCGCAGCGTGCAGTAATGCCATATCGTTGGCGAGGATGGCCGTTTTAAATCCTAATAAATCAGGATTGTGATTAATGCGCAGCATAAAAAGCCATAGCCTTATCTGCTCTTGCAGTGACGCATCTTTATGGCATTGCGTCTGGGTATCCAGACATTCTGCTAAATAATCATCGGTATCCATCCATACCCGGGCATTTTGATCAGCTTCTTTCGCGTATTCACGCTGATATGCACGTTGATATTTTTCCGTCAGCTTTGCCATTAAATCTCAGCGCTCTTTCTTTGTGGGGTAAGTGTTATAAATGCATTAACTGCCTAAACTCTTTCACTTTACTTCGACTAACCGGGATTTCAAATTCCAGGTCTTTTAACCGCAGAATGTAGGTGTTATTGAACCACGGCTCGATTTCACGGATTTTATTCAGATTCACGCAGAACGAACGGTGACAGCGGAAGAAATGTGAAGCTGGTAGTTTGCTGCAAAATTCGCTGATGTTCATCGGCATGACGTACGATTCCCGTCGTGTGTAGACAAACGTCATCTTTTCATGCGCTTCAGCGTAGTAGATATCGTTGATCGGAGTCACGATGATTCGCTCATCTTTGATCAGATTGATGGTGTCATTCTCACGCGTGACGGGGGTTATGTGTGGGGTTCCCGTTTGTTGTTGCTGCCAGGCTGCTTCCAGCTTTTGCAGCATTCCGACAATCCGTGACTCCTGGTACGGCTTCAGAATGTAGTCAAATGCTTCGAGTTCAAACGCCTCAACAGCGTGTTCTTTCCATGCAGTAATAAACACAATAAAGGGTTTATGCGCGAACTGGCTGATGTTTTGTGCCAGCAATACGCCGTCCAGCGAGGGAATATTAATATCGAGAAAAATGGCGTCGACGCGGTTGTGCTGCAGAAATTTCAGCACGTCCAGACCGTCGTCAAACGTGCCGACAATCTCCATCTGGCTGTGTTCTTTTATCAGCCAGCTCAGTTCCTGTTGGGCCAGGAATTCATCTTCAACAATGATGACTTTCACTACTTCACTCCTGGTTAAAGCAATAAGGTCGCCGGTGCGGCAGCGGGGGAGTGCTGATTGGGCACATAAAACGCAATCTCGGTGCCAGGTTCCAGGCGGCGGATATGCAGCCCTTCGCCGTAGAGTAGCTTCACACGATGATGCACGTTCAACAGGCCGATTTTATTGCCCGGCATTTCGTTGGACTCGACCCGCTCAATGACTTTTGGATCGATACCGTGACCGGTATCCCTGACGGCGATGCGTACCCGGTTACCGCACTCTGCGACGCTGATAGTGACCACGCCTTTTCCTTTGCACGACTGGATACCGTGAACGATGGCGTTTTCTACCAGCGGCTGAATCAGCAGGCTGGGAATATAGCAGCTTACCTCTTCATCAATATCATAAATAACCGTTAGCTTATCGCCAAAGCGAGCCTGTTCAATGGCGATGTAGTCCTTAATTTGATACAGCTCTTTCTTAATATCGATCTGCTCATCGTCTTTCAATTCAATATTATAGCGAAGATAACGCGACAAATTAAAAATCAGCTGGCGGGCGGTATCTGGGTTAAGCCTGACCGATGACGAAATAGCGTTTAGCGCATTAAACAGAAAATGGGGATTGATTTTACTTTGCAGCGCACGTAGCTCTGCCTTATTTGCCATCTCCCGCAGTTGCTCTGCACGGGAAACCTCAAGCTGTGTAGAGATAATCTGCGACAAACCGATCGCCATTTCCTGTAACGAGGAGGTGATCTGATGGGCGTGACAGTAGTAGATTTTCAGCGTGCCGGTCACGACGCCTTTCTCCCAGAGCGGGATCACCAGCATGGAGTGTATTTCCGGCGTTCGATGCGCTTCATCATTGTTTTTTATTATTATTTTGCCGTGATTGATGGCTTCCTGCGTAGTGGGGCTGACGAAGTCATCGTTATTGCGATAGTTGAGTTCCCCGACGCCAACATAGGCCAGAACGTGCTGGGTATTGGTGATGGCAACCGCATCTGCGTGAATGTCATGGCGAATAATTTCGCATACCTGACGTAACGACTCGCTGTTGACCTGGCGAAAGAGCGGCAGGGTTTTGTTGGCAATATCCAGTGCCAGTTTGGCCTGCTTGGCGGCGCTGGCCTCTTTCTCTCCTTCGACGCTTTGTACCAGCATCACAATAAAGCCAATACAGACGCTGCCGAGAATCATCGGGATACCGATTTTTGAGACAATATCCAGTCCCAGTTCGGTGGTGGGGGCCCAGGCGACCACCAGAATCATGGTCAACGTTTCGCACAGCATCCCACCTAAAATACCGGCACGCCAGTGCTGTGCTTTGGGGATTTTACGGTTGATCCAGCCGGCAATACAGCCCGCCAAAATACTGGTGATAAAGCACGGCAGGGCGGTGACGCCGCCAATGTCGATCAGATAGCGGTGGATACCTGCGATGATGCCGGTAATGATGCCAACCCACGGGCCGAACAGGATCCCCCCCGACATCACCGCAATAATACGCACGTTTACCAGAGAACCTTCGACCGGTACTCCGGACCAGGTACTGAACAGGGCAAACATAGAGAAAATGGCCGTTACGGCGAGCAGTTCCTTCGGGGAGTGGGCTGACTTGTGCAACAGTTCTCGAAACAAGCGGATACGAATCAGAAAAAACAGGCAGAACAGCATCAGCGCTGCCCGATCAAAGACCGCCAGCAGCATATTGAATATTTCGTGCACGGGTGACTCTTGCGAATAGATTAAACCTCTATGATAGGTAACCTGAGCAAGGATGACCAGCATCCCCATTGCGCCGGGCTAATGAGGGAAAACCATATAATTAAAAGGGGATTGTAAAGGAAAAGTGTGTTTCTCCGAATTTTCCAGGATTGATTGATTTTTAGAGTAAAATTTATGACTTCAATATGTTAATGAATGGTGATTTTTGCAGGCTGCGTAAAATGTTTATTTCCCTGTTTATTTTTATTGATCCTCTTTTAAAGCAGGAGAAAATATTTTGCGTTGCCTCTCGACAGAAGGAATTTATTCAGGCTATTTTCTAAACGTGCCACCATCGTGGCAGCGTCGCTCGGACGGTCCGGGCGCTAACGTGAATCTGAGGATACTATGGCTGACTCCCGCCCTGAACGTCGCTTTACGCGTATTGATCGTCTTCCCCCTTATGTTTTTAACATCACTGCTGAACTGAAGATGGCTGCGCGTCGGCGCGGCGAAGATATTATCGATTTCAGCATGGGGAACCCGGATGGGGCTACGCCTCCTCACATTGTCGAAAAACTGTGTACCGTGGCCCAGCGCCCGGATACCCACGGTTATTCAACCTCTCGCGGTATTCCGCGTCTGCGTCGGGCGATTTCCCGCTGGTATCAGGACCGCTATGATGTCGAGATCGACCCTGAATCCGAAGCCATTGTGACCATCGGATCTAAAGAGGGACTGGCGCATCTGATGCTGGCTACGCTCGATCACGGTGACACGGTCCTCGTGCCTAACCCAAGTTATCCTATTCATATTTACGGTGCCGTAATTGCCGGGGCTCAGGTGCGTTCTGTACCGCTGGTTGAAGGGGTCGACTTCTTTAATGAGCTGGAGCGGGCGATCCGTGAAAGCTACCCGAAACCAAAGATGATGATCTTAGGTTTCCCATCCAATCCTACCGCGCAGTGCGTTGAGCTGGAATTCTTTGAGAAAGTGGTCGCGCTGGCTAAACGCTACGACGTGCTGGTGGTTCACGACCTCGCCTATGCCGATATCGTCTACGATGGCTGGAAAGCGCCGTCGATCATGCAGGTGCCTGGCGCCCGCGATGTGGCGGTTGAATTCTTTACGCTGTCGAAAAGCTATAACATGGCGGGATGGCGTATTGGTTTTATGGTGGGTAACAAAACGCTGGTTAATGCGCTGGCGCGGATTAAGAGCTACCACGATTACGGAACCTTTACACCGTTGCAGGTTGCGGCCATTGCCGCACTGGAAGGCGATCAGCAGTGCGTACGGGATATCGCAGAGCAGTATAAGCGTCGACGCGATGTGCTGGTCAAAGGGCTGCATGAAGCGGGCTGGATGGTAGAGATGCCGAAGGCATCGATGTATGTCTGGGCAAAAATTCCTGAGCAGTATGCTGCAATGGGCTCGCTTGAGTTTGCTAAAAAAATGTTGAATGACGCGAAGGTCTGCGTGTCACCGGGGGTGGGTTTTGGTGATTATGGCGATACCCACGTGCGCTTTGCGTTAATTGAGAACCGTGACCGTATTCGCCAGGCGATCCGAGGCATTAAAGCCATGTTCCGTGCAGATGGTTTACTGCCCTCCAGCACGAAATCAGCCTCTGAAAGCGCCGATTAACCAAATGGTTAACCCACAAAAGCAAACAGGAGCCTGAGGGCTCCTGTTTTTTGCTGCATCTTTTAATCTAGATCATCAGGGCAAATGTACCGGCCCAAACGATGACCATAAATGAAATGCCCATAAAGAAATATTTCACTTTTCATCACTCCGCGTATTAAAGCACGCCTAAATGAACATACACTTACCTGATAGAGAGCTGACGCCAGCGTCAACGAAAGGGAGAATACCCCGCGTTTGTTTCGCTGCATCATCTCAGAATTCTGAGCTGTAATGCTCCAGACGGCGCTAATGTACGCCTAAAAATGAAGCGAGACAAGAGGCATTTTTTTATTTAATTTTAATAACTTACATGTGTCGTGAATCGGCGACAGTTTGATTTCCTTCAGCAATGAATCGCCACTGAGCGACGCGCTGATTACTCAGAGAATTCTCATATCACCATGCTCATAATGCGGCTAATTTTGCGCAAAAATTGATAATGAAAAGGTTAAAAATGACCAGATTAATGATGTTAGCACTCGTTCTTACCCCACTGACGTCGATGGCGGCAGCTCCGCAGGCGTTGAATTTCAGCTGTGCAAGTATTGGTGGTGTGAATAGTGATGGTAAAGGTAATGTCTGGATTGATGGAGAGAAAGCCACCGTTAAGACATTCAACGAAAATTACTGGGAAGCGAAAAGCGGTAAAAATACCGTTTCTATTTCCCGTAATGATGACGGTAGCCCGGCCGTTTCCTGGACTGGCCCTAATCGTAAGCACGGTATTTGCCAGCCTGACGATGAGAAGAGCTATGCACCAGCGAAAAAATCGGTGAATGCTGGCCCGTCTTTCTCCTGTGCCGCTGTCGACAAGGGAAGTATGGAGGACATTATTTGTCAGAGCCCGTCACTTTCCGCAATGGACTTGAAACTGAATGGCATCTACAAGCAGGCGTTGGTGAAATCAAACAATGATTCGACGCTGAAAGCCGAGCAGCGCGGTTGGATCAAAGGCCGCAACGAGTGCTGGAAAGAGCAGGATAAGCCTGCCTGTCTTTCCCGCGAATACAGTCTACGGATGACTGAACTACAGAACAAATGGGGCATTAAGTAATTCAGCCGCAGAAAAAAAGAAAGGCCAGATGGCCTTTCTTTTTACGTATATAACGAGGCTTCACCCATCGGGCGGGTTTTGAAACGACGATGGATCCAGAGATACTGCTCGGGTGCACGCATAATCTCTTTTTCAATTATTTTGTTCATATAAGCCGCAGCCAGGCCCTCATCAGTAGGGTAACCTTCCATCTCCGGCGTGATAAACAGACGGTAGCCAGAATTGTCCGTTTTTCTCACCATGGTGACGGTCAACATCGCAGCACCTGATAAACGTGACAGTACGTAGGTACCATTAGTTGTCGCGACGTCCTTGACGGCGAAAAAGGGTGCAAACGAACTGCCTTTGCGACCGTAGTCCTGATCGGGAGCAAACCATACGGCTTCCCCTTTTTTCAGGGCGCTGACAATGCCACGCAGGTTATTTCTGCCGATCATGGCTTTGTTTGAGCGCATCCGACCACGGGTCTGGATCCACTCCATTAACTTATTGTTATGCGGGCGGTAGGTTGCCATCATGGGTTGGCAAAGCCCCATCACGCGGCCTCCCAACTCCAGAGACATAAAGTGTACGCCTACTACCATCACGCCGCGGTTTTGCGACTGTGCACGCTTCAGGTTGTCGAGACCTTCGACGTCAAACCATTTACGCACGCGACGGTCAGGCCAGAACCAGGCCATGCCGGTTTCAAGCAGTGCCATGCCAAGAGAACGAAAGTTTTCTTCGACCAGTCTGTCCCGTTCTGCCTGTGGCAGATTCGGGAAGCACAGTTCGAGGTTTTTACGGGCAATAGATTCACGACGTTTTAAAAACGGGCGAGCAAGCGTTCCGGTACGCGTACCCAAAAAGCACAATACGGGGTAGGGGAGTTGCACCAAGAGCCAGAGCACACCGACACCAAACCATGTGAGCCAGTAGCGCGGATGCAAAAACGCGCGTGAAAATTTACATTGGGGGAACATAAGCACCTGTTGTTGATACTAATAAGATGTATCGCGAAGATTCTTTGTCGACAGCGTTACACTCTGATACTGATCGTTAGGCCACCATGAAGGACAATGGTTCCTGTAAAGAGTGTAAAACTTAGTCAGGACAAAACCACGGGGGGGCATGAATGATCGGGCTTATACTTTACCACCTAGAGATTAATGTCAGCCAGAGATAAATCCTCAATAAGCGTAAATGTTTATGCGGGAGAGAAACTGAAATAGGGACAGGGGTATAACCTGTTGTTTTTGTGCTGGTTAACTGTCCATCGAATGTCGAGGTTCGCCGCCATAGCCGTATTTATTGTAACAAAAATGTTGCCTGGATTGCCTGTGTATAGGAATTGTCTTAGACTATAAATTCAAGGAGTGTAAGGACTTACATGACGTTTTACGGCAGACAGGAGGTACCGCTATGCTCTATTTCTGGACCTTTCTCATATTGAGCATTCTGTGCGTTAGTTGCTATATCTGGCAGGTTTTGGGCGCGTTGGCATCAATCAGTTCTTTAATCGGCATGGCTATCCTGGCGGCATTAATTTACTTCACTACTCTGTGGCTGACTCATGGTGATGAAATGGTTACGGGAATATTTCTTTTTCTGGCTCCGACCTGTGGGCTGATCATCCGCTTTATGGTCGGTGACGGGAAGCATTAAATCGACGTGTCATTAATGATGATAACAAAATGAGTGTCACACGTTTTTTCATCCAGGATATTCATATCCTGAAGTGCCAGCGATGCTGGCACTTT
>NZ_SZXN01000056.1:230108-339228 GCF_005281195.1 Citrobacter sp. wls613
AGATTACCGGGCATCAGCAAGCTCTAAAGCCGCTTCCTCTTGCTGGGCATCTTTTCGCTGTTGTTCCAACTCCAGCGCGCCGCGGTGAGACAAGTAGCAGAACACGATACAGCAGACGATCCCCCCCATCAGTAGGTAAAATCCCCCGTGCCACCCCATTTTGTCGACCATCACACCAAACAGGCTGGTTCCTAGTGATGCACCAAAAATGTAGCTCATAAATCCGCGCAACCCTACGGCTGAACCGACGGCGAAGCTGGGGACGATTTCCATGGTCTGCACGGATGCCAGAAACTGAGGAACGTAAATCAGGCAACCGACAATGGCGGCGAAAATAGTTACCATCACCAGGGATTCACTTTTCCAGTAGCCGATCAGACAGACGAAGATCAGCGCCATACAAATCATTGCCAGCGGCATCCTGCGCCCCTTAAACAACTTGTCGGTAAGCCAACCGGCCAGCAATGTGGAAGGAATGGCCGCCCATTCAAAAAACAGAAATGCCACGCTCATTTGTTCTTTTGAGAAGTGTTTTTCGGTAAGCAAGTAAATCGGCAACCAGCTGATCATGCCAAAACGCACCATATAGACAAATACGTCCACCAGAGAGACATACCAGGCATTTTTATTACGCAGCACGTAGGTGCAAAAGATCTGGTAGGCGCTCATATTCTCCGGTGCCTGGGTGACCTGTCGGGCGTTGAGCACGACTTTTTCTTCCGGCATCATTTCTTCCAGCGGTGGTAAACCTTCTTTACGTGGCGAACCTTTACCCAGCATTAGAACAATAAAGGCAAATAACACGGCGATACAGGCGGGGACAATATAGCTGGCGCTTTGCCAGTGTTCGCTACCCAGAATGGCAAAAGCGGTGCCTACAATCGGGGCGACAATACCGCCGCCAACGTTGTGCGAGATATTCCAGAAGGCGCCAACGCGTCCACGTTCTTTACGTGGGAACCAGTTGGCAATAGTTATAAATGAGGGGCCAACGCCCATCCCCTGGAATAAACCGTTGAACACTACCAGTGTGGCAAATATCCAAAATCCGGTGCTGAAACCTAACCCGACGTTCACGATGGCGCACAAGACCAGACCGCATGCCATAAAGACTTTGGGGCTGGCCTTATCGGCCAGGCTGCTCATAATACCCTTACTGATCCCGTAGGCAATCAACATGCAACTGCTGAGCAGACCAATTTGGGTGGCACTGAGATCCAGATGTTCTTTCAGGTACGGCGTAGAGAGTGTGAAGTTATTACGTACAATATAGTACGCAAGATAGCCGAGAAATACGCTAAGTAGTGCCTGCATTCGGTATCGACCATATGTCGCCTGGACTTGCTCCGGCGGGACTTTATTTGCCGATGGCCCTGTCTTAAATATTGAAAGCATATCATCACCTAAATTTATATTGATGTGAATATCAGGAGTTTTCGTTGTGCAGGGTGAAATAAACGATGATGGAATTCAACTCGATGAAATGTGTCAGTATTGACTCAACTTAACCAAAGAATGACTAATTTTGACTCTTTTAAATTAACAGAGGTGTGTGTTTTTTATTTTTAGCGGGGATTTATAGCCAGCATGTGCGGATACTAACAATTTTAATCGGTAATTTAAGGTATTCTGTACCCATGCTTTCGCTTTCGGCTTGGTTATTTTTATAACCACCTTACCTTTCCCCTGAGTTGGGGTAAACGGGTAAGTTTTGTCTCAATATTATTTTTCGAACATGTTGGTATTTATGAACGGGATCACAAACAGGCTTTGCGACCAGGGGCGGATGATCATCCTGTCGCTTTGTTTTACGTTGCTGTCTACGGCCAGCCAGGCACAGGGTAAAGAGCTCGTCATGGCCACGACGTTCTCCCCAGGAGCGACGGCATGGATTATCCAGCAATGGCAAACCGAGCCAGGGTCGGTAATGATTCGTACGCTAAACCGCACCAGTGCCTCTCTGGAACAACTGCTCGATACAGCGAACGCGGACAATGTTGATCTGATTTTGACCTCCTCTCCCATGCTGTTGCAGCATTTGCAGGAACATCAGAAGCTGGCTCCGTTTGATAATGCGCTGCCTGAGAGTCAACGCCTGGTGCCGGAGTCCATCCGTTCTACGTCCGTGGCGGTGGCAATATCAGGTTTTGGCCTGTTGATTAACCGTTCTGCGCTGGCGGCGCGGCATTTACCGGCTCCGACTGACTGGGGGGATTTAACGCACCCCCGGTATCAGGGCGCGCTGTTGATGAGTAGCCCGTCACGTTCGGATACCAACCATTTGATGGTGGAATCACTGCTGCAGCAAAAAGGGTGGGAACAAGGATGGGCGACGCTGCTGGCGAGTGCCGGCAATCTGGTGACGATTTCCTCGCGCAGTTTCGGTGTTGCTGACAAAATTAAGAGTGGATTAGGCGTCGCCGGGCCGGTGATTGATAATTACGCCAACCTGCTGCTCAACGACCCGCACCTGGCGTTTAACTATTTTCCGCATTCCGCGGTGTCGCCAACTTATGTGGCGGTGTTGAACAATAGCCAGCATGCCGGTGAAGCCCGTCGTTTTATTCGCTATTTATTGAGTCCTCAAGGGCAGCGGATCCTTGCCGATGCGAATACCGGGAAATATCCGGTCACGCGGTTGCCCGCCAATAATCCGCGTGCTGCTCAGCAGGCCATACTGATGGACCAGCCACCACTAAATTATCGCCTGATCCTCAAGCGGCAGCAGCTGGTGCAGCGGATGTTTGATACCGCCATCAGTTTTCGTCTCGCGCAATTGAAGGATGCCTGGCGAGCGCTGTATAGCGCCGAAGCGCGGCTAAAACGGCCTCTCCCTGAAATACGAGCGTTATTGACCAGCGTCCCGATAGACGCCAGCAGTAGTGAAGATGAGGCCTGGCTTGCGCAATTTGAGAATAAAAGCGTTGCTGAACAGCAGATGATGGAATGGCAGCTATGGTTTCTCAATAACCAGCGCCAGGCTATCGCCAAACTGGAAGAATTAAAATGAAGGGCGGGTCGTTACTGCAACGTCTTCGTCAGCTTAGCATTAGCAGCAGTCTGCGCGGGGCCTTCCTGACAGGGGCGTTGCTGACGTTAAGTGTGAGTTGCGTCAGTCTGTATTCCTGGCATGAGCAGAGCTCGCAGATCCGTTATTCGCTGGATGACTACTTCCCGCGCGTCCATTCCGCTTTTTTAATTGAAGGCAATCTCAACCTGGTGGTGGATCAGCTCAATGAGTTCCTGTTGGCTCCCAATACCACGGTAAGACTGCAACTGCGCAACCAGATAATCCAGCATCTGGATAAGATTGAGACGTTAAGTCGTGGATTGCAGCCCGCGGAACAGCAGCAACTGGCGGTCATTTTGCAAGACAGCCGTACCCTGATGACGGAGCTGGACAGGGTGCTCTACAACATGTTTCTGGTACGAGAAAAAGTAAGTGAATTGTCTGCGCGCATAGATTGGCTGCATGATGATTTTACGACCGAGTTGAACTCACTGGTGCAGGATTTTACCTGGCAACAGGGAACTCTGCTGGATCAAATTGAGGCCAAAAATGGTGATGCGGCGCAATACCTGAAACGTGCCCGGGAAGTGCAAAACGAACAGCAGCAGGTTTACACACTGGCGAGAATTGAGAATCAAATCGTCGACGATCTGCGTGACAGGCTGAACGAGCTGAAGTCCGGTAGCGATGACGGTATGTTGGTGGAGACCCACATTCGTTATCTGGCAAATTTGAAAACAACGGCGGATGAAAATATCCGTACGCTGGATGACTGGCCCAGTACCATAACGTTGCGCCAAACTATTGATGAGTTGCTGGAAATTGGCATGATGAAAAATAAAATGCCCGACACAATGCGCGACTACGTGGCGGCGCAAAAGGCCCTCGTTGATGCTAATCGCGCCAGAGAAGCGACGCTTGGGCGCTTTCGTACCTTGCTTGAGGCGCAACTGGGCAGCAGTCATCAGCAAATGCAGATGTTTAATCAGCGCCTGGAGCAGATTGTTCGCGTCAGTGGTGGACTGATTCTGCTGGCGACTTTACTGGCGCTGCTTCTCGCCTGGACGCTCAACCACTACTTTATCCGCTCCCGACTGGTGAAGCGTTTTACCGCACTGAATCAGGCCGTGGTGCAGATCGGTCTCGGTAGAACGGATGCAACTATCCCGGTGTATGGTCGCGATGAGTTAGGGCGCATCGCGGGCTTGCTACGCCATACGCTGGGGCAGCTTAATACGCAAAAAAATCAGCTTGAGCAGGAAGTGGCTGAGCGTAAAGAGATTGAGTCCGATCTTCGTGCCACGCAGGATGAGCTGATTCAGACGGCGAAACTGGCGGTGGTCGGCCAGACCATGACCACTCTGGCGCATGAAATAAACCAACCGCTGAACGCGCTATCGATGTACTTGTTTACGGCGGGAAGGGCCATTGAACAGGGACAACCAGCGCAGGCAAGAAGCACTTTAACCAAAGCGCAAGGGCTGATTACCCGCATTGATGCCATTATTCGCTCGCTGCGCCAGTTTGCGCGTCGGGCCGAGCCGGGGGCGCCGTTGCATCCGGTTGATTTGCGGCAAACTTTTAGTGCGGCTTGGGAACTGTTAGCCATGCGTCATAAGCCACAGCAGGGCAGGCTAACGCTCCCGCCGGAGACCGTATGGGTACTCGGTGATGAGGTGAGGATCCAGCAGGTATTGGTTAATGTGCTGGCAAACGCGCTCGACGCCTGTCCGGCTACGGCTGAAATTGAGGTGAGCTGGCGGGCTCAGGGCAAAACGCTGTGCGTATTGATCGCTGATAACGGACCCGGTTGGCCTCAGGCGTTGTTACCGTCGCTATTGAAGCCATTTACGACCAGTAAGGATGTGGGTCTCGGCATTGGTTTGTCGATTTGTGTATCGTTAATGACGCAAATGAACGGTGAGTTACGCCTGGCGTCAACGCTGGAGCGCAATGCCTGCGTAGTCCTGCAATTCAACCTGACGGATGTAAATGATGTTGAGTGATGAATGTTCTGTTCTGCTGATTGATGACGATGCCGATGTGCTCGATGCTTACACGTTATTGTTGGAGCAGGCAGGATATCGCGTCCTGGCCTGTAACAATCCGTTTGACGCCAGAAATCTGATGCCTGCCGACTGGCTAGGGATCGTATTAAGCGATGTATGTATGCCAGGCTGTTCGGGGATCGATCTGATGACTCTGTTTCATCAGGATGATAATCAACTGCCGATCCTGCTGATCACCGGGCACGGCGATGTCCCGATGGCGGTGGATGCAGTGAAGAAAGGCGCATGGGACTTTCTGCAAAAGCCGGTCGATCCTGGCAAGCTGCTGGCGCAGGTTGAGGATGCCCTGCGTCAGAGGCAGTCCGTAATTGCGCGTCGTCATTACTGCCAGCAGAAATTACAGGTTGAACTGGTCGGATACAGTGACTGGGCAACGCAATTCCGCCAGCGACTACAGCAACTGGCAGAAACGGATATCGCCGTCTGGTTTTATGGTGAACCCGGAACAGGACGCATGACGGGCGCGCGGTATCTGCATCAGCTTGGGCGCAATGTCCACGGGCCATTTATACGTGCAGACCTGACATCCGGAAATGCGGTTCAGCTCAACGCGCTCATTGATCAGGCTCAAGGTGGAACGCTGGTACTGAGTCATATTGAATGCCTGACGCGCGAGCAGCAGCACCATCTGGTGCAGTTGCAAAGTCAAGAGCGGCGTCCTTTTCGCTTGATTGGGATCGGGGAGACGTCCTTGGTGGAGTTGGCGGCAACCCACCAGATTGTTGCAGAACTCTATTATTGCTTTGCCATGACGCAAATCGCCTGCCAACCGCTGTCTCTGCGCCCGGACGACATTGAGCCGTTATTTCATCACTACCTGCATAAAGCCTGTCTGCGGTTAAACCATCCCGTGCCTGAAGTCGACGGGGAATTGCTAAAAGGCATGCGGCGACGAGTATGGTTGAGCAATGTACGGGAACTGGCAAATGCCGCAGAGTTGTTTGCCGTCGGGTTACTCCCGTTGGCTGAAACTGCCAACCCGCAGATGCATATGCCCGAGCCGACCCCGCTGGATCGTCGGGTAGAAGAGTATGAACGACAAATCATCACGGAAGCGCTCAATATCCATCAGGGGCGGATTAATGAGGTGGCAGAGTATCTGCAAATTCCGCGTAAGAAGCTGTATCTGAGAATGCGAAAATACGGGCTGAGTAAAGAGCACTATAAGTTCTAGCGCTCATCGAAATATTCGAACAGAGGCCAGAAAATCATCTGGCCATATCTCTTACCACATCAAATCATCAGGTACGACAAAGTCAGCGTACGGGTCATCTTCGTCCTTATCTTCCTGGCTCAGTTCGCAATTTAAGACAATGTAGCTGGCGTCACGCTGCGCGATCTTATCGGCAACCACCGCCGGGATGATGGCGTATTCGCTCTCGCGATCACTTTCAGCGGCCAGACGCGCAATGGCAAGACGCCCCTTGATTAACTGAGTCTGGGTAACTTTATCAACGTAGATTTTTTTAATCAGATTGTTGTCGGTAAAGTTATAACCAATATCGCCTCTTGAAATGGTGATTTTATTCATTTCAATCAGCTGCTTAATCTGAGCTTTGTATTCTTTCGACAGGGCTGCTTGCTTTTGCTGCTCGCTGAGTTGCTTATCACGCTCAACCTGTGCTTTTTTATTTTCTTCAACCGCCTCTCTGGCCTCACGCGCCTGAACGCGCGACTTTTTCGCCGTTCTTTGCACCTTCGCCATTTTTTTACTGGTGACTAAGCCAGCTTTAAGCATCTGCTCTTGTAGGGTGAGTTTTGTCATGTTCGTTTCTAAATCCAGTAAAAAGAGTTCTCAGGATTATACCCTTAACGTCCGGGGGGATGCCAGATTGCGGGGAGTTGCAAAGCGTCGGGGATAAAATGGCAGGCTATGGTGTCCCCTGCAGGAATCGAACCTGCAACTAGCCCTTAGGAGGGGCTCGTTATATCCATTTAACTAAGGGGACGAAGCGGCACGAGTATAGCGTTTTTTACCTGCAACGGTAAGTCTGTGTCTGCCTGACTGCTCAAACAGTCGCCATTCAGGATTGTTTCTTCTGGTTTTTCTGCTCTTTTTGTTCCCGCTCAGCCTCTAATCGGGCCTCTTCTTTGCGTTTATTGCTCATATCATTGCGAATTTGCGCATGGCTCATCAACGCGAAGATAAATGTCCCACCGCAAATATTCCCGGCAAGTGTTGGAAGCGCGAACGGCCAGAAGAAGTCGCTCCAGTGCAGCGTGCCGTTAAAGACCAGGTAGAGAATCTCAACCGAGCCGACGACGATGTGCGTGGTATCACCCAACGCAATAAGCCAGGTCATCAGAACAATGACGACAATTTTTGCCGCGCCCGCTGCGGGAAACATCCACACCATGGTGGCGATCAGCCAACCGGAAATAATCGCGTTGGAAAACATCTCCGTCGGGCTATTTTTCATAACGTCCATCCCAATTTTGACAAAGGCGTCGCGAGTTTCTTCATCAAAAATTGGCATATATTCAAACGCCCATGCCGCAATGCCGGTGCCGATAATGTTACCCAGCAAGACCACGCTCCACAGACGCATCAGTAAACCAAAATTGCCGAGGGTTGGATTTTGCATGACCGGCAGGACAGCGGTTACGGTGTTTTCGGTAAAGAGCTGTTGGCGGGCCATGATAACGATGATAAACCCGAAGGTATAACCGAGGTTTTCCAGTAAGAACCCGCCGGGAATGCCCTCAAGCTGTACGTGAAAAATGCCCTTTGCCAGTAAAGAGGCTCCCATCGATAGCCCAGCGGCGATAGCTGACCACAGCAGCGCCATCGCATCGCGCTCCATCTCTTTTTCCCCGTCCTGGCGAATATGTTCGTGAATCGCCATGGCACGGGAAGGAAGTCGGTCCTCGTCGACTTCTATCTTTTTACCCTGCAACTTCTCTTCACTTTCTACTTCGAGTTCGTTGCTGTGTTGATCAATTTTTTCTTTTTCGATGTCATTCATTTTTGAGTCCTGAATAAGCACGTATTGCTAAAGCGTAGCGGTTTTTATCCAGGAACTGGCGGGAGAAACTCTGAAATCGCAAAAATGGTAACGTTTGTATTTATCGGATTCGGTAAAATAGAAACACCGCGAGGTCTACCTTACCAGGCTATGATCAAATCAGTAAGTTAGGGTATATAGACATCGTTTGACGTGCTGTTACAATCGCTCACATCTAAACTGGCGGATACCTTATTGTTCCGTCATGGATGGCAATCAGCGATAGCCATAATACACAGGGAGACACTTATGAAGCTTCGCCTGTCGGCGCTTGCGCTGGGAACCACACTTTTGGTGGGGTGTGCGAGCTCCGGTACAGAACAGCAGGGGCGCTCGGATCCGTTTGAAGGGTTCAACCGCACCATGTACAACTTCAACTTTAATGTGCTGGATCCGTATGTTGTTCGACCGGTGGCTGTAGCCTGGCGTGATTATGTTCCGCAGCCGGCCAGAAACGGTTTGAGCAACTTTACGGGCAACCTCGAAGAGCCGGCCGTAATGGTCAACTATTTCCTGCAGGGCGATCCTTATCAGGGGATGGTGCATTTCACCCGTTTCTTCCTGAACACCTTGCTAGGTATGGGCGGCTTTATCGATGTTGCGGGCATGGCGAATCCAAAACTGCAGCGCGTTGAACCACATCGTTTCGGCAGTACGTTAGGTCACTATGATGTAGGTTACGGTCCGTATATGCAGCTTCCGTTCTACGGCAGCTTCACGGTACGTGATGACGGTGGTGATATGGTGGATACGCTGTATCCGGTTCTGTCGTGGCTGACCTGGCCGTTGTCGGTCGGTAAATGGACCATTGAAGGGATTGAAACCCGCGCGCAACTGCTCGACTCCGACGGTCTGCTGCGTCAATCTTCCGATCCGTACATTATGGTGCGTGAAGCTTACTTCCAGCGTCATGACTTCATCGCGAACGGCGGGAAACTCAAACCAGAAGAAAACCCGAACGCGCAAGCTATTCAGGATGATTTAAAGGATATCGATTCCGAATAAGGAAGAGGTACAAATAAAAAGGTGAGCTAAAAAGCTCACCTTTTTTACGCCTGAAGAAAATCAGAATGCGTAGTTAAAGTTGGTACCGAACAGCCAGGCTTTACCTTCAGATTCGAAGGTATATGGACCTTCTTTGATGGTCACGTTCTGCCCGTGCATATAAGAAGCACCGATGTCGATAGACGCATCTTCATTGAACGCGTAGGTCGTACCCGCGCTCAGCCACAGGCGGTCCTGGTCTGGAATGGAGATGGAGCGTTTATCCGCAGGAACCGGGCTATCGTCGTAGGCGATACCAGTACGGAACGTCCAGTTTTTATCCATGTAGTAGGTCGTACCCAGCGCGAGGCGGTAAGAGTCCCGGAAGCCTTCTTCTTTATAGAACAATGTTTGTCCGTTGGTGCCCGTTGCTTTCAACTCCTGGAACTGACTCCAGCTGGTGTAAGCGATGCTGTAGTGAACGGCCCATTGCGGTGCTACGCGGTTATAGCCAGACAGTTCCCACATTTCCGGCAGGTTAAGCGTCAATGCGCCCGGAACGGTCGTGTTGGTTGTACCCCATGGGAACGTCACGCCAGCACCCGGTAAGCCGTTGGCCTGGCTTCTGATGCCGCTCTTATAATCACCGTCGAAATCGATTTTAACTTCTGAACGATAGGTTAAGCCCCAGCGGTTATCTTTATCCAGCTCATACAAAATACCCGCGTTCCAACCGTAACCCCATTCATCACCTTCCATGCTTGCAATTTTAGGGCTGACCTTCGGTAATGCTGCGGTCATTTCACCGGAATAACGTTCAATTTTGGCGTCAGCATAAACGGCGTTAAAACCAAGGCCGAAGCTCCAGCTATCATTCAGGCGATAGGCGCCGCTGAGGTTAAGGTTGACCGTTTTAAGGTCGGTCTTGCCGCCGTATTCACCGACAATGTAGCTGTCGTTAAATTCGGTCGCCAGACCATAGTTAGAGGTGACAGACGCGCCCCAGCCAAACTGCTCGTTAATAGGCATCACGAAGTGCGCATTCGGAACCCATGCCGTCGGGGCGATGTTGTCCGCATTGGTGCTGCGCCCGGTGTATGGCGATTTACCGGAGATATTAACGTCTGGATCGATATACACCGCACCTGCTGAGAAAGTAGGGCGATCGAACATCATGATCAGTGCCGGGTTGCGGCTGGCGTTACCTGCGTCGTCTGCGATAGCGCCTTCACCCGAATATGCCCGGCCAAGGCCAGAGGAAGAAAATTCGTTTAACTGAAAGCCTGCAGACCAGGCCTGTGTGGAAATAATTGCCACTGCGACTGCGAGAGCAGACTTTGTAAACAGGGTTTTCTGGCTCATGACCATAACCTCATCGATTTATTTTTATACAAACAATGTTACATGCCGTAACAGGAGCGCGAAGTGTAGGGTCTGAGGTACCACATAGAAATCAGACCAGTGGCGAGAGTATAGGTCCGACCAGATGGAATGTTGCAAGTATGTTTATAAGTTTTTTCAAATATGATCTTAAAAACGCGATCCAGCTGGCAAAATTGCGGGGATGCGCACTCACCTGTTCGGGCGATTTTTGTTTTGGATCATTTTTAAGTGTGATTTCGGTCGCTTATCGCATTTCGCACAATTAACGACTGGAGAGGAGGATAATGGGAGCGTAAAATATCCCCAACGTTTATCTGGCACCCTTGGTGCGAATACAGAGGAAATCTACAATGAGTAAATGCAGTGCTGATGAAACCCCGGTTTGCTGCTGTATGGATGTTGGTACCATCATGGACAACACCGATTGCACCGCGTCATACAGCCGTGTGTTCGCGACTCGCGCACAGGCAGAAGAAACGCTGGCTGCTCTCACCGAGAAGGCGCGTGGCGTAGAATCTGAGCCTTGCCAAATCACCCCGACCTTTACTGAAGAAGCTGAGGGTGTTCGTCTGGATATCGATTTTGTTTTCGCCTGTGAAGCCGAAACCCTGATCTTCCAGCTGGGTCTGCGTTAATCCCTTCTTTCAGTGCCCTTGCCACCTTCTGACAAGGGCATTTTCGTAACAATCAGTGATTATTCACTGTGCCATAGCTCCCACTTTCATTTCTCTCCACTTGGCTAAATGTAAAAAATTGGTTAAGACTGTGATCAGGTCAGACCACTTATTTTATTTTTTAACAGGGGAGTGTTATGAGTCAGGCTTTACCGCTGGTTACCCGTCAGGGCGATCGCATCGCCATTGTGAGCGGATTGCGTACACCTTTTGCCCGTCAGGCAACCGCGTTTCATGGCATTCCCGCCGTTGATTTGGGAAAAATGGTCGTCGGTGAGTTGCTGGCGCGCAGTGAAATTCCTGCCGATGCCATTGAACAACTGGTTTTTGGCCAGGTTGTGCAAATGCCGGAAGCGCCCAATATCGCCCGTGAAATTGTGCTGGGCACCGGGATGAACGTACATACCGATGCTTACAGCGTGAGCAGAGCCTGCGCCACCAGTTTTCAGGCGGTGGCGAATGTCGCGGAAAGCCTGATGGCAGGAACCATCCGTGCGGGTATTGCTGGCGGGGCTGACTCCTCTTCCGTGCTGCCAATTGGCGTCAGCAAAAAGTTGGCGCGGGTGTTGGTGGACGTCAATAAAGCCCGCACCACCGGTCAGCGGCTGAAGCTTTTTTCCCGACTGCGTTTGCGCGACCTGGTGCCGGTCCCACCTGCAGTTGCTGAGTATTCCACCGGCTTACGTATGGGGGATACGGCAGAGCAAATGGCGAAAACCTACGGCATCACGCGTGAGCAGCAGGATGCTCTGGCGTACCGTTCGCATCAGCGAGCCGCTCAGGCCTGGGCCGAAGGCAAACTGGCAGACGAGGTGATGACCACCTATGCTCCGCCGTTTAAAGATCCCTTCTCAGAAGATAACAATATTCGCGGAAACTCTACGCTGGCGGATTACGCCAAACTGCGCCCGGCGTTTGACCGTAAACATGGCACCGTCACGGCGGCAAACAGTACACCGTTGACCGACGGCGCTGCTGCGGTGATTTTGATGACGGAGTCCCGGGCGAAAGAGCTGGGACTGGTGCCGCTGGGCTATCTACGCAGTTTTGCGTTTACTGCCATCGACGTCTGGCAGGATATGCTGCTGGGCCCGGCGTGGTCGACGCCGCTGGCTCTGGAGCGCGCGGGCCTGACTCTGGCCGATCTCACGCTGATTGATATGCATGAAGCCTTTGCCGCGCAGACGCTGGCGAATATTCAACTGCTTGGCAGCGAACGTTTTGCTCGTGACGTTCTGGGTAGGGCACATGCCACTGGCGAAGTGGATGACAGCAAATTTAACGTGCTGGGCGGTTCAATTGCCTACGGACACCCTTTCGCCGCGACCGGCGCGCGCATGATCACCCAAACGCTGCATGAATTACGGCGTCGTGGTGGTGGGTTTGGTTTGGTCACCGCGTGTGCGGCGGGTGGTCTGGGTGCGGCAATGGTTCTGGAGGCGGAATAATGGAAATGGCATCGGCTTTTACGCTACACGTGCGTCTGGATAACGTGGCGGTGGTCTCCATTAATGTGCCCGGAGAGAAAATGAATACCCTGAAAGCAGAGTTTGCTTCTCAGGTGCGGGCTATTTTGAAACAAATTCGCGATAACAAAGATCTGCGTGGCGTGGTGTTTATTTCGGCGAAGCCGGATAATTTCATCGCCGGGGCGGATATCAATATGATCGGCAACTGCCGCAGTGCGCAGGAAGCCGAAACCCTGGCTCGTCAGGGGCAACAGATGATGGCGGAAATTAATGCGTTGCCGATCCCGGTTATCGCTGCCATTCACGGTGCCTGTCTGGGCGGCGGTCTGGAGATGGCGCTGGCGTGTCATAGCCGTATTTGTACTGATGACGTTAAAACCGTGCTGGGTCTGCCGGAAGTACAGCTTGGTCTGTTACCCGGCTCTGGCGGCACGCAGCGGTTGCCCCGTCTGATTGGCGTTAGCACTGCGCTGGACATGATCCTGACCGGCAAACAATTACGCGCTAAACAGGCGCTGAAAGTGGGGTTGGTGGACGAGGTTGTGCCGCAGACCATTTTGCTGGAAGCAGCGGTGGAACTGGCTAAAAAGGAGAGTTCGGTACACCATAGCCTGCCGGTACGGGAACGCATTCTGGCCGGACCGCTGGGGCGGGCGTTGCTGTTCCGTATGGTCGGTAAAAAGACCGCACAGAAAACGCAAGGAAATTACCCCGCAACCCATCGTATTCTTGAGGTGATCGAGACTGGTCTGGCGCAGGGCAGCAGCAGCGGCTATGACGCCGAAGCCCGCGCGTTTGGTGAGCTGGCGATGACGCCGCAGTCTCAGGCTCTGCGTAACGTCTTTTTTGCAAACACCGACGTGAAAAAAGATCCCGGTAGCGAGGTACAACCCGGTCCGCTAAACAGCGTCGGGGTTCTGGGCGGGGGGCTGATGGGCGGGGGGATTGCCTACGTGACGGCCTGCAAAGGCGGCTTGCCGGTGCGTATCAAAGATATCAATGCTAAGGGAATCAACCACGCGCTGAAATACAGTTGGGATCAGCTTGAAACAAAAGTTCGCCGCCGCCATCTCAAAGCCGGCGAGCGTGACAAACAGCTGGCGCTGATTTCAGGCACCACCGATTTTCGCGGTTTTGCGCATCGAGATCTGGTAATTGAGGCGGTGTTTGAAGATCTGGCGTTGAAACAACAGATGGTGGCAGATGTTGAGCACAATTGTGCGCCTCATACCATTTTTGCCTCCAACACCTCATCTCTACCCATTGGCGACATTGCGGCCAATGCGGCGCGACCTGAGCAGGTCATTGGTTTGCACTTCTTTAGTCCGGTAGAAAAAATGCCGCTAGTGGAAGTTATTCCTCATACAACTACGTCTGAACGCACTATTGCCACCACGGTTAAACTGGCGAAAAAACAGGGGAAAACGCCGATTGTGGTGCAGGATAAGGCCGGGTTCTATGTAAATCGCATTCTTGCTCCGTACATCAACGAAGCTATCCGCTTATTGACCGAGGGCGAGCGCGTTGAGCAGATTGATGCTGCGCTGGTAAAGTTTGGTTTTCCGGTAGGGCCAATCCAACTTTTGGATGAGGTCGGAATTGATACAGGCACTAAAATTATACCTGTACTGGAAGCCGCTTACGGTGAACGTTTTAGCGCACCTGCAAATGTTGTTGCTTCAATTTTGAATGATGATCGCAAAGGTAGAAAAAATGGTCGGGGTTTCTATCTTTATGGTGCGAAAGGGCGTAAAAGCAAAAAACAGGTCGACCCTGCAATTTATACGCTTATTGGCGTCCAGGGGCAGAGCAAACTCAGTGGCCCGCAGATTGCAGAGCGGTGTGTCATGTTAATGCTCAACGAAGCGGCACGCTGTTTCGATGAGAAGATTATCCGCAGCGCACGCGATGGTGACATCGGCGCTGTGTTTGGTATTGGTTTTCCGCCATTCCTCGGCGGCCCGTTCCGGTATATGGACTCCCTCGGGGCGGGTGAAGTGGTTGCGGTTCTGCAACGACTGACTACACAGTATGGTTCCCGGTTTACGCCGTGTGAACCGTTACTGCAGATGGCGGAACGCGGAGAGAGTTTCTGGAAGCACGGGGAAACTGACCTGAATTCATGAGGTCAAAGGTAAGATGAATCCGCACCGAATGTACGAGTTAAGCTCAAAATGTAAACAGAGATTGACTATACTTACGCCATTAAGGTAAAAAACAGCGTTTCATTCGGTGAATGGATAAGGCACAATGCCGGCCACCACACATTTACCCTCGCCAATAGGGGCGTTGGCTAAAGGTGTTGGTGTTTCTGGTTAACAAAAGCGGTGCAATATGCAAGTTTTTATCATGCGTCACGGCGACGCGGCCCTCGATGCCGCCAGTGATTCGGTTCGTCCCTTAACCTCCTGCGGTTGTGACGAATCTCGCCTGATGGCGAACTGGCTGAAAGGTCAAAAAGTGGATATCGAACGTGTTCTGGTGAGCCCGTTCCTGCGAGCCGAACAAACGTTGGATGTGGTCGGGGAATGTATGAACCTGCCAACCGGTGTGGATGTTTTGCCGGAGCTGACTCCCTGCGGCGATGTCGGTCTGGTCAGCGCCTATTTACAGGCACTGGCCAATGAAGGTGTCGCTACGGCGCTGGTCATTTCTCACCTGCCTTTGGTGGGATATCTGGTGTCCGAGCTGTGTCCGGGTGAAACGCCGCCGATGTTTACCACATCTGCGATTGCCAGCGTCACGCTTGATGAGAGCGGAAAGGGCGTTTTCAACTGGCAGATGAGCCCGTGTAATCTGAAGATGGCGAAAGCGATATAGTCGTTTCGTTGGCCGGATCAAGCGCGAGCGCAGCCATCCGGTAAAACGTCTTTGACATGAGCCTGCAATAAAAAGAGCCGCAACTGCGGCTCTTTCTGTTTTCCGTTCTCAGGGAAGTTCGGGCGGTAACCACTCTTCCACTTCAATCAGTACCAGCAGCGCGGCGTCGCCGCCGTACTCTTTAGGCGCCTGATGAAAAGCCATCACGTGCGGATGTTGCGCCAGCCAAAGCGGCGTTTGCTGTTTCAGAACGTGCTTTCCGTGGCCGTGCATGACGCAGGCGCAGAAGACGTGTTCACGACGACAGGCGGCAATCAGCGCCCCGAGTTCCTGTTTAGCCTGCTGTTGCGTCAGCCCGTGTAAATCAAGAAACAGTTCCGGGGAGTAGTCACCACGGCGCATTTTCTTCAGTTCAAAGTGGCTGACGTCGGCCCGCAGATATCTGACCGGACCCTCTGTATTCAACAGCGGCTGAAACTCATCAGAGAAATAGTGGCTGGCATCAGCCTGTTCCTGCAACAGCCTTTTAACCGGCACCTCGGTGATTTTTTTACGCGGCGGTCGATGGACAATCGTGTCCTGCTTAATTTGACGAGTGCCGGTCATCAACTGGCGAAACAGCGTCTGATCCTCCTCGCTGAGCGATGTTTTCTTTTTCATTTGAGCGTCTCATCTTTTATTTTCCGTTAGTTTAACCCGACTCGATGGGCATCCGATCGCTTAAAACGCAATTTTCGCGCTCAGGCTCGGCGTGAATGCTGATTTATCGCCGTCTTCGTGGCAAACTAGCCGCCGAATTTAATACGAGCATGCCCTGGAGGAATACGTGGATAAAATTTTCGTTGATGAAGCAGTGAGTGAACTGCATACCATTCAGGACATGTTGCGTTGGGCGGTCAGCCGTTTTAGCGCGGCGAATATCTGGTATGGTCACGGGACGGATAACCCATGGGATGAGGCGGTACAACTGGTGCTGCCGTCACTCTACCTGCCGCTGGATATTCCTGAAGATATGCGCACTGCGCGCCTGACCTCCAGCGAACGCCACCGTATTGTTGAGCGCGTAATTCGCCGCGTTAACGAGCGTATCCCGGTTGCCTACCTGACCAACAAAGCCTGGTTCTGCGGTCACGAATTCTATGTTGATGAACGCGTGCTGGTGCCGCGCTCACCGATTGCCGAGCTGATCAATAATCGCTTTGCCGGTCTTATCAGCGAGCAGCCGCAGCACATTCTCGATATGTGTACCGGCAGCGGCTGTATTGCTATTGCCTGCGCGTATGCCTTCCCGGAAGCCGAAGTGGACGCGGTGGATATTTCCACTGACGCCCTGGCGGTGACCGAGCACAATATTGAAGAGCATGGTCTGATCAATCACGTGACGCCGATCCGCTCCGATCTGTTCCGTGACCTGCTGAAAGTACAGTATGACCTGATTGTGACCAACCCGCCGTATGTGGATGCGGAAGATATGTCCGATCTGCCGAATGAGTATCGCCACGAACCTGAGCTGGGCCTGGCGTCCGGAAGTGATGGGCTGAAGCTGACCCGTCGCATTCTTGGCAATGCGCCGGACTACCTGTCAGACAACGGTATTCTGATTTGTGAAGTCGGTAACAGCATGGTACATCTGATGGAACAATATCCGGACGTGCCGTTTACGTGGCTGGAATTCGACAACGGCGGTGATGGCGTATTCATGCTGACCAAAGCGCAGCTGATTGCCGCTCGCGAACATTTCAGCATCTATAAAGATTAACGACACGCGCACACACAACAACGATAACGGAGCGGTGATGGCAGGAAACACAATTGGACAACTCTTTCGCGTAACGACCTTCGGTGAATCACACGGGCTGGCGCTCGGCTGTATCGTTGATGGTGTTCCGCCGGGTATTCCGCTGACAGAAGCTGATCTGCAGCACGATCTCGACAGACGTCGTCCGGGAACCTCGCGTTACACCACGCAGCGTCGCGAGCCGGATCAGGTGAAAATCCTTTCCGGCGTGTTTGACGGCGTCACCACCGGCACCAGTATTGGCCTGTTGATTGAAAATACCGATCAGCGTTCGCAGGATTACGGCGCCATTAAGGATGTTTTTCGTCCAGGCCATGCCGACTACACCTACGAGCAGAAATACGGCGTGCGTGACTACCGTGGCGGCGGGCGTTCGTCCGCGCGCGAAACGGCAATGCGCGTGGCGGCCGGGGCGATTGCCAAAAAATACCTGGCGGAAAAATTCGGCGTCGAAATCCGCGGATGCCTGACCCAAATGGGCAATATACCGCTGGAAATTAAAGACTGGTCTCAGGTCGAACAAAACCCGTTCTTTTGCCCGGATCCGGACAAAATCACCGCGCTGGATGAACTGATGCGTGCACTCAAGAAAGAGGGTGACTCCATCGGTGCAAAAGTGACCGTGGTTGCAAGCGGTGTACCGGCCGGTCTCGGCGAACCTGTTTTTGACCGTCTGGATGCTGACATCGCCCATGCGTTGATGAGCATTAATGCGGTGAAAGGCGTGGAGATTGGCGACGGCTTCGACGTTGTTGCGTTGCGCGGTAGTCAGAACCGTGATGAAATCACCAAAGAGGGTTTCCAGAGTAACCATGCTGGCGGCATTCTGGGGGGCATCAGCAGCGGGCAACAAATTGTTGCACATATGGCGCTGAAACCGACTTCCAGTATTACCGTTCCCGGGCGCACTATTAACCGCTTTGGCGAAGAAGTCGAGATGATAACCAAAGGACGTCACGATCCGTGCGTTGGGATCCGCGCGGTGCCGATCGCAGAAGCCATGCTGGCGATTGTGCTGATGGATCACCTGCTGCGTCAGCGGGCGCAGAATGCGGATGTAAAGACTGACATTCCACGCTGGTAAGAAATGAAAAAAACGGCACTTGCGGCGCTGGCACTGTTTGCCAGTTCGGCCTGCCTGGCGGCGACGCCCTGGCAGAAAATTACCCACCCGGTGGCAGGTAGCGCGCAGTCTATCGGCGCGTTTTCCAATGGCTGCATTGTGGGGGCAGATACGCTGCCCGTACAGTCCGAACACTATCAGGTGATGCGCACCGATCAACGTCGCTATTTTGGTCATCCTGACCTGGTGACGTTCATCCAGCGTCTGAGTACCCAGGCCAATAATCTGGGACTGGGGACGGTGTTAATCGGCGATATGGGTATGCCGGCCGGTGGACGTTTCAACGGCGGACACGCCAGCCACCAGACGGGGCTGGATGTCGATATTTTCCTGCAACTGCCAAAGACGCGCTGGACGCAGTCGCAACTGCTGCGACCACAGGCGCTGGATCTGGTCGCTCAGGATGGCAAACGTGTCGTACCGTCACTGTGGAAGCCGGAGATTTTCAGTCTGATCAGGCTGGCGGCAAAAGATAATGATGTAACGCGTATTTTCGTGAATCCGGCAATTAAACAGCAACTTTGTCTGGATGCAGGGAGCGACAGGGACTGGTTACGTAAAGTGCGGCCATGGTTCCAACACCGTGCACATATGCATGTCCGGTTACGTTGTCCTGCCGACAGTCTTGAGTGCGAAGATCAACCGTTACCTCCACCGGGTGATGGCTGTGGCGCGGAGCTGCAAAGCTGGTTCGAACCTCCTAAACCGGGAACCACTAAGCCTGAGAAGAAGACACCGCCTCCGTTGCCGCCTTCCTGCCAGGCGCTACTGGATGAGCATGTACTTTAATGGATAATTTTGCCGATCTGTTTATGGTGTCTCCGCTGCTGTTGGGCGTTCTTTTTTTTGTGGCCATTCTGGCGGGATTTATTGATTCCCTGGCGGGTGGCGGCGGCTTACTCACCATTCCTGCGCTGATGGCAGCAGGCATGCCGCCAGCTCAGGCGCTGGCAACGAATAAACTGCAAGCCTGCGGTGGGTCCATCTCCGCTTCGCTCTATTTTATCCGCCGTGGCGTGGTGAACCTGGCCGACCAGAAGCTTAATATCGCCATGACCTTCATCGGCTCAATGAGCGGCGCGCTGCTTGTCCAGCATGTGCAGTCGGACATTTTGCGCCAGATCCTGCCGATTCTGGTTATCTGTATCGGTCTCTACTTTCTGTTAATGCCTAAGCTGGGTGAAGAAGACCGACAGCGTCGGCTGTACGGCCTGCCTTTTGCGCTGGTCGCCGGGGGCTGCGTCGGTTTTTACGATGGCTTTTTTGGCCCGGCAGCCGGATCGTTTTACGCGCTGGCCTTTGTCATGCTGTGCGGTTACAACCTGGCGAAATCCACGGCGCACGCCAAAGTCTTGAATGCCACCTCGAATATCGGCGGGCTGCTGCTGTTCGCGCTGGGTGGCAAAGTGATTTGGGCCACCGGTTTTGTGATGCTCATCGGCCAATTTATTGGCGCACGAATGGGGTCGAGACTGGTCCTCAGCAAAGGACAAAAACTGATTCGGCCAATGATCGTCATTGTCTCCGCAGTGATGAGCGCCAAGCTACTTTATGATAATCATGGACAGGAGATTCTCCACTGGCTGGGGATGAACTAATGAATACGACCCATCACTATGAACAGTTAATTGATATTTTTAACGGCTGCTTTGCCGATGAATTTAATACCCGTCTGATTAAAGGCGATGACGAACCGATCTACCTTCCTGCAGATACAGAATTGCCGTATCACCGGATCGTTTTTGCCCATGGCTACTACGCCAGTGCACTACATGAAATTTCACACTGGTGCATTGCCGGTAAAGCGCGCCGTGAACTGGTCGACTTTGGTTACTGGTACTGCCCGGACGGGCGTGACGCTAAAACACAATGTCAGTTTGAAGACGTGGAAGTGAAGCCCCAGGCATTTGACTGGCTGTTCTGCATGGCGGCGGGCTATCCGTTTAACGTTAGCTGCGACAACCTGGAAGGGGACTTTGAACCGGATCGCGTGGTGTTCCAGCGGCGTGTTCATGCTCAGGTGATGGCGTATCTGGAAAACGGCATTCCTGAACGTCCGGCGCGTTTTATTCGTGCGTTACAGAATTATTATCACACGCCTGAACTTAAGGCGGAACAATTCCCGTGGCCCGAAGCGCTCAACTGAAGCGGCTGCCACGTTTACAATGAGGAAAGAAGATGATCGCGGAGTTTGAATCACGCATTCTGGTACTAATCGACGATATGGTAGAACACGCCAGCGATGATGAGCTGTTTGCCAGTGGGTACTTGCGTGGACACTTGACGCTGGCTGTGGCAGAACTGGACGGCGGCGACGACCATTCCGCTGAGGCACTGTACGCCAATGTTACCAGCAGCCTGGAAAAAGCCATCAGCGCGGGCGAACTTTCGCCGCGTGACCAGGCGTTAGTAAAAGAGATGTGGGACACGTTGTTCCAGAAGGCGACACAACAATAATTGCCTTGCGGGCCGGATGCCGTTAACGACTCATGCGGCCCGCAATGATGACCTCAGGATTTTACCGCTTTTCCCTTCACTAATTTTCTCACCCATAAACGGTTCGGATTTAACGCGGCAAGGGTTTCTGCATCCATTGGGATGGGTTCATTACTCATTTGCGCGGCCAGGATCTCTGCACACAGCGGGGCGGAACACAGTCCGCGCGAGCCCAGCGCGCCCAGCAAAAAGACGTCACGGTAAACCGGTGCGCGCGCAGCGGTCTCTTTGTGTTCTGACAGATTGGCGTACTGACTGAGCGTTGCCTCATAGTCCGGCACATTGCCGACCATCGGTAAGTGATCGCGGGTGGCGCAGCGAACGCCACAGCGTGCCGATTGCCCACTGACATCCACCTCTTTTACCCATGCGGTATGCGGGAAGCAGTCGAGTAAACGCTGGCGGTTTTGCTGCTGATCCTCCTCGCGATACGTTGTCTCTTCCTCACCACGACGATAGCTCGCACCGATGCAATGATGCTGATTGGCCGGATTTTGCGGCGTGAGGTAGCCGTCGTAACACAACACCTGATGTAGGACCGACAGTGCAGGCGTGGTGGGGATATGGCTCACCTGACCGCCGACAGAATAAACCGGTAACGGTTGGGTCTGATCAAAGCGATTTATGCGATGACCATTCGCCAGCACCACTACCTCGTGTTCGACGGTTTCGCCAGTGGCAAACTGAAGCTGCCAGCTGTTTTCCTGCTGTACAAGTGATGCCAGTGTATGTTGGTAATGGGTGCGTAATCCCAGCCTCGTGGCGTAATCCAGTACGGCGGCGGTGAGCTGCGCTGGACACAGCCATCCTCCGCCAGGATACTGAATCCCGCCGCAGTTGGTTGCGACGCCGGTTGTTTGCAGAACCTGCTCAGCATCAACGGCCAGCGCGAGGTCGTCGGGTAAGGCAAGCGACAGCATTTGGGTAATTTTCTGTTGGCTTTTTTCATCCCAACCAAGTTGCGTTACGCCGCACCAGTCGTGGGCAAAATCCACCGGCAGGGCGTCATACAGACGTCGGGCAAAGGTAAATGCGGTGGGGAAAAAGAGATTAATGGCGGCGTCATGTTTACTGAGTAAAGGGTAAAGTGCGCCCTGACGATTACCGGATGCGCCCTGTGCAGGATTATCGTCAGCGCAATACAGCGTTACCTGCCAGCCACGACGTAAAAGAGCCAGCGACAGCAGTGCGCTGGCAATACCGCCCCCGATAATAGCCGCTTCCCGTTTTTCCGTGCTGGCGCGTGAGAACCACGGTGCGGGTGACGGGAACGTGAGGTGTTGTTCCATCACGCCGCACAGCATTTCACGTTTGCGCCCAAAGCCTTTGCATTTCTGCATTGTAAAACCGGCGTCCTGCAAGCCCCGCCGGACAAAACCTGCGGAGGTGAAGGTTGCCAGCGTGCCGCCCGGACGGGCCAGCCGGGCCATGGCGTTAAACAGCGTTGGCGTCCACATATCGGGATTTTTTGCCGGAGCGAAACCGTCAAGGAACCAGGCGTCGACCTGCTGGTTCAGGGATTCATCCAACTTACTGGTGAGGTCGTTAATATCGCCGAACCACAAATCCAGCGTAACCCGACCTTCATCCAACAGCAGTCGATGACAACCTGCTAACGGTAGCGGCCACTGAGCCTGTAATGGCTCAGCCCACGGAGCCAGTTCCGGCCAATGCTGATGGGCCAACTTCAGGTCGTCACGCGTCAGCGGAAATTTTTCAAAACTGATGAAATGTAATCTTTTCAGGGTTGCGTCAGGGTGCGCAGTGCGAAAAGTCGTAAATGCCTGCCAGAGGGTGAGGAAGTTTAGCCCAGTGCCAAAACCACTTTCCGCCACTATGAATAACTGGCGTGAATGGGTGGGAAATCGGTCCGCGAGATGATTGCCGCCGAGAAAGACATAACGCGTCTCTTCCAGCCCGTTATCGTTAGAAAAATAGACATCGTCAAAATCTCGGGAAACAGGTGTACCCTCAGCGTTGAATTCGAGGTTGGCAGGTTGTATCGCGTATTGTTTCACGTAAGTTACTCGTCTGGCTTGCTGTGTCTCGATCTTAACGATGAGTGCCTGAGTGCGCAAATTTCCACATAAAATGGCTGATCGGACTTGTTCGGCGTACAAGTGTACGCTATTGTGCCACTCGAAACTTTAAAATAGTGCGACTTACAGAGGTATTGAATGAAACGTGCAGTGATTACTGGCTTGGGCATCGTTTCCAGCATCGGTAATAACCAGCAGGAAGTCCTGGCATCTCTGCGTGAAGGACGTTCAGGGATCACTTTCTCTCAGGAGCTGAAGGACTCCGGCATGCGTAGCCACGTTTGGGGCAACGTAAAACTGGATACCACTGGACTCATTGACCGTAAAGTTGTGCGCTTTATGAGCGACGCATCCATCTATGCATTCCTTTCTATGGAGCAGGCAGTGGCTGACGCCGGCCTCTCTGCAGAAGTTTACCAGAATAACCCGCGCGTTGGCCTGATTGCAGGTTCCGGCGGCGGCTCCCCACGTTTTCAGGTGTTCGGCGCTGACGCAATGCGTAGCCCGCGTGGCCTGAAAGCGGTTGGCCCGTATGTGGTCACAAAAGCGATGGGCTCAGGTGTGTCTGCCTGCCTCGCAACCCCGTTTAAAATCCACGGTGTGAACTACTCCATCAGCTCCGCCTGTGCGACATCTTCGCACTGTATCGGTAATGCGGTTGAGCAGATTCAGTTGGGCAAACAGGATATCGTTTTTGCTGGCGGCGGCGAAGAGCTGTGCTGGGAAATGGCCTGTGAGTTCGACGCCATGGGCGCACTGTCTACCAAATATAACGACTGCCCGGAAAAAGCATCCCGTACTTATGATGCGAACCGTGACGGTTTCGTTATCGCAGGCGGCGGCGGTATGGTTGTGGTTGAAGAGCTGGAACACGCTCTGGCACGTGGCGCGCATATCTATGCTGAAATCGTTGGCTACGGCGCAACGTCCGATGGCGCAGACATGGTGGCTCCATCAGGTGAAGGCGCAGTGCGTTGCATGCAGATGGCGATGAACGGCGTAGATACGCCAATCGACTACCTGAACTCCCACGGTACCTCTACTCCGGTAGGCGACGTGAAAGAACTGGGCGCTATCCGTGAAGTCTTCGGCGACAACAGCCCGGCGATCTCCGCAACCAAAGCGATGACTGGTCACTCTCTGGGCGCGGCTGGCGTGCAGGAAGCTATCTACTCCCTGCTGATGCTGGAACACGGCTTTATCGCACCAAGCATCAACATCGAAGAGATGGACGAGCAGGCGGCGGGTCTGAACATCGTGACCGAACCGACTGAAAAAGCGCTGACGACCGTTATGTCCAACAGCTTCGGTTTTGGCGGCACGAATGCCACGCTGGTTATGCGTAAGCTGAAAGCGTAAGAGATCAGAACAGGCCGGATTTGTTATCCGGTCCATGCTATACAGTAAGGGGAGCCGCCTGGCTCCCCTTTTTTATATCGTTGACAATTAATCTGGTTTACAGGCAGACTCCAGGTTCAACATTATCCTCATGATAATGCGTAAGCGTTTAACGTTATCCAACGCACCTTAATCCTGATCGTCAGGTAGAGGGGGGCGTGGGCATTCCTCGCCTTACTCTGCATTCTGGAGTAACGCATGACAGCAGTAACCCAACAAGAAAAAACACCGTCGGCGAATGTGTCGCTGTTTCGTATCGCTTTTGCCGTTTTCCTGACCTATATGACGGTCGGGCTACCTTTACCCGTCATCCCACTGTTTGTGCACCAGGAGCTAGGCTATGGCAACACCATGGTCGGCATTGCCGTGGGCATCCAGTTTCTGGCAACGGTCTTAACACGTGGCTACGCCGGGCGCTTAGCCGATCAATACGGTGCCAAACGTTCGGCGCTGCAGGGGATGTTGGCCTGTGCACTGGCGGGAGTCGCGTGGCTATTAGCGGCACTTTTACCCGTTTCCGTTCCAGTAAAGTTTGCGTTGTTGATTGTCGGACGTCTGATCCTCGGCTTTGGTGAAAGTCAGTTGTTGACCGGCACCCTGACCTGGGGATTGGGGCTGGTTGGGCCAACGCGTTCCGGCAAGGTGATGTCGTGGAATGGGATGGCGATTTACGGCGCCCTGGCGGCCGGTGCGCCGTTGGGTCTGCTGATCCACAGCCATTTTGGCTTTGCAGCGCTGGCGGCGACCACCATGGCATTGCCGCTGCTGGCATGGGCATTCAACGGCACCGTGCGTAAAGTGCCCGCCCATGCGGGGGAACGTCCTTCGCTATGGAGCGTGGTTGGGCTTATCTGGAAACCGGGGCTGGGGTTAGCGCTGCAGGGCGTGGGGTTTGCGGTGATCGGCACGTTTATTTCGCTCTATTTTGTCAGCAACGGCTGGACGATGGCAGGTTTTACCCTGACCGCGTTCGGCGGTGCGTTTGTGCTCATGCGCATTCTATTTGGCTGGATGCCGGATCGGTTTGGCGGCGTGAAGGTGGCGGTGGTTTCTTTGTTGGTTGAAACCGTGGGGCTGCTGCTGCTCTGGCAGGCGCCAACGGCCTGGATTGCGCTGCTGGGTGCAGCATTAACCGGGGCCGGATGCTCGCTGATCTTCCCGGCGCTGGGCGTGGAGGTGGTGAAGCGCGTTCCTGCACAGGTACGCGGTACTGCACTCGGTGGTTACGCCGCATTTCAGGATATCTCCTACGGCGTAAGCGGTCCTGTCGCGGGCGTTCTGGCCACCGCGTACGGCTATTCCTCGGTATTCCTTGCCGGGGCGATTTCCGCGGTGGTGGGGATTGTTGTGACGCTGCTGACGTTGCGCAAAAACTAAACGACGAGCCAGAATATAGCTAACACAACCAGTAGCGCCGCAAATAGCAGTCCCGGTCGCGCCGACAGTGATTTAACGGTTTCAATCACTGGCGTGAACGGGCTGTAAATCGGCTGGAGGTGGCGCGGATCGCTTAATTCTTGCTCCCGGTCACGCTCAACGCGGCGCAGGAAGATTTGGTTGAGCAAATCCTGTATCTGCACGGTGGTCAGAATCGTTTGCGGTTGGATCTGATACGTTTGCTGCGCGTAGTCCTTGATGGCCACAAGTTCATTTGGCTCTAACGGTTGCTTGAGCACCGCCTGCAACGTTTGCAACGTCGGGGCATTTTGCAGGCTCAGCGTCTGGCGCGCCTGTAGCCAGGTGACCAGGTGCGTAAACTGTTTTGCCGGGATCAGCTCACCGCTTTTTACCCCAGACAGTTCCAGCATCGACTGCCAGATCAGCTTGCCGGATTCTCCTGTAGCGGCCGCTACTTTTGTAACCAGTTGATTCAGCGTGTTGTGCTCGGCGGGTAGCAGAGGGCGAGCGGTTGCCGGGCGTTGCTGCGGCTGCGGAATAGAAAGCTGCCCCTGCTGCAATAGCGTCAGCACATTTTTCAACTGATCGGGCGTGAGTTGACTGAGGGCCGTTTGTCCGTACTGTTGACGGATAAAATCGCTTACTGCCTGACGATTATTCCCCTGACTCAGTAGTTCCGTAAGCTGCGCCAGCACCTGACGATTGACATGCTTTTGTTGAGCAACCCCAAGTCGTTGGGTCAGGTTTTGTTCTGCAGCAGGAAAGTGACGTGACTGTAACGGCGTATCACTTTTGACGCCCAGATCGTGCTTCATTCCGGCCCACACCTCAGCGCTCTGCTGTTGGGTAAGTGAAATCAGACGGGTAATCAGTCGTTCCAGCACGGTACGTTGTTGCGTGGATAACGGTTGTTCGCCCGTAACGGAAGGGGCGTTTTGGCCTTCACCGGGAGGGCGCGCGGGCGTACCTGAAATGGGCTGCATCATCTCTGTTCCTTAAAACTGTGCTAGCCAGGTCTCGCAGTATGCCTGGCGGCGAGATTATGGCACACTTGCCCGGTTAACTCTCGTTCTCAAACAGGTGCGAAAGACGTGAAAATCCTCGTTGATGAAAATATGCCCTATGCCCGCGAACTGTTCAGTCGTTTGGGGGAGGTAAAAGCGGTTCCCGGTCGTCCGATTCCCGTCGCAGAACTGGATGATGCGGACGCCTTAATGGTGCGCTCGGTGACGAAGGTCAATGAAGCACTGCTTGGCGGAAAACCGGTTAAGTTTGTCGGGACGGCAACTGCGGGCACTGACCATGTGGATGAAGCTTGGCTTGCACAGTCTGAGATTGGCTTCTCTGCCGCGCCCGGTTGCAATGCGATTGCGGTTGTCGAGTATGTCTTTTCAGCACTGCTGATGCTGGCGGAGCGCGATGGTTTTGCGTTAGCCGATCGCACCGTGGGTATTGTTGGTGTCGGCAATGTGGGTGCGCGTTTGCAGGCGCGACTGGAAGCATTAGGGATCCGCACGTTACTTTGCGATCCGCCGCGTGCTGACCGGGGAGACGAGGGCGATTTCCGCTCGCTGAACGAACTGGTTGAGCACGCCGATGTACTGACTTTCCATACGCCGCTGTTTAAAGACGGTCCGTACAAGACTCTGCATTTGGCTGATGAAGCACTAATTGGCCGACTGAAGCCGGGCACCATCCTGATTAACGCCTGCCGTGGGCCGGTCATCGACAATACCGCGTTGCTGTCCCGCCTTAATGCCGGGCAACATCTGAGCGTGGTGTTGGATGTCTGGGAGGGCGAGCCGGACCTGAATGTCGCGTTGCTCGAGAAAGCGGATATCGGTACGGCGCATATTGCAGGATACACCCTTGAAGGGAAGGCTCGGGGAACCACGCAGGTCTTTGAGGCCTATAGCAAGTTTATTGGCCGCGAACAGCATGTTGCACTGAGCACCCTGTTACCTGCCCCGGAATTTGGACGCATCACGTTGCATGGCCCGTTGGATCAGCCAACGCTGAAAAGGCTGGTGCATTTAGTGTATGATGTGCGCCGCGACGATGCGCCGCTGCGTAAAGTCGCTGGAATTCCGGGTGAGTTTGATAAACTGCGTAAAAATTACCTTGAGCGCCGTGAATGGTCGTCTTTGTACGTCATGTGTGACGACGTCGCTGCCGCTACCTTGTTGTGTAAGCTGGGTTTTAACGCCGTTCATCACCCGGCACATTAATGTCTTCTTAATGCTCCCTGTCGAATAATACGACAGGGACGCTTACGTATTTCTGGAGTAAATCACCATGTCTGAAGGCTGGAATATTGCCATTCTGGGCGCAACGGGCGCCGTAGGCGAAGCCCTGCTCGACACGCTGGCGGAACGCCAGTTCCCGGTCGGTGAGATCTATGCGCTGGCTCGTAATGAAAGCGCGGGTGAGCACCTGCGTTTTAACGGTAAATCAATCATTGTCCAGGACGTCGCTGACTTTGACTGGACTCAAGCGCAGCTGGCCTTTTTTGTTGCGGGCGTGGAAGCCACCGCAGCATGGGTAGAAGAAGCCACCAATGCGGGTTGCCTGGTGATTGACAGCAGCGGTTTGTTTGCGCTTGAGCCGGACGTCCCGCTGGTGGTACCGGACGTGAACCCGTTCGTACTGGCAGATTACCGCAACCGCAACGTGATTGCGGTCCCTGGCAGCCTGACCAGCCAACTGTTGTCTGCATTGAAACCGTTGATTGACGACGGTGGCCTTTCGCGTATTACGGTGACCAATATTATCTCAGCTTCCGCTCATGGCAAAAAAGCGGTAGATGCGCTGGCCGGGCAAAGTGCGAAACTGCTCAACGGTATTCCGATTGATGACGACGATTTCTTTGGCCGTCAACTGGCGTTCAACATGCTGCCGTTGCTGCCAGACCGCGAAGGCAGTGTGCGTGAAGAGCGTCGTATCGTTGATGAAGTGCGTAAAATCATGCAGGACGAGGGGCTGATGATCTCCGCCAGCATCGTACAGTCGCCGGTGTTCTACGGTCATGCGCAAATGGTGAGCTTTGAAGCATTACGTCCGCTGGCAGCAGAAGAAGCGCGCGATGCGTTTGAGCGCGGTGAGGACATTGTGCTGTCGGAAGCGACCGATTTCCCAACCCAGGTCAGCGATGCGTCGGGTAGCCCACATCTTTCGGTAGGCTGCGTGCACAATGATTACGGTATGCCAGAACAGGTACAGTTTTGGTCTGTAGCAGACAACGTACGCTTTGGCGGCGCGTTGATGGCGGTGAAAATCGCTGAAAAACTGGTGCAGGAGTATATGTACTAATGTCTGACCTGCAACAGCTGCCCGTCCATAAAATTGCGCTGGGTATTGAGTATGATGGCAGCAAATATTATGGCTGGCAGCGCCAGAACGAAGTTCGCAGCGTTCAGGAAAAGCTGGAAAAAGCACTTTCGCAGGTCGCCAATGAACGCATCACGGTATTTTGTGCCGGGCGTACCGATGCTGGCGTTCATGGTACGGGCCAGGTGGTGCACTTTGAGACCACCGCGCAACGTAAAGATGCGGCATGGACGCTGGGGGTAAATGCGAATTTACCTGGTGACATTGCCGTGCGTTGGGTGAAAGCTGTACCGGATGATTTTCATGCGCGGTTTAGCGCCACGGCGCGCCGCTACCGTTATATCATCTACAATCATCGGTTGCGCCCAGCAGTTCTGGGTAAAGGCGTGACGCATTACTATGAGCCGCTGGATGCTGAACGTATGCATCGCGCGGCCCAATGCCTGATTGGGGAGAATGATTTCACCTCGTTTCGGGCAGTGCAGTGCCAGTCGCGCACACCGTGGCGTAACGTGATGCACATTAACGTGACGCGTCATGGTCCTTATGTGGTGGTAGATATTAAAGCGAATGCCTTTGTACATCATATGGTCAGGAATATTGTTGGCAGCCTGATGGAAGTAGGTGCCCACAACCAGCCGGAGAGCTGGATAGCAGAACTGTTAGCGGCGAAGGACAGAACGCTGGCAGCGGCAACGGCGAAAGCGGAAGGTTTGTATCTGGTGGCGGTAGATTACCCCGACCGGTTTGACCTGCCAAAACCGCCGATGGGCCCGCTATTTCTGGCGGACTAATTTGAGTCGTATAAAGGCATACTATGGAACTGATTTACTTTCTTATTGATTTTATCCTGCACATTGATGTGCACCTGGCGGAGTTGGTCGCAGAATACGGTGTCTGGGTATATGCCATTCTGTTTCTGATCCTGTTCTGTGAAACCGGACTGGTGGTTACGCCGTTCCTGCCGGGAGATTCGCTGCTGTTTGTCGCAGGCGCGCTTTCTGCATTGCCCACTAATGATTTAAATGTCCATCTGATGGTGGCGTTAATGATCGTGGCGGCAATCGTGGGCGATGCGGTGAACTACACTATCGGTCGGGTGTTCGGCGAAAGGCTGTTCAGCAATCCGAACTCGAAAATTTTCCGTCGCAGCTATCTGGATAAAACCCACGCGTTCTATGAGCGTCATGGCGGTAAAACCATTATTCTGGCGCGTTTTGTCCCTATCGTACGCACATTTGCACCGTTTGTTGCCGGTATGGGACACATGTCCTACCGTCATTTTGCACTGTTTAACGTAGCGGGCGCGCTGCTGTGGGTATTACTGTTCACCTACGCAGGCTATCTGTTTGGCGATCTGCCGGTGGTGCAGGAAAACCTGAAATTATTGATTGTGGCGATTATCGTCCTCTCCGTATTGCCTGGTGTTATCGAAGTGATTCGTCACAAACGCGCAGCATCAAGGGCGCAAAAATAGAAAGTAACTCAGCGGTTCGACCACTTTTTTGTCCAAAGTTTCGGGCTGTTATGTTTTAATGTGCAACATTCATGGTCTGTTGGGGGCAAAAATGGCATTATGCGCCCCTTATAACAAAGCTGACTAAGGTTCAGGCAGAAAGGTCACCAATGAGCTGGATTGAACGAATTAAAAGCAATATTACTCCCACCCGCAAGGCAAGCATTCCTGAAGGGGTGTGGACCAAGTGTGATAGCTGCGGTCAGGTATTATACCGTGCTGAGCTGGAACGTAATCTTGAGGTCTGTCCGAAGTGTGACCATCATATGCGCATGTCGGCGCGCAATCGCCTGCATAGCCTGTTAGATGAAGGTTCTCTTGTGGAGTTGGGTAGCGAGCTTGAGCCGAAAGACCTGCTGAAGTTTCGTGACTCCAAGAAGTATAAAGACAGACTGGCTTCTGCGCAGAAAGAAACCGGTGAAAAAGATGCGCTGGTAGTAATGAAAGGCACGCTTCACGGTATGCCGGTCGTTGCAGCCGCATTCGAGTTCGCGTTTATGGGCGGCTCCATGGGTTCTGTGGTTGGCGCACGTTTTGTTCGTGCCGTTGAGCAGGCGCTGGAAGACAATTGTCCGCTGATCTGCTTCTCCGCTTCCGGCGGGGCGCGCATGCAGGAAGCGCTGATGTCGCTGATGCAGATGGCTAAAACCTCTGCGGCGCTGGCAAAAATGCAGGAACGCGGTTTACCGTATATCTCTGTACTGACTGACCCAACCATGGGCGGTGTTTCCGCAAGTTTCGCGATGCTGGGCGACCTCAACATTGCTGAACCGAAAGCACTGATTGGCTTTGCCGGTCCACGTGTTATCGAGCAAACCGTACGTGAAAAACTGCCGCCGGGATTCCAGCGCAGTGAATTCCTGATTGAAAAAGGCGCTATCGATATGATCGTCCGCCGTCCGGAAATGCGCCTGAAACTGGCGAGCGTTCTGGCGAAGCTGATGAATCTTCCGGCGCCGAATCCGGATGAGCCGACTGAAGGCGTAGTGGTACCTCCGGTACCCGATCAGGAATCAGAGGCCTGATAACGGACTCTATGGATTTCGCGTCGCAGGAAGACGGTGAGTGATTCCCGATGAGCTTACACCGCTAAGTGATTCGGGGGAGCGAGCACAGCCAACGCGCCTGCAACGTGAAAGACGACGAGTAGAAAAGGGCAGGCCGGTTGGCGCTGCCCTTTTGCTTTTATTAACGTGACGAATTGACAGGCATCATGGACAATAAACGTATTCCCCAAGCCGCGTCGCCCCTGGCGTCGTGGCTTTCTTATCTGGAAAACCTGCACAGTAAAACCATCGATCTCGGCCTCGAGCGCGTCAGCCAGGTTGCACGAAATCTGGGTGTGCTGAAACCCGCGCCGTTTGTTTTCACGGTGGCAGGCACCAACGGTAAGGGTACAACCTGCCGTACGCTGGAATCCGTACTGACCGCGGCGGGATATAAAGTCGGGGTATACAGTTCTCCTCATCTGGTGCGCTACACGGAACGTGTTCGCGTGCAGGGGCGTGAACTCGCGGAATCTGCCCATACTGCCTCGTTTGCCGAGATTGAAGCCGCACGCGGTGATATTTCGCTGAGCTATTTTGAATACGGTACGCTGTCGGCGCTGTGGTTGTTTAAGCAGGCTAAGCTTGATGTGGTGATTCTGGAAGTCGGCCTGGGCGGGCGCCTTGATGCTACCAATATCGTTGATGCTGATGTCGCCGTAGTCACCAGTATTGCACTTGACCATACTGACTGGCTGGGGCCGGATCGCGAAAGCATTGGTCGTGAGAAGGCCGGGATCTTCCGCGCTGAAAAACCGGCCATTGTCGGTGAACCGGAAATGCCTTACACCATTGCCGATGTGGCACAAGAGACCGGGGCTATTTTGCAGCGCTGTGGCGTTGACTGGCGCTATGTGGTGACGGAAAGCGACTGGTCCTTTACCGACAGTCACGGTACGCTGACGCATCTTCCGTTACCTCAGGTGCCGCAACCTAATGCCGCCACGGCGTTGGCTGCGCTACGGGCAAGCGGACTTGATGTTAGCGAGCAAGCGATTCGTGAGGGGATTGAGCAGGCCATTTTACCAGGGCGTTTCCAGATTGTGAGTGAATCGCCGCGCGTTATTTTTGATGTCGCACATAACCCTCATGCAGCAGAATATCTGACCGGGCGTCTGAAAAAGTTAGTGAAAAACGGGCGCGTGCTTGCGGTTATCGGTATGCTACATGATAAAGACATTGCCGGTACGCTGGCCTGGCTGAAAAGCGTGGTAAATGCGTGGTATTGTGCACCCCTGGAAGGGCCGCGAGGCGCGACGGCAGAACAACTGCTGGAACATCTGGGAACAGGTGAAGCCTATGATAGCGTGGCGCAGGCATGGCGTGCGGCGTTGGCAGATGCAAAACCAGAAGATACCGTGTTGGTGTGTGGATCGTTTCACACTGTCGCACATGTCATGGAAGTGATAGACGTGGGGAGAAGCGGTGGCGAGTAAGTTTCAGAATCGATTAGTCGGCACAATTGTGCTGGTTGCGCTCGGGGTGATTGTGCTTCCTGGGCTGCTTGACGGGCAGAAAAAACATTATCAGGATGAGTTCGCGGCCATTCCGTTGGTGCCTAAACCTGGCGATCGCGATGAGCCGGATATGATGCCTGCTGCCACGCAGGCGCTGCCGACGCAGCCGCCGGAAGGTGCAGCAGAAGAGGTGCGCGCGGGCGATGCTGCCGCGCCGTCGTTGGATCCGTCGCGCCTGCCGGTGGCTAACGGCGCGGAGTTTGATCCTATTCCTGCGCCGGTCGAGCAACCTAAACCTAAACCGAAGCCACAACCTGTTGTTGCGACGCCAGTGCCAACACCGGCCGCCCCTGCACCTGCACCGAAACCGGTTGTCGCAGAAGCGCCGGCACCGACCGGCAAAGCGTATGTTGTGCAACTGGGTGCGCTGAAAAATGCGGACAAGGTCAATGAGATCGTGGGTAAACTTCGCGGTGCGGGTTTCCGGGTATTTACTTCCCCGTCCACGCCGGTACAGGGTAAAATAACCCGTATTCTCGTTGGGCCTGACGCCTCCAGAGATAAGCTGAAAAATTCGCTTGGCGAACTGCAGAAGATCTCCGGCTTGAGTGGGGTCGTGATGGGGTATACCCCTAATTAATGGGACGTTGCCTGATGGCGCTGCGCTCTACGGCGCTACGCTTAGGTTGGCCGGATAAGGTGTTTACACCGCCATCCGGCAGTGCCCAAAGAGGCAAAAAGTTAGATGGCGTTGAAGATTTTTTCAGCGCCATTTTTATTTACGCGTGGAAAGGAAATCCCTACGCAAACGTTTTCTTTTTCTGTTAGAATGCGCCCCGAACAGGACGACAGGGCGTAAAATCGTGGGACATATATGGTCTGGATTGATTACGCCATTATCGCGGTGATTGGTTTTTCCTGTCTGGTTAGCCTGATCCGTGGCTTTGTTCGTGAAGCATTATCGTTGGTGACTTGGGGTTGTGCTTTCTTTGTCGCCAGCCATTACTACACTTACCTGTCTGTCTGGTTTACGGGCTTTGAAGACGAACTGGTTCGAAATGGGATTGCTATCGCGATACTGTTTATCGCGACACTTATCGTCGGCGCTATCGTTAACTTTGTGATAGGCCAACTGGTGGAGAAAACAGGTCTGTCGGGTACCGACAGGGTGTTGGGGATCTGCTTCGGTGCTTTGCGCGGAGCGTTGATCGTCGCCGCCATACTGTTCTTTCTCGATACGTTTACCGGTGTGTCGAAAAGTGAAGACTGGAGTAAGTCGCAGCTGATCCCGCAGTTCAGTTTCATCATCAGATGGTTCTTTGACTATCTGCAAAGCTCGTCAAGTTTCTTGCCCAAAGTATAAATTTTGGGTCGTTGCTGAACGAGGAAAAGACGTATGTGCGGTATTGTCGGTATCGCCGGTGTTATGCCGGTAAACCAGTCGATTTATGACGCGTTAACGGTGCTCCAGCATCGTGGCCAGGATGCCGCTGGCATCATCACCATTGATGCCAACAACTGCTTCCGCTTGCGAAAAGCGAACGGCATGGTGAGCGACATTTTTGAAGCTCGCCATATGCAGCGTTTGCAGGGCAATATGGGCATCGGTCATGTGCGTTATCCAACAGCTGGCAGCTCCAGCGCCTCCGAAGCTCAACCTTTTTATGTCAACTCACCGTACGGTATCACGCTTGCCCACAACGGCAACTTGACCAACGCCCATGAGCTGCGTAAAAAGCTGTTTGAAGAAAAGCGCCGCCACATCAACACCACTTCCGATTCAGAAATCCTGCTGAATATTTTCGCCAGTGAGCTGGATAACTTCCGCCACTACCCGCTGGAAGCGGACAATATTTTTGCCGCGATCGCCGCGACGAACCGCCAGATCCGTGGTGCCTATGCCTGTGTAGCAATGATTATCGGCCACGGTATGGTTGCCTTCCGCGACCCTAACGGTATCCGTCCGTTGGTGCTGGGTAAACGCGATATTGGTGATGGCCGCACCGAGTATATGGTGGCTTCTGAAAGCGTGGCGCTGGATACCCTTGGCTTTGAATTCCTGCGCGACGTTGCGCCCGGTGAAGCGGTCTATATCACTGAAAAAGGCAATTTGTTTACCCGTCAGTGTGCGGATAATCCGGTCAGCAACCCGTGCCTGTTTGAGTACGTTTACTTTGCGCGTCCTGATTCGTTCATCGACAAGATTTCCGTCTACAGCGCCCGCGTGAATATGGGCACCAAGCTTGGCGAAAAAATTGCTCGTGAGTGGGAAGATCTGGACATCGATGTGGTGATCCCTATTCCGGAAACCTCGTGCGATATCGCGCTGGAAATTGCCCGGATTCTCGGTAAACCGTACCGTCAGGGCTTTGTGAAAAACCGTTACGTCGGCCGTACCTTTATCATGCCGGGTCAGCAACTGCGTCGTAAATCCGTGCGTCGTAAGCTGAATGCCAACCGTGCTGAATTCCGCGATAAGAACGTGCTGTTGGTAGACGATTCCATCGTGCGCGGGACCACCTCTGAACAAATTATTGAGATGGCGCGTGAAGCCGGGGCGAAGAAAGTGTACCTGGCCTCTGCGGCACCGGAAATACGCTTCCCGAACGTCTATGGTATTGATATGCCCACGGCGACGGAGCTGATCGCTCATGGCCGCGAAGTTGACGAGATCCGCCAAATCATCGGCGCTGACGGTCTTATCTTCCAGGATCTGAACGATCTGATCGAAGCCGTCCGCGCAGAGAATCCGGATATTCAGCAGTTTGAATGTTCCGTGTTCAACGGCGTGTACGTCACCAAAGACGTTGACCAACAGTACCTCGATTTCCTCGATTCCCTGCGCAATGATGACGCTAAAGCGGTATTGCGTCAGAATGAAGCGGAAAACCTCGAGATGCACAACGAAGGGTAAGTCAGGGCATGCCGGATGGCGACGCTTTGCGTCTTATCCGGCCTATAGTCCACCATCGTTGTAGGCCGGATAAGGCGTAGCCGCCATCCGGCATTTTTATGTTACGCCTCGTCGACCCAAATCCGCATTTCACCTTCGCCACGATTGGCCCAGCTAAACCACGGAATAAACGTTAAGGTCTGCTTTTCGACCGTTGTCTGACGGTTATCAAAGCTGTACAGCGGCTTGTCACTCTCAGCGGTCAACACGCGCAGCCCTTCAGCTTGCAGCAACACTTTGCCCTTCAGCACTCCGACGCCCTGAATTTCACGCAGCTCGCTTGCTTTTGGCAGCGACAGGTTATGCAACTCAGCGCCGTTATCCGCCTGTTCCAGACAGTACACCAGCGGCCCGCGCTGAATAGCGACCTTGCCCGCAGCGTGGCGCACCAGTGGGTTGGCGTAAACGCGACGGACCGTCATCGGCAGGTTCAGGGTAATGATGTCACCTTGCTGCCACTGACGACGCAGATGCAGATAGCCCTTAATCACTCTGCCTTGTGCCGTTTCTCCGTTGACCTGCACGTGCGGTGTTTCGCACCACGCCGGTAGACGTAGCGCGACGGTATGTTCAACGGTCTTTGGCTGGCTAAAGTGAATAGTGACCCGCTCATCCCATGGATAGTTACCGCTAATGTTCAGCGCCAGGGTCTGGTCTTTTACGCTGAACTGCGCTTCGCTCCCGGCGTAGAAGTTGATAAACAGCGCGTCCGGTCGCGGGGTGAAAATATAGTGACCAATGGCGACCAGCGTGCGGGCGATATTCGGTGGGCAGCAGGCGCAGCCGAACCAGCGCTGGCGCACCGGCTTAATGTGATCGTAAATATGGTTATGTGGAATACTTTTCGGGTACGTCTCAAGCGGATTGACGTAGAAGAAGTGCTTCCCGTCCAGCGCCATTCCACCCAACACCGTATTGTAAAACGCACGCTCCATGACGTCGGCGTAGTGCGCATCACCTTCCATTTCCAGCATGCGGCGGGCGAACATCATCAGGCCGATGGAGGCGCAGCTTTCGCCGTAAGCGGTGTCGTTCGGTAAATCGTAGTCGCTGGTAAAGGCCTCGCCGATGCCCTGCGAGCCGATACCGCCGGTGATGTACATCCGCCGCTGCACCATATTGTTCCAGATGCGCAGGCAGGTTTGGCGCTTCTCTTCATCCTGGGTGATACGGGCAATGTGCGCCAGTCCGGTCATCAGATACACCGACCGCACTGCATGACCGACCGCTTCATGCTGTTCAGCGAGCGGTTTGTGCGCATGGGTGTATGTTTTGTCTTTTATCATTCCCGGCCAAGCGTCGCCCCAACCAACCCAGTGTCGGGTACCGCCGCGTTTTTCGAACTCAATATCGTAATAGTAGGGTTGTTTGCCACGTTCCTCGACGAAATAGCAGGCCAGCGCCTGGTAGCGCGGTTCCTGAGTGACTTCATACAGACGCATCAACGCCAGCTCGATTTCCGGGTGCCCAGGATAGCCGCGCAGTTGGCCTTCTTTGGGACCAAACACCGTGTCGATGTGATCGGCAAAGCGACAAGCGATGTTCAGCAGTCGACGTTTTCCGGTGGCGTTGAAGAAGGCGACTGCCGCTTCAAACAGGTGTCCGGCGCAGTAGAGCTCGTGGCATTCGGCGACGTTGGTCCAGCGCAGGCCTGGCTCCTTTACGGTATACCAGGTGTTGAGATAGCCGTCGTCACACTGCGCCTGAGCCAGCAGCTCAATCACCTCGTCGGCAGTTTTTTCAAGCACTGCATCTGGCTTCTGGCACAGCGACCAGGCTACGGCTTCCAGCCATTTGGTGACATCGCTGTCCTGGAAGACCATGCCGTAAAACTCGCCGTGTTCCAGACCGGCGGCGATGCGGTAGTTAGCCAGCGCGTGGCTGGGTTCTGCCTCGGGAATCGTGTCGTTCAGTGCTTCCCATTGGTACGGGATCACCACGTCGCGAATCAAGCGTTGGTATTCACCCAGAAATGGATCGGTGATGGTGATTCGGTTGAGATCGGCTTCAATCACAGCAGACTGCATCATGTATACCTCAGGAAATGTGTGAATGTCGTTGGTGAAGATCGGTTGAAATACGCTGCATCATCGGGCCATTGAGGCGGCATTTGAGCAGGCACAGCGCCAGTGCGAGGTGGAAAATGGCCGGCACAATGCTTTGCAATAGGGTGATGCCCTGAAGAGAAGCTGCGGTCTGATTTTCAAGACCTGGCTGGTAGGCCACCATGATCAGCAGAATACTGATAATGCCGCCGGAAGATGCCCACGAGAGCTTGATGAAAAACAGATTAAAAGCGAAGTTCATCCCGGATGAGCGCACGCCGTTTTTCCATTCGCCGTAGTCGTCGGCGAAGGCCATGATTGAGAAGTGCAGGGGGAGGGTGAAGCCGAGGATCACGCCGTTTAGTGCAATGCAGCCCAGCCACAGCATGCGGTAATCAGCTCCGGTTGGCAGGAACCACATCGCAATGCCAAATACCACCAGAATCAGGTTGGTGCAGATATACAAGCGCACCATATCGAAACGCCGCGAGAGGGGATTAACGATGATCGCGCCTAAAATGCCCGCCACTGTCAGTACACCGAAAAACAGCGACATAAACCCGGCGCTGCCCTGCAGAACATACGAAATAAAGTACATGTAGCCGCCGCCGCGAATACACAGGATATTCACCAGCAGGAAGGACATCACCAGCATCATCAGTAACTGATCGTTTTTACGCAGCCCGGCCAGATGCTCACGCAGGGTAAATTTGCCGACCAGCGACAGCGGTACGCGTTCTTTCACCCACAAGAAGCACAGTAAAAACATCACCATGCCCACGCAGCACAGTACGGTGACGCCATATTGATAACCTTTGGCCAGATTGCCCTGACCAAAGAATTCCACCATCCACGGCAGACCGACCGCAACCAGAAAGCCGGCAATACCGCTTAATACAAAACGCCAGGACTGACACGACATCACCTGATCGTGGCGGTTCGTGACGGCGTTTATCAGCGCACAGTAGGGCACATTGTTGGCGGTATAGCCCAGGGAAAGCAGGAAGTAGGTACCGAATGCCCAGGCGATTTTCATGTTGGGGCTGATATCCGGGACGGTAAAGGTCAGGATACCGATAATGCCCAAGGGAACGGCTGTCCATAATTGCCACGGACGAAAGCGCCCCCAGCGACTGCGGGTTCGGTCGGCAACCACGCCCATCACAGGGTCAGAGACGGCGTCGAAAATGCGTAGAACAAAAAACATTGCCCCGACAATGGCCGGGCTAAGCCCGAACACGTCGGTGTAGAAAAAAAGTAAAAAGCCGCTTATTAAATCTGAGATGCAGTGTCCACCAGCATCGCCTAATCCATAGCCTATCTTTTCGCGGGTTGAGAGCGTTTCTCCCGCATCAACGGTTTGTGCATCAGAATCCAGGTTATCAGCAATTGTCATAACCAATCCTCGAACAAGGGGGGATGATTTAAAAAGTCATTACGGCTTATCTCTGACAGTTTTTACTAAAGATGTAACGGTTCTGAGCATAGGGCTGTACGGGTATTTCGGTATATGACGGTTTTCTTTCTCTGTGAAAATGATCCTGGTTTTTACTAGAAATAATTATTTTATAGTGATCGGTGTCACGATAGTGGCGGTGGGAGGCGCCATTAGTGGTTCTGTTAGTTATTCTGTAGGGAAATGAGGGAGAGTTAATCATTGGCGCGTTAGTGGTATTCTTAGCGCTTAAGGAACCCGACATCGGCTTAACCACGCGTGACAGGTAAAAACGAACGGAATGGCAAACAAGACCCGAATCAAAGATATTGCAATGGCGTGCGGTGTGTCGATTGCCGCCGTGTCCCGGGCCCTGAAAGGGCAGCCAGGACTGAGCGAAGAGACCCGACAGCGGATACTGGCGATTGCCGAGTCTGAAGGTTACGATTTCGGTCGTTTACGCAGTGGCCGCATTAAGCGGCTGCTGTTTCTGCTGCACCGCGAGCACAATATAGCCAGTGCATTGCCGTTCTATTCCAGCGTGATGCTTGGGGTGGCTGACGCCTGCCGGGAAAACGATATTGCTATGAGTTTCTTGCCGATTGGCCCGGAAGATTCGCTGGCTGAACTCATTAATTTGCATCAGCCTGACGCGCTGATTGCCGCAGGGTATCTGGAAACGGAAACTCTGGTCGAGCTGCGTAAACTGGCACTGCCGGTCACGCTGGTGGATCTGTGGGCAGCGGATTTTCCCTGCGTCAATCCGGATAACTTTCATGGGGGCTTCATTGCGACACGGCATCTGCTTGAACAAGGGCGCAAACGCATTGCGTTTCTCGGCCATTCGCAGCGCCATTACAGTATCCGCCAGCGCGTAGAAGGATATCAGCAGGCGTTATTTGACGCCGGGCTGTCTTTACCCGCGGAGTACCGTGTTGAAGCACCGCCGGTCAAAGATATTGAACAGGCGCTGGTCGAGGGCATGGACAAACTGTTAGCTCTGCCGCAGCCGCCGGATGCTATCTTTGCCTATAACGATATTGCCGCGCTGGTGGCGATGCGCGTCTGCGCGCGTAAGGGGATTAACGTGCCGCAAGATATCGCGATTGTTGGCTTTGATGACATCGATGCCGCTGCCTGGGCGCATCCGGCGTTAACCACTGTGGCGGTAGATAAGCGCGAGCTTGGGCGAGATGCGTTTCGTTTACTGCTCAGCGAGCAACATGAGCGAAATTTACTGCTGCCGGTGCGGCTGGTGATCCGCGAAAGCTCGCTGAGTGCGACCGCACATTCACAGTTGCACCCTACGCGGTAATCCGGCACAGTCACGCCATGAAGAACAAAGGGCTCTCACAGTGAAACGACTCATCATTGGTATTTCTGGCGCCAGCGGTGCAATTTATGGCGTGCGGCTGTTACAGGTTTTGCGTGACGTTGCTGATGTGGAAACCCATCTGGTAATGAGTGCGGCGGCGCGTCAGACCCTGGCGCTGGAAACAGACCTGTCCGTACGTGAGGTGCAGGCATTAGCCAATGTGAATCACGACGCGCGTGATATCGCCGCCAGTATTTCATCTGGCTCATTCCAGACGGCGGGGATGGTCATTCTGCCTTGTTCCATTAAAACGCTCTCTGGTATCGTCCACAGTTATACCGATGGGCTGCTGACCCGCGCCGCTGACGTGGTGCTGAAAGAGCGTCGTCCGCTGGTGCTATGCGTACGTGAGACACCGCTACATCTGGGGCATCTGCGATTGATGACCCAGGCGGCGGAAATAGGCGCGGTAATTATGCCGCCGGTTCCGGCGTTTTATCATCGTCCCCAGACGCTTGATGATGTGATTAATCAAACGGTTAACCGTGTGCTCGACCAGTTCGACATTGCTCTCCCGCACGATCTGTTTACCCGCTGGCAGGGGGCATAAGCCGCTCCGCCAGCGTGCATATCTGCATTCCTTGCCCTGTTTCAGGGCAATTTTGTAACCGCGATCATATCCTCAACATTTAATTCGTTAAAACGTAACGAAACGCTGCGGTTCAACCGTCATACCTGCTATCTTCAAAATCAGGACAATATTGCAACGTTTTATTAACATATTTAACGTCGAATATCCTCATCGACGCGAAAATGGCATAAGACCTGCATGAAAAAGTCTGCAAACACACAACACAACGTAAAACATAATAAAATTTCGCCACTTGAGGGTTATGTATGAAGAAGACGGTACTTGCTTTGTCATTGCTGGTAGGACTTTCCGCCACCGCGGCCAGCTACGCAGCGCTTCCGCAGACAGTTCGTATTGGTACAGATACCACCTACGCCCCTTTTTCCTCTAAAGATGCCAAAGGGGATTTTGTCGGGTTTGATATCGATCTCGGCAATGAGATGTGTAAACGTATGCAGATCAAATGTACCTGGGTTGCCAGTGACTTTGATGCGCTGATCCCCTCTCTGAAAGCGAAGAAAATCGATGCCATTATCTCCTCTCTGTCTATTACCGAAAAGCGCCAGCAAGAAATCGCGTTCTCAGACAAACTTTACGCCGCAGACTCACGTCTGATTGCTGCGAAGGGTTCCCCGATCCAACCGACCCTTGATTCGCTGAAGGGAAAACATGTTGGCGTACTGCAAGGCTCAACCCAGGAAGCCTATGCTAACGATACCTGGCGCAGCAAAGGCGTGGATGTGGTGGCCTATGCGAACCAGGATCTTATCTATTCTGACCTGACGGCAGGACGTCTGGATGCCGCGTTGCAGGATGAAGTTGCGGCTAGCGAAGGATTCCTGAAACAGCCTGCGGGCAAGGACTACGATTTTGCGGGTCCTTCGGTAAAAGACAAAAAGTACTTTGGTGACGGAACCGGGATTGGCTTACGCAAAGATGACGCAGAGCTGAAAGCGGCCTTTAATAAAGCGCTCGGCGAACTGCGTCAGGATGGGACTTACGACAAAATGGCGAAAAAGTACTTTGCCTTTAATGTCTACGGCGACTAATACGCCAATACGGGAAGCGATTGCACCGTAACGGGGAACGATTACGGTGCATGATAGTTACAGTGCACTATTTTGGTGCTTTTATCGCTGACATAATGAGCATGAATGCATACTTAAGCGCTTTTCATGCAAAAAAATACCGCCAACAGGGCAGAATGCTTTGCCATGTTGGCCTGATTAATGGCACGATAACTGCACCTGGTCCTGTAAAGATCCCCTATATAAGACAGTCTGTTGAGGATAGTTATGAAAAAACTGGTGTTGTCTCTTTCTCTGGTTCTGGCGTTCTCCAGTGCTACCGCAGCATTTGCCGCTATTCCGCAAAAAGTGCGGATCGGTACCGACCCCACTTATGCCCCGTTTGAATCGAAAAATTCGCAGGGTGAATTAGTCGGTTTTGACATCGATCTGGCAAAAGAACTGTGCAAGCGTATTAATACACAATGTACCTTCGTTGAAAACCCGCTGGATGCGCTGATCCCTTCGTTAAAAGCGAAGAAAATTGATGCCATCATGTCGTCACTTTCGATCACTGAAAAACGTCAGCAGGAAATCGCCTTTACCGACAAGCTTTATGCAGCAGACTCTCGTCTGGTGGTTGCGAAAGATTCGGCTATCCAGCCGACCATTGAATCGCTGAAAGGTAAGCGTGTCGGTGTACTGCAGGGCACGACTCAGGAAACGTTTGGCAATGAACACTGGGCGCCGAAAGGTATTGAAATTGTCTCCTATCAGGGGCAGGACAATATCTACTCTGACCTGACGGCCGGGCGTATTGACGCCGCGTTCCAGGATGAAGTTGCGGCCAGCGAAGGTTTCCTGAAGCAGCCGGTAGGCAAAGATTACAAATTCGGCGGCCCGTCTGTGAAAGACGAGAAATTGTTCGGAGTGGGTACCGGTATGGGGCTGCGCAAAGAGGATAACGAACTGCGCGAAGCACTGAATAAAGCGTTTGCAGAAATGCGCGCTGACGGAACTTACGAGAAGCTGGCGAAAAAGTACTTTGATTTTGATGTTTATGGCGGTTAATCACCGCTGGTGCTGATAAAGCCCGTAGATTTTTGACGTGTTGAATTTATGCCTGATGGCGCTGCGCTTATCAGGCCTACAGCGATTTTGTAGGCCGGATAAGGCAACGCCGCCATCCGGCATTTAACAGTTTGTCTGAAATCAAAAGAGGCTTCTTACTTCACCACACACGACAGGACAGGCAGCATGTTGTATGGCTTTTCAGGTGTTATTTTACAGGGCGCAATCGTGACGCTTGAGCTTGCTCTTAGCTCGGTGGTACTGGCGGTTCTGATAGGCCTTGTCGGCGCGGGCGCAAAGCTGTCGCAAAGCCGGGCAATGGCGCTGATTTTCGAAGGGTACACGACGTTGATCCGTGGGGTACCCGATCTCGTCTTGATGTTGCTCATTTTCTACGGATTACAAATCGCACTGAACACGGTCACTGACGCGGTTGGTATCAGCCAGATTGATATTGATCCGATGGTGGCGGGGATTATTACGCTCGGTTTTATCTACGGGGCCTATTTTACTGAAACGTTCCGTGGCGCGTTTATGGCGGTTCCAAGAGGCCATATTGAAGCGGCGACGGCGTTTGGGTTTACCTCTTCGCAGATTTTTCGCCGGATTATGTTCCCGGCGATGATGCGCTACGCGCTGCCGGGGATTGGCAATAACTGGCAGGTCATTTTGAAGGCGACGGCGCTGGTTTCGCTGCTCGGACTGGAAGACGTGGTGAAAGCGACGCAGCTTGCCGGGAAGAGCACCTGGGAGCCATTCTATTTTGCCGTCGTGTGCGGGCTTATCTATCTGGTGTTTACCACCGTGTCTAATGGTGTGCTGCTGTACCTTGAGCGCCGCTACTCTGTGGGTGTGAAGAGGGCTGACCTGTGATTGAGATTATTCAGGAGTACTGGAAATCCCTGCTGTGGACCGACGGCTATCGCTTTACCGGCGTAGCGATCACCCTGTGGTTGCTGATTTCATCCGTAGTGATGGGCGGCATTCTGGCGCTGTTTTTGGCGATTGGTCGCGTATCCAGCAATAAGTTTATCCAGTTCCCCATTTGGCTATTTACCTATATTTTCCGTGGCACGCCGCTTTACGTTCAGCTACTGGTGTTTTATTCCGGGATGTACACGCTGGAAATTGTCAAAGGGACGGACCTTCTCAACGCGTTTTTCCGCAGCGGGCTGAATTGCACCGTGCTGGCATTAACGCTGAATACCTGCGCCTATACCACCGAGATCTTTGCCGGGGCGATTCGTTCGGTGCCTCATGGTGAGATTGAAGCCGCGCGCGCTTACGGTTTTTCTTCATTCAAGATGTATCGCTGCATTATTTTGCCCTCCGCATTGCGTATTGCGCTGCCTGCGTACAGCAATGAGGTTATTTTAATGCTGCACTCAACGGCGCTGGCCTTTACGGCCACGGTACCGGATTTGTTGAAAATTGCCCGCGATATCAACTCGGCGACCTACCAGCCGTTTACCGCCTTCGGTATTGCCGCCGTGCTGTATTTGATGATTTCGTATGTCCTGATCAGTCTGTTCCGTAAAGCGGAAAAACGCTGGTTGCAGCATGTAAAACCTTCGACGCACTGAGAACATGATGTCTGAGAATAAATTAAACGTTATCGATTTACACAAACACTACGGCGAACATGAAGTGCTGAAAGGGGTATCGCTGCAGGCCAATGCGGGTGATGTGATCAGTATTATCGGCTCGTCAGGCTCTGGCAAAAGTACGTTCCTGCGCTGTATTAACTTTCTTGAAAAACCGAGCGCCGGGTCGATTGTGGTCAGCGGTCAGAACATTGGCCTGGTCCGTGACAAAGACGGTCAGCTTAAGGTGGCGGATAAAAATCAGCTGCGCCTGCTGCGTACGCGCCTGACCATGGTCTTTCAACACTTTAACCTGTGGAGCCACATGACGGTGCTGGAAAACGTCATGGAAGCGCCGATTCAGGTATTAGGGCTGAACAAGCAGGAAGCCCGCGAGCGTGCGGTGAAATATCTGGCTAAAGTGGGTATTGATGAACGCGCTCAGGGTAAGTATCCGGTGCACCTGTCCGGTGGTCAGCAGCAGCGTGTCTCCATTGCGCGCGCGCTGGCTATGGAGCCGGAGGTTCTGCTGTTTGATGAACCGACGTCAGCGCTTGACCCAGAGCTGGTGGGGGAAGTATTGCGTATCATGCAACAGCTGGCCGAAGAGGGGAAAACCATGGTGGTCGTCACCCACGAAATGGGGTTTGCCCGTCATGTCTCCACGCACGTGATTTTCCTGCATCAGGGGAAAATTGAAGAAGAAGGCGATCCGGAGCAGGTCTTCGGTAATCCGCAAAGTCCACGTTTACAGCAGTTCCTTAAAGGATCGCTGAAATAAGCGCTCGATTGCCCGGTGGCGTTTTTGTTGCTTACCGGGCCTTCGGCTTCCCGCACTCCAGACGATAACCCCAGTCGTCATAATGCACACCATTCACTTCATAGGCTTGCTCGAGCACCTGTGTGTGCGCAAAACCGGTCTTTTCCAGTATGCGTACTGAGCCTTTGTTGTCCGCCAGCACCCACGCGTTTATCGCCATTACGCCAGCGTGTTCAAAGGCATAGTCGCACACCGCGCGTACCGCTTCACTGGCAATCCCTTTTCCCTGAGCGCGTGAAATAATGCAATAGCCAATATCAGCCTCTTGCGGAAAGTGATGACTAATCTGCAAACCAATATCACCGAGCGGAGTCGTGTCATGATGTTGGCGGATGACAAACGTATGGGGTGCATTAAGGCGCCGGGCGAACAGCAGGCGTGTTTCTTTTATCGGGGAGATAGTGCCCATAAAGCGCATGATGTCCGGGTTTTCGCGTAGTCGCAGGAAAAACGGCCAGTCAGTCGGTTGAAACGGGGAGAGGATAAGTCGCGGGGTGGTAATTATCGCCATAAATTCGCCATTACAGAAGTCAGGCTTATAACCTTACCACCGTAATGGCGACAGTGAACAGTCTTCGCGCTTATCGAATGACGTCGGCCAGTGCTTCCTCTAAATCATACCAGCGAAACGCAAAACCAGACGCTTCCAGCCGCTTAGGTAATGCGCGCTGACCGCCGAGAACCAGCACCGAGGATTCCCCCATCAGCAAGCGCATTGCGGTTGCGGGAACGCGTAAGACAGCAGGGCGATTCAGCGCATGGCCCAGCGCATGGGCAAATTGCTCATTACGCACCGGGTACGGCGAGACCATATTGAATGGGCCACGCAAATCGTTATCCAGCAGCCAGATGATCGCATTGACCATATCATCAATATGGATCCAGGCCAGATACTGACGTCCGTTACCGATGGGGCCGCCCAGACCAAGGCGAAACGGCGGAACCATTTTTCCGAGGATACCGCCCGCAGGTGCCAGTACGACACCGGTACGCAGCAGGCATACGCGCGTGTTATCGCTTTGCGCGCCGCAGGCAATTTGCTCCCACCGGGCGCAGAGCTTATGGGTAAATTCATTGTGCGGCGGTTCTTCTTCCGTGACGACGACTTCACCTAAGTCACCGTAGTATCCGGCAGCCGAACCTGAGATCAACGCCGTCGGTGGCGTATCGCTGGCGTTGATTAAATCGACCAGTTTCTGGGTGATACCCCAGCGACTTTGGCACAAACGCTCCTTTTGCTCAGCCGTCCAGCGCTTATCGGCGATGGGCTCTCCGGCAAGGTTAACAATCGCGTCGATGCCATTGAGGTTGGGCCTGTCCTCCAGCCCTTTCCACAGCGTAACCCGGGAGTCCAGAATCTGACGGGCCTTATCAGGGGTACGTGTTACAACGCTTATCTGATGCCCCAATTCCAGCAAGCGGGGGATCAGATGGCGTCCAATCAGGCCAGTACCACCGGTAATCAGAATCTGCATATTGCCTCCCGGATAACGATTAGCGCTGCCAGCTCAGCGTCATGGACACGGAGTCGGCGTAACGCAATGCGTGAAGTTTATCGATCTCTACTTCAGCATAAGTGACCCAGTGATGTTCGCGTGCGATATCGAGCACATCTTGGGTTAATTTTTCTAACAATGAGAAGCGGTTACTCTCTACGTGCGAAATAATGCTCTTGGTAATGGTGCGATAATTCAACGCATCGTTGATATCTTCGCTGGCGCGGGCTTTGTCTGCCGGGTAGTGGATGGCGATGTTAATGACGATATCCTGACGGTTCAGGATCTCCTCTTCTTTGATGCCAATAAACGTGCGCAGACGAAGGTTTTTTATACGAATAATTGCGTCAGGTTGTGACATTGCAGGTTTCCTCCATGTATGAACCTCTTAATGATACACGAGAATCGAATCGCGTTACCGGTTCTCACTCGGTGCGTGCTGCAGCGCACGTTCCGTGGCGGGACGGGTACGAATGCGTTCGTACCAGTTATTAACCGCCGGATAGGTATCGAGGTCGATACGCTGACGCTGATGAGCATGAATCCACGGCCAGCAAGCAATATCCGCAATGCTGTAGTGATCGCCACCTAACCAGGGGGATATTTCCAGACGTTTGTTCATCACGTTGTACAGACGCTGAGTTTCAACCTGATAGCGCTCAATGGCGTAAGGGATGGTTTGGGGGGCAAAATGATTAAAATGATGATTCTGGCCCAACATGGGACCCAGACCGCTCACCTGCCAGAACAGCCACTGCAACGTGGTGTGGCGTTCGCGTAATTCACCGCTGAGCAGCTTGCCGCTCTTCTCCGCCAGATACAGCAAAATTTCACCCGATTCAAACAGGCTGAGCGGCTTACCGCCGTCCTCCGGGGCGTTATCGATAATGGCAGGGATTTTATTGTTCGGCGAGATCTGCAGAAAATCCGGATGAAATTGATTCCCTTTGCTGATATCGACAGGAATCAGACGGTATTTCAACTGCGCCTCTTCGAGAAACAGCGTGATTTTGTGACCGTTGGGCGTTGGTGTGTAGTAGAGGTCGATCATTTTCAGCGTCCGTTGAGTGATGAACCGGGTCATGACAAGTATAGAGCCTGTTGGCGTGCGTGAGTTTTCATCAAGTGACAGGGTGAGAAAGACTCTATATTTTGAAAGCTAGCCAATCCAATCCCGAGGTCATTATGAGCAAACCTGCAATTACGCTGTGGTCAGATGCCAACTTTTTCTCCCCCTATGTGTTGTCCGTTTACGTTGCGCTACAGGAGAAAGGGCTGCCTTTTACGCTGAAAACCGTTGATCTCAGTGCGGGCGAGCATTTACAACCCACCTGGCAAGGATATGCGCTGACGCGTCGCGTCCCGGTTCTTGAGATTGACGGTTTTGAATTGAGCGAATCATCGGCGATTGCCGAGTTCCTGGAAGAGACCTTCTCGCCGCCGCAGTGGGAACGCATCTATCCGCATGATGTGCAAAAACGCGCGCGTGCCCGCCAGGTTCAGGCGTGGATCCGCAGCGACCTGATGCCTATTCGTGAAGAACGTTCCACGGACGTTGTGTTTGCCGGGGTGAAGAAAGCGCCGTTGAGTGAAGCGGGTAAAGCCAGCGCAGAAAAATTGTTCGCCACGGCGGGAAGTTTGCTTGCTCATGGGAAACAAAATTTATTTGGCGAATGGTGTATCGCAGATTGTGATTTAGCGCTAATGCTTAATCGTCTGGTGCTAAACGGAGATGACGTTCCACAGGCGTTAGCCGACTACGCCACCTTCCAGTGGCAGCGGGCTTCGGTACAACGTTTTATCGCGCTTTCAGCGAAGCGTTCCTGCTGATAATCGAGCGATAATCCAGTATCATTAAACGGTATTATACGACGAGGAGTGAGTGATGAAGCTGATGTTCGCATCGGACATTCATGGGTCGTTGCCAGCCACGGAGCGCGTACTTGAACTGTTTGCCCAAAGCGGGGCGCGATGGCTGGTGATATTGGGTGATATTTTAAACCACGGACCGCGTAATGCGCTGCCACAAGGTTATGCACCTGCGCAGGTTGCTGACCGCTTGAACGCGCTGGCGTCACGTATTATTGCGGTACGTGGTAATTGCGATAGCGAAGTGGATCAGATGCTCCTGCATTTTCCAATAACTGCGCCATGGCAGCAGGTTCTGATGGATAATCAGCGGCTCTTTTTGACGCATGGGCATCTTTATGGCCCGGAAAACCTCCCGGTGCTGAATGCGGGTGATGTGCTGATTTATGGGCATACGCATCTGCCGGTTGCCGAGAAGCGTGGTGATATTTACCACTTTAACCCCGGCTCGGTCAGTATTCCGAAAGGGGGTTTTACGGCAAGTTACGGGATTCTGGATGATAATGTTCTCAGCGTAATGGCACTCAATGATCAAAGTATCATTGCGCAGATCGAGATTAATCCGTAAGTTACCCCACAAACGTAAACGCGCCGTAAGAGCGCTAGAAAAAAGAAGGTTTCCTGATGGTGGAACAGCATCGTTTGGCAAGTACGGAATGGGTGGATATTGTGAATGAAGACAATGAAGTCATCGCACAGTCCAGCCGTGAACAAATGCGGGCGCAGCGCTTACGTCATCGCGCAACGTATATCGTCGTGCATGATGGTATGGGCAAAATTCTGGTTCAGCGTCGTACCGAGACAAAAGATTTTTTGCCCGGCATGCTGGATGCTACCGCGGGTGGTGTTGTTCAGGCTGATGAGCAAATGCTTGAATCTGCCCGCCGTGAAGCGGAAGAAGAGTTGGGCATTGCAGGCGTACCGTTTGCTGAACACGGTCAGTTTTATTTTGAAGACCAACACTGTCGCGTATGGGGAGGGCTGTTTAGCTGCGTATCCCACGGTCCGTTCGCGCTGCAGGAAGAAGAAATTAGCGAAGTCTGCTGGCTAACGCCGGAAGAAATTACCGCGCGCTGTGATGAGTTCACACCGGACTCGCTGAAAGCGCTGGCGCTGTGGATGACCCGCAACGCCAAGAATGAAGGGGCGAAAGCCGAAAAACAGGAAGAGGCGGAGTAAACACCGCTTATCCAGCCTACCCAGTAATGCAATCGGGTAGGCCGGGTGACACGCTTTGACATCGCCAACCGGCGTTGTGAATTAGTGATACCCCATTATCTGCGCACCAATCACCACCACGCTGGACATAATAAACAGCAGGCCCAGCAGTGTGGCACCTACCTTCAGCCAGTTACGGAAGTCCACCCGGCAAACGCCTAACGTCGCCATTAATGATGCTGATGTTGGATAGATAATGTGGCTGAATCCGTCACCAAACTGGAAGGCCAGCACGGTCACCTGACGGTTTACGCCGACCAGATCGCCCAGAGGCGCTAACAGTGGCATAGTGAGCGCTGCCTGGCCCGAACCGGAAGTGACGAAGAAATTAAATACCGCCTGGAACAGCAGCATAAACCACGCCGCAATGGCATTGTCCAGGCCGCTAATGCCGTTGGCGATGCTGTGCAGCAGGGTATTCAGCACACTCGCATCGCCTGCCTCACCATTACCAACCAGCAGTAATATCCCCTTGGCAAAACCGACCAGCAGGGCCGGGGCAATCATCATGCGTGCCCCCTCAGTGAATGAGGAAGCCATGATGTTAACCGTCATTCCGTTGAGCCGGAAGACAACGCCGATAATGCCAATCACCAGACCCATAGTGAAAAACTGGCTGGCGATTTCAGGAATGAACCATGCGTTGACGATAACGCCCCAGACAACCCAGATCATTACCGCAGTGAGGACGATCAGTACCAGCCAGTCACCCAGCGTGAAGCGTCGCTCTACCACCTCGTCCTGCTGTTCGCGGAAAAAACGGTCTGATTCATGAACGCGGGATAGCAGGGGGTTTTTCTTGATGCGTGTTGCGTAGGCCAGCGTAAAAGTCAGGCCAATCATTGTGGCAACGACCCACACCACGATACGCAAACCAGAGCCGGAGAGTACCGGGACGCCTGCAATGCCCTGTGCGACAACCACACAGAACGGGTTCATCCATGAACTGGCAAAGCCGATTTGGGTGGCAATGTAGGTCACCAGCACGGTGGTAATACTGTCGTAACCTAAGCGCACCATGAGTGGGGCGATGATAATGGCAAAGGCGACCGCCTCTTCTCCCATACCAAAGACCGCGCCACCCAATGAGAAGAGGATAAACAGCACCGGGATGAACAAGACCTCGTTACCCCGGGTATGGCGGATGAGCGCCAGGATGCCGTTATCAATGGTTCCGGTGCGCATAACAATGCCAAACGCGCCGCCGATCACCAGCATAAACATAATGATGCCAACGGCAGTACCGAATTTAGAGCCGGAGGTTAACCCTTCGAACGGAAAATTCATCAGCCCGGGACTTTCATCGCCGGTGGTGAAAAATTTCACCCGGTGATACTGCTCTTCGCCGGCATCGTTGGTCAGAATGCGAAAAGAGTGGGGATCGACCACTTTACGGGTTTTGGTTTGCCCATCAACCTGGTACTGCACTTCTTGACTGTCGAACATGCCGACGGGAACAACCCAGGTGGCCAGGCTGGTTAAAATAGCGACGAAAAAAATAATCACCAGCGTATCGGGCATAGCCCATTTTTTCGCGGATTGTGATTCTGTAACTGCAGACATGACAGACTATCCCTGTTGCAAAGCAAAGAGACTAAGTATGAGAAGAGAAGAATAGTTATTCATTGATGCAGCGCAGCTAAGCAAAATTTTCAGAATTTGCGACTGCAATTGCGGAGATAAAAAAGCCGGAAATATCAGCTATTTCCGGCTTTCATGAGCATGATGTGTAGGCCGGATAAGGCGCTTGGCGCCACTATCCGACACACGCAGAAAATTACTGCTGTTGCTGGGAAGACTGGATCGCGGTCAGTGCGATGGTGTAGACGATATCGTCTACCAGCGCGCCACGAGACAGATCGTTCACCGGCTTGCGCATACCCTGCAGCATCGGCCCGATGGAGATCAGGTCGGCAGAACGCTGTACCGCTTTGTAGGTGGTGTTACCGGTGTTCAGATCCGGGAAGATGAACACGGTAGCGCGACCTGCAACCGGAGAGTTCGGCGCTTTAGATTTCGCAACGTCAGCCATAACAGCGGCGTCGTACTGCAGCGGACCGTCGATCATCAGGTCTGGACGTTTTTCCTGAGCCAGACGCGTTGCTTCGCGGACTTTCTCAACGTCGCTACCTGCACCAGAGGTGCCGGTAGAGTAGGAGAGCATCGCTACGCGAGGTTCAATACCGAAGGCCGTTGCGGAGTCTGCGGACTGGATGGCGATTTCTGCCAGCTGTTCTGCAGTCGGATCCGGGTTGATCGCGCAGTCGCCGTAAACGTAAACCTGATCCGGCAGCAGCATGAAGAACACAGAAGACACCAGAGAGCTGCCCGGTGCAGTTTTGATCAGCTGCAGCGGTGGGCGAATGGTGTTTGCGGTGGTGTGAACAGCACCGGAAACCAGGCCGTCAACGTCGTCCTGCTCCAGCATCAGGGTACCGAGAACCACGTTGTCTTCCAGCTGTTCGCGGGCAACGGTTTCAGTCATACCTTTGTTTTTACGCAGTTCGACCAGGCGGGCCACGTAGCTTTCGCGAACCACATCCGGGTCAACGATTTCTACGCCTGCGCCCAGTTCAACGCCCTGAGACGCTGCAACACGGGTGATTTCATCCGGGTTACCCAGCAGTACGCAGGTCGCGATACCACGTTCAGCACAGATAGCTGCCGCTTTAACAGTACGCGGTTCGTCGCCTTCTGGCAGAACTACGCGTTTGCCTGCTTTACGCGCCAGCTCGGTCAGCTGGTAGCGGAACGCTGGCGGAGACAGACGACGGCTGCGCTCAGAGGTCGCAGTCAGGGATTCAACCCAGTCAGCGTTGATGTAGTTAGCAACGTATTCCTGAACTTTCTCGATGCGCTCGTGATCGTCAACCGGGACTTCCAGGTTGAAGCTCTGCAGGCTCAGGGAGGTCTGCCAGGTGTTGGTGTTTACCATGAATACCGGCAGGCCGGTTTCGAATGCACGTTCGCACAGTTTTGTAATGCGCGCGTCCATTTCGTAACCGCCAGTCAGCAGCAGAGCACCGATTTCTACGCCGTTCATTGCCGCCAGGCATGCTGCAACCAGCACGTCAGGACGATCGGCAGAGGTCACCAGCAGAGAACCGGCACGGAAATGCTCGAGCATGTGCGGAATGCTGCGTGCGCAGAAAGTCACAGACTTCACGCGACGGGTATTGATATCGCCTTCGTTAACGATGGTGGCGTTCAGGTGACGCGCCATATCGATTGCACGAGTGGCGATCAGATCAAAGCTCCACGGCACCGCGCCCAGAACCGGCAGCGGGCTGGATTCTTGCAGTTTAGCCGGGTCAACTTTAACCACTTTCGCTTTGGAGGAGTCGTCAAAAATTTCGGACAGATCCGGGCGAGTACGGCCCTGCTCATCAACCGGTGCGTTCAGTTTGTTAACGATAACGCCGGTGATGTTGGTATTTTTAGCGCCGCCGAAGCTGCTGCGAGTCAGTTCAATACGCTCGTTCAGCTGTTCCGGGGTGTCAGTGCCCTGAGACATTACGAAGACGATTTCTGCATTCAGCGTTTTCGCAATTTCGTAGTTCAGAGACTGAGCGAACTGGTGCTTACGGGTTGGGACCAGGCCTTCAACCAGCACCACTTCAGCATTTTTGGTGTTCGCGTGGTAGTTTGCGATGATCTCTTCCATCAGCACATCTTTCTGATTGCTGGAGAGCAGAGACTCAACGTGGCTCATCTTCAGCGGCTCAGCGGCTGGCAGAGACGAGTTCGCACGGACAATCGCAGTAGTCTGGTCTGGCGCATCGCCACCGGCACGCGGTTGAGCGATCGGCTTAAAGACGCTCAGACTTACGCCTTTACGTTCCATTGCACGGATCACGCCAAGGCTGACGCTGGTCAGACCGACGCTGGTTCCGGTAGGGATCAGCATAATAATACGGGACACGGTTTATCCTCTTTCGTTACCGTCGATTTCGACGGGTTACAAAACAGCACCGCCAGCTAGGCTGGCGGTGTGAAATCAGGCAGTCAGACGGCTCGCGTCTTGCGCGATAACCAGTTCTTCGTTGGTTGGGATAACCACCGCAGGACGGGTACCTTCTTTGTTGATGAAACCAGATTTGCCGAAACGTGCGGCCAGGTTACGTTCGTGGTCAACGTCAAAGCCCAGAACGCCCAGTTTGCCCAGGGACAGTTCACGAACCATCGCGGCGTTTTCACCGATACCACCGGTGAAGACGACGGCGTCCAGACGACCGTCCATCAGTGCAGTGTAAGAACCGATGTATTTCGCCAGACGGTGACAGTAAACGTCCATTGCACGTTTAGCGTCTTCTTTGGTCTCGTAGTTGTCTTCAACATAGCGGCAGTCGCTGGTGACTTCGGTCAGGCCCAGCAGGCCAGACTCTTTGGTCAGCATTTTGTTGATTTGGTCAACGCTCATGCCCAGGGTGTCGTGCAGGTGGAAGATAATCGCCGGGTCGATGTCACCGGAACGCGTACCCATCACCAGACCTTCCAGCGGGGTCAGACCCATGGAGGTATCAACACATTTACCGTTACGGATAGCAGACACAGAACCACCGTTGCCCAGGTGGCAAGTGATGATGTTCAGTTCATCAACCGGTTTGTTCAGCATTTTTGCCGCTTCTTGAGTGACGAAGAAGTGGCTGGTGCCGTGTGCGCCATAGCGACGAACACCGTGCTCTCTGTACAGGCTGTACGGCAGAGCGTAGAGGTAAGACTCTTCCGGCATAGTCTGATGGAACGCGGTGTCAAACACGGCCACGTTTTTGTCTTTCAGATTAGGGAAAGATTTCAGCGCTTCTGCAATACCGATCAGGTGAGCCGGGTTGTGCAGCGGTGCGAAAGAGGCAGAATCTTTGATGCCCTGAATAACGGAATCATCGATAACCACGGAGCTGGTATACTTCTCGCCGCCGTGTACGATACGGTGACCAATCGCAGTCAATTGCGCGGACAATTCCGGTTTTTGTGCCAGAATAGTGTTAACGATGAAGTTCAGCGCTTCACTGTGAGCGGCGCCTGCACCTAAAGCCGCTTCTTGTTTACCGCCGTCCATTTTCCACTTGATACGTGCTTCTGGGAGATGGAAACATTCGGCTAAACCAGAAAGGTATTCTTCACCGTTTACTGCATCGATGATGGCAAATTTCAGTGAGGAGCTACCGCAGTTCAGAACCAGTACTAACTTACTCGACATGGAAGTACCTATTTATGGATACGTGGCTAAAAAAACGTCATGGAGCCAAAGAGCGTAGCGCATGATGACACCGACGTTTATGATTAACATCATGCGCCGTTGTCTTTTTGGGCATGATGGAATAAATACCTTTGAGTCTATGTCATTTTGCGTATTTTTCAGCCAATGGCATACTGTATGCCAATTTGACGACTCAATGATTTTGGACTAAAGGCCTTACAGGCCGACACAGGATACCTGATTGTGGGTATCGAAGACAAAATGTTTTGAACGATGTCCCTTGCAGTTGTTGTTTTGCACAAATTTTTTAAATTTTATATGTGAAGTTGAGGTAACCGCCATGTCGACACCGGATAATCGCTCCGTAAATTTTTTCAGTTTGTTTCGCCGGGGGCAGCACTACGCTAAGACGTGGCCGATGGAAAAGCGCCTGGCGCCCGTATTTGTTGAGAATCGCGTAATCCGCATGACGCGTTACGCGACCCGTTTTATGCCGCCGATTGCCGTCTTTACCCTGTGCTGGCAAATCGCGCTGGGTGGGCAACTGGGACCGGCCGTAGCGACCGCGCTGTTTGCGCTCAGCCTGCCAATGCAGGGCATGTGGTGGTTAGGTAAACGTTCCGTTACGCCGTTGCCGCCCTCGATTCTCAACTGGTTCTATGAAGTCCGGGGTAAATTACAAGAGGCCGGCCAGGCACTAGCTCCGGTGGAAGGGAAGCCTGATTATCAAGCGCTAGCTGACACGCTTAAGCGCGCCTTCAAACAACTGGATAAAACTTTTCTCGATGATTTGTAATTGACCCCTGATTACGCATATAAAAGAAGGCATAAGATGCCTTCTTTTTTTTCATCGCAGCAGTAGTGATACAGGAGTCCCAAATGGAAATGACCAACGCTCAACGTCTCATTTTATCTAACCAGTACAAAATGATGACTATGCTCGATCCAACCAACGCCGAGCGTTATCGTCGTTTACAGACGATTATTGAACGCGGTTATGGCTTGCAGATGCGCGAGCTCGATCGTGAGTTTGGTGAGCTGACAGAAGAAACCTGCCGCACAATTATCGATATCATGGAGATGTATCACGCATTACATGTTTCATGGACTAACCTTAAAGACGCCCAGTCCATTGATGAGCGCCGCGTCACATTTTTGGGCTTTGATGCCGCAACGGAAGCGCGCTTCCTCGGATACGTGCGTTTTATGGTCAATGTGGAAGGGCGTTATACCCACTTTGATGCCGGGACGCATGGTTTTAACGCCCAGACGCCGATGTGGGAAAAATATCAGCGTATGTTGAGTGTCTGGCATTCTTGCCCGCGTCAGTACCACCTGAGCGCGAATGAAATTAACCAAATCATTAATGCCTGAGGGGGCGAGCGTGCAGTGCAAAGGCTTTCTGTTTGATCTGGATGGTACGCTGGTCGATTCCTTACCTGCGGTAGAACGTGCATGGTGCAACTGGGCCGATCGTTTTGGGCTTGACCACGATGAGGTGCTGGGTTTTATTCACGGTAAGCAGGCGATTACTTCCTTGCGACACTTTATGGTGGGTAAGTCAGAGGCAGATATTGCCGCAGAATTTACGCGCCTGGAGCAAATAGAGGCAACGGAGACCGCAGGCATCACCGCACTGCCAGGAGCGGTGGATTTACTCAATCACCTCAATAAAGCCGGGATCCCCTGGGCGATCGTCACGTCGGGATCCATGCCGGTGGCGCGGGCGCGCCATCGTGTTGCGGGTCTGCCTGCTCCGGAAGTGTTTGTCACTGCCGAGCGGGTAAAAAGAGGTAAGCCAGAGCCTGACGCCTATCTGTTAGGCGCGCAACTGCTGGGTCTTGCGCCGCGTGAATGTGCCGTTGTTGAGGATGCGCCAGCCGGGGTGCTCTCTGGTCTGGCGGCAGGGTGTCATGTCATCGCTGTGAACGCGCCGGCGGATACGCCGCGTCTGGATGAGGTCGATTTTGCGCTGACCAGTCTGGAGCATATTTCCGTGACTAAACAACCCAACGGAAATGTGGTCGTTGTAAGAAATACCTGAACATGATTTAGCCCCAGATTGTTGGGGCTTTTTTATGGCAGAATCGGTCCATCCCTCTCATTTAACAAGGATATGTTGTGAACGGTGAATTGATCTGGGTTCTCTCATTGCTGGCAGTTGCCGTGGTCTTGTTTGCGACGGGCAGAGTGCGTATGGATGCGGTCGCTTTGCTGGTCATTATTGCTTTTGTTTTGAGTGGAACGCTGAGCATTTCTGAGGCCTTCTCCGGTTTCAGCGATCCTAACGTTATTTTGATAGCCGCTCTGTTTATTATTGGCGACGGCCTGGTGCGCACCGGGGTGGCGACCGTGATGGGGGCCTGGCTGGTGAAGGTCGCTGGCAGCAGCGAGGTTAAAATGCTGGTGCTGCTGATGATAACCGTCGCCGGACTCGGCGCGTTCATGAGTTCTACCGGCGTTGTCGCTATCTTTATCCCGGTTGTCTTAAGCGTCTCCATGCGCATGCAAACCTCACCTTCACGCTTGATGATGCCGCTCAGCTTTGCCGGATTGATCAGCGGCATGATGACGCTGGTGGCAACGCCGCCTAACCTGGTCGTCAACAGTGAACTCCTGCGCGAAGGGCTTAACGGTTTCAGCTTCTTTAGCGTGACGCCTCTGGGTCTGGTGGTGCTGGTGCTCGGCATTATTTATATGCTGCTGATGCGCTTTATGCTGAAGGGTGATGATGCCGGTCAGCAGGGCGATGTCTGGAAGCGCCGGACTTTTCGCGATTTGATCAAAGAATATCGCCTTACGGGACGCGCGCGCCGACTGGCTATTCGCCCCGGCTCACCGATGATTGGTCAACGTCTGGACGATTTAAAACTGCGTGAACGCTACGGGGCGAACGTCATTGGCGTTGAGCGCTGGCGTCGTTTTCGCCGCGTCATTGTTGACGTAAACGGTGTTTCTGAGTTTCGTGCCCGTGATGTTTTGTTGATCGATATGTCTTCAGCCGATGTCGACCTGCGCGAATTTTGTAGCGAGCAGTTGTTGGAGCCGATGGTGCTGCGCGGCGAATATTTCTCCGAGCAGGCGTTGGATGTGGGTATGGCGGAAATTTCGCTGATCCCGGAATCGGAATTGATCGGTAAAACGGTGCGGGAGATTGGATTTCGTACCCGCTATGGACTTAACGTTGTCGGATTAAAGCGTGATGGCGCGGCGCTAGCCGGGGCGGTCGTCAATGAGCCGCTGCTGATGGGCGATATTATTCTGGTCGTGGGTAACTGGAAACTGATCACCGCGTTGGGGAAAAAGGGACGCGATTTTGTGGTGTTGAATATGCCCGTTGAGGTCAGTGAAGCGTCTCCGGCGCACAGCCAGGCACCGCATGCGATTTTCTGCCTGGTCCTGATGGTTGCCCTGATGCTGACCGATGAAATCCCCAATACGGTTGCTGCGATTATCGCCTGCCTGCTGATGGGTAAATTCCGCTGTATTGACGCAGAAAGTGCGTATAAAGCCATTCACTGGCCGAGCATTATTTTAATTGTCGGAATGATGCCTTTTGCGCTGGCCCTGCAAAAAACCGGTGGCGTCGATCTGGTAGTGAAAGGCCTGATGGACGTGGGTGGGGGATACGGGCCGTACATGATGCTGGGCTGTCTGTTCGTACTGTGCGCCACCATCGGGTTATTTATTTCGAATACCGCGACGGCGGTGTTGATGGCGCCGATTGCACTGGCGGCAGCGAAGTCGATGGGCGTTTCACCGTATCCTTTTGCGATGGTCATTGCGATGGCGGCATCTGCAGCCTTTATGACGCCGGTATCGTCACCGGTTAACACGCTGGTACTGGGACCGGGTAACTACAGCTTCAGCGACTTCGTGAAGATTGGCGTGCCGTTTACACTGATTGTCATGGTGGTCTGTATTGTGATGATCCCGATGCTGTTTCCGTTCTAATGCTTCCCTGGTGTCGTTTCGCGGGTCTTGTAGGCGGATGGCGACGTAAACCTCTTATCCGGCCTACAAAGGCAACGTCGCCGCAAATTTACAATGGTGAGTCCTGGCTAATTTCATCCAGCGAGAGATGGAAACTCGGTACAAATACGTCTAAAAAATAGTCCATCTCTTCACTGCGACGCGATTCCAGCGTTTTTTCCAGCCGCGTTTTCGCAAGCAGAAACTCATTATTTCCGGCTGAAAGTTCCTCAAGGCACTTCAGATAGGCGCAAAGCGCATCGGCCTGTTTAACAATTGTGCGCTCTTCTTCGCTGCTGGCGTGTTCATCAATTAACGGCGCAAAAATATCGCGCAGTTCATCGGGTACCATGTCGACCAGTTTCTGCTGGGCAATTTTCTCAATGGCTTTATATTCCTGGGCGATTTGCGAGTTAAAGTATTTCACCGGGGTCGGGAGGTCACCGGTCAGCACTTCGGAGGCATCGTGGTACATCGCCAGCAGGGCAATGCGTTCCGCGTTAACCTGACCGCCGAACTTGCGGTTCTTGATTGCCGCCAGCGCATGCGCAACCATCGCGACTTGCAGACTGTGTTCAGATACGTTTTCGGTGCGCACGTTGCGCATCAGCGGCCAGCGGTTAATGAGTTTCAGACGGGAGAGGTGGGCAAAAAAATGGCTCTGCTTCATAACGACCCTTATATGATGGCAACCTAAGAGTCATTTTGCGCAGAGAAGGCTGTCAGATGCAAATACTCGTCATAATACAAGTCGCATGCGCGTTGGCTTTCTTCATTCACCCCAGTCACTTACTTTTGTAAGCTTCTGGGGATTCATTGCGTAGCCGCCTTCCTGCAACTCGAATTATTTAGAGTATTCCGGTTGCTGATTTTCGACTTACAGCTGGTGATAGCCAGACAGGAAGCGCTCAAATTTGCTTAGCGACATTTCGATATCGTCAATACGCGGCAGCGTCACGATACGGAAGTGATCCGGCCACGGCCAGTTGAAGGCTGTGCCCTGCACCAGCAGCACTTTTTCCTGTAACAGGAAGTCGAGAACCATTTTCTGGTCGTCATGAATATTGAAGCGTTTGGCGTCAATTTTCGGGAACATGTACAGTGCGCCGCGCGGCTTCACGCAAGAAACGCCGGGAATGTCGTTGAGTAATTCCCAGGCACGGTTGCGCTGTTCATACAGACGTCCGCCAGGCATGATGAATTCGCTAATGCTTTGGTATCCGCCCAGTGCGGTTTGAATAGCATGCTGTGCTGGAACGTTGGCGCATAAACGCATAGACGCTAGCATTTCCAGACCTTCAATATACCCTTTCGCGTGTTTCTTCGGTCCGTTCAGTACCATCCAGCCCTGACGGAAACCCGCAACACGGTACGTTTTTGACAGGCCGTTGAAGGTGATGGTCAGCAGGTCCGGTGCCAGCGGGGCAATAGAATGGTGCTCTGCGTCATCATAAAGAATTTTGTCGTAAATCTCGTCAGCAAAGATAATGAGATTATGCTGACGTGCAATTTCAACAATCTCCAGCAGAAGCTCTTTAGAATAGACTGCGCCGGTAGGGTTGTTGGGGTTGATAATAACAATCCCACGCGTGCGAGGGGTAATTTTGGCGCGAATATCGTCGAGGTCCGGGAACCAGTCAGAGGATTCATCACACAGGTAGTGCACAGCCTTACCGCTGGAAAGCGATACCGCCGCCGTCCACAGCGGATAGTCAGGCGCAGGTACCAGCATTTCGTCCCCGCTGTTCAGCAATGCCTGCATCGCCTGCACGATCAATTCGGAAACACCGTTGCCGATATAAATGTCTTCCACGGTAACATCGCGCATCCCACGTGCCTGATAATGCTGCATGATGGCTTTGCGGGCGGAATAAAGGCCTTTTGAGTCACAATACCCTTGCGCGGTAGGCAAATTACGGATCACATCAACCAGAATTTCATCCGGTGCTTCAAACCCGAATGGCGCTGGGTTGCCGATGTTTAGTTTCAGAACCTTATTGCCTTCTTCTTCCAGACGCTTTGCTTCTTTCAGAACTGGGCCACGAATGTCATAACAGACATTTTCTAATTTGCTGGATTTTTCAATAGGGGACATGAATCTTGACCTTTTAGCTGTGAATGCCACTCCCTGCCGTGGAAGTCAGCACAGAACAATGTACTCTTCCAACGGTGCATTTTGAAGGGTCTTTAGCAGAAGATTTTGATGAACTATGCAGTTATAATCAACCGTTAATGGCTGTTAAATCATTATAATTTAGAGTTTTATTCTTATTAATATATATTTCGTAGTTATCTGTTTTGATGTGATGCCAGTGTTGTGGTCGTTTATCTGGTAATAAATAGTTATGTATCGGGCACGAAAGCAATCGTTCTCTGGGGTGAAAAGAAGAATTCGGAAATACGGAACACTTATCTCCACTGCCTGTTATCGGCATGATCGGTCAGCGCTACAGTGTGAATCTATTGTTAAGCATAATTAATGAATGGTGGAAATTTTAATTAATTATTATTTAATATTTAAACAGCGCTTATTGAATGCGTTAATAATACGAAAACGGCTAGCCTGACATAACACCTTTGCGCATCAGATTATTCACGATAACACTTATAAATATAGTGGTTTTGGGTTAAGATAAGTCCCATGAAATGGTGTGTTGCGTATGTTCTTTGATAATTCTAATGCTGACATGTTGTCCATAACATACTGAAAAATTAGATTTTAATGTGTAAATTGACGTCCATAAACTATTTTTTCATATTTACAAAATTTACATGTTTTCCATTAGTAAGAATCTGCCTGTAGCTAAAAAATGGCGCTTTCTCTTTGCTATATTCTGATGAGCCATGCGGCGCATTATATAGCGAAGTAAGAGGGTTGTTTCAGTTGTTACATCTAATACATCCTTATTTTCACTTAGTTACACTAAGTGAAACTACGAGGCAGGCACATTACAAATGGAATTTTTGTTTCTGAATGCACAGCATTAACCCGGAATGACCCGCGAGTAAGTGAAAATTTATGATAAATGCAAATCGTCCGATAATTAACCTCGATCTCGATCTGCTGAGAACGTTTGTTGCTGTTGCCGATCTGAATACTTTCGCGGCTGCGGCTGCTGCGGTATGTCGCACTCAGTCTGCGGTGAGCCAGCAAATGCAACGCCTCGAGCAACTTGTCGGGAAAGAGTTGTTCGCGCGCCATGGACGTAACAAACTGCTGACGGAACACGGTATCCAGCTGTTGGGTTACGCCAGAAAAATTCTGCGCTTCAATGATGAGGCTTGCTCATCATTAATGTTCAATAATCTTCAGGGCGTGTTAACTATTGGCGCCTCTGATGAATCCGCCGATACGATACTGCCGTTTTTGCTCAACCGCATCAGTTCGGTTTATCCGAAGCTTGCGCTGGATGTGAGGGTCAAGCGTAACGCCTTTATGGTGGATATGCTGAAGTCACAGGAAGTGGATTTGGTGGTGACCACCAACCGCCCTGGGGATTTCGAGTGCCTGAATCTGCGTACCTCTCCGACGCACTGGTATTGTGCGGCTGAATACATCCTGCAAAAAGGGGAACCGGTGCCGCTGGTCCTGCTGGACGATCCCAGCCCGTTTCGCGATATCGTGCTGTCTACGCTAAATGCTGCGCAGATCCCGTGGCGTTTGGCCTATGTGGCGTCAACATTGCCTGCGGTTCGCGCTGCAGTAAAAGCAGGATTGGGCGTCACGGCCCGTCCGGTAGAAATGATGAGTCCGGACTTGCGCGTGTTAGGTGCGGTGGATGGTTTGCCACCGTTGCCAGAAACCGAATACCTGCTGTGCTGCGATACCAGCACGCAAAACGAGTTAGCTCAGGTTATCTTTAAGTCGATGCAAACGTACCAAAACCCATGGCAATACAATCAGTTTACCCCTGAAGGGGGAGATGATTCGCTGATCGTTGAAGGTGACTTTGAGTAATGCGTCACAAATAATCGTTTTAAAATGTAAGTGCAAAAAAGAGCCACTAAAGATGAAATAACTTCCAGTGGCTCTTTTTTTATACAAAACAGGCAGTCTATGGCCTGTTTGTAAATGAAAAGTGAATAAAATCAGTAGGTAAAAGATTTTCGATTAAATTGAGCAAAAAATAAACAAAAGAAGGGCCTATTATTTTCATGTTAAAAAACTAGAGAAATTGTTGCTGTTTTTTATGATGGATTAACAAAAGCGTGTCACAGATCAAGAAAATACTCACATTTAGGGGGAGGCATCTGCACGAATTCCTGTCAAAATAGAGGTGTATTATCTTTTTTACTTCACTACGGACACGATTCAACAACATTAAAATTGGCTAATGACAGGACTGAAATGAGTCTAAATAGCACTTTATGTTAATGATACTGAATTGGTGTAAAATAATGTGAGGAAACTTTTGTTAAAGTTGACAAAAGGTTATAGAAAGGAGTAAAAAACCCCATCAATTGGCTGTATAAATGGTTTTCTACAGTGATTGTAAGGTTTTTTTTATTCCTCCCCATGAATCGATGTGGCGTTCATCTGCCGTAAAGAGCAGAGAATTTGGCGCTACTTTTGATGAGTAAGCAATGAGTATGTCAACATCCACTGAAATCATCGCTCATCACTGGGCATTCGCTATCTTTCTTATTGTTGCTATTGGCCTGTGCTGCCTGATGCTCGTCGGCGGCTGGTTTTTAGGGGGTCGCGCGCGCGCGAGATCTAAAAACGTGCCGTTTGAATCAGGTATCGACTCGGTCGGCACCGCCCGCTTGCGCCTGTCTGCCAAGTTTTACCTGGTAGCCATGTTCTTCGTTATCTTCGACGTTGAAGCGCTGTATCTTTTTGCATGGTCAACATCTATCCGTGAAAGCGGCTGGATTGGCTTTGTGGAAGCTGCAATTTTTATTTTTGTGTTACTGGCAGGTCTGGTTTATCTGGTGCGTATTGGCGCGCTGGACTGGACGCCCGCGCGTTCACGCCGCGAGCGTATGAACCCGGAAACGAACAGTATCGCTAATCGTCAACGCTAACCGCGAGGCATTAAGATGGATTATACGCTCACCCGCATAGATCCTAACGGTGAGAACGACCGTTACCCCCTGCAAAAACAGGAGATCGTAACCGACCCCCTGGAACAAGAAGTTAACAAAAACGTGTTCATGGGCAAACTGCATGACATGGTTAACTGGGGCCGTAAAAACTCAATTTGGCCATACAACTTTGGCCTTTCCTGCTGCTACGTTGAGATGGTGACCTCGTTCACCGCCGTGCATGACGTGGCCCGTTTTGGCGCAGAAGTTCTGCGTGCCTCTCCGCGTCAGGCCGACCTGATGGTCGTGGCCGGCACCTGCTTTACCAAAATGGCCCCGGTTATTCAGCGCCTCTACGATCAGATGCTGGAACCAAAATGGGTTATTTCCATGGGCGCATGTGCCAACTCCGGCGGTATGTACGATATTTACTCCGTTGTGCAGGGCGTTGATAAGTTTATTCCGGTTGATGTGTACATCCCGGGATGCCCGCCGCGTCCGGAAGCCTACATGCAGGCACTGATGCTGCTGCAAGACTCCATTGGCAAAGAACGTCGTCCGCTCTCATGGGTGGTTGGCGATCAGGGCGTTTATCGCGCAAATATGCAGTCAGAGCGCGAGCGTAAGCGTGGCGAACGTATTGCTGTAACGAATCTTCGCACACCGGACGAGATTTAATTTGCGCCTGTCGGCCTGGGGATTACCTTCGCATATCACTATTCAAATAGCGCGAAGCCAGGCTTAACAGTCACCACGAACCATTTGCAATGGTGAACAATATGACCGACTTAACCGCGCAAGACGCTGCCTGGCAAACACGGGATCATCTCGATGACCCGGTCATTGGCGAACTGCGCAACCGTTTTGGGCCGGATGCCTTTACCGTTCAGGCGACTCGCACCGGGGTACCCGTTGTTTGGGTCAAGCGTGAACAACTCCTGGAAGTGGGTGATTTCTTAAAGAGATTGCCGAAACCTTACGTCATGCTGTTTGACTTACACGGCATGGACGAACGTCTGCGTACGCACCGCGAAGGGTTACCTGCCGCGGATTTTTCCGTTTTCTATCACCTGATCTCCATTGAACGCAATCGCGATATCATGCTCAAGGTGGCATTGTCTGAAAACGATCTGCGCGTGCCGACGTTCACCAAACTGTTCCCGAACGCCAACTGGTATGAGCGTGAAACCTGGGAAATGTTTGGTATTGATATCGAAGGCCACCCGCACCTGACGCGTCTTCTGATGCCGCATACCTGGGAAGGCCATCCGCTGCGTAAAGATTACCCGGCGCGTGCGACCGAATTCGATCCGTTTGAGCTGACCAAAGCCAAGCAGGATCTGGAAATGGAGTCACTGACCTTCAAACCTGAAGACTGGGGCATGCAGCGTGGTACCGAAAACGAGGACTTTATGTTCCTCAACCTCGGTCCGAACCACCCGTCTTCTCACGGTGCATTCCGTATTGTTCTTCAGCTTGACGGCGAAGAGATCGTCGACTGCGTGCCTGACATCGGCTACCACCATCGTGGCGCCGAAAAGATGGGTGAACGTCAGTCCTGGCACAGCTACATTCCGTACACCGACCGTATCGAATATCTCGGCGGCTGCGTGAACGAAATGCCGTACGTGCTGGCGGTAGAAAAGCTGGCGGGCATTACCGTACCGGATCGCGTCAACGTGATCCGCGTTATGCTTTCTGAACTTTTCCGTATCAACAGCCACCTGCTGTATATCTCCACGTTCATTCAGGACGTCGGCGCGATGACCCCCGTGTTCTTCGCCTTTACCGACCGTCAGAAAATCTATGACGTGGTAGAAGCGATCACCGGTTTCCGTATGCACCCGGCCTGGTTCCGTATCGGTGGCGTTGCACACGACCTGCCGCGCGGTTGGGACAAGCTGCTGCGTGATTTCCTCGATTGGATGCCGAAGCGTCTGGATTCCTACGAGAAAGCTGCGCTGCGCAACACCATCCTGAAAGGCCGTTCGCAGGGTGTTGCCGCTTACGGTAAGAAAGAAGCGCTGGACTGGGGTTGTACCGGTGCTGCGCTGCGTGCAACTGGTATTGATTTTGACGTGCGTAAGTCACGTCCGTACTCTGGCTATGAAAACTTCGATTTCGAAATCCCGGTGGGCGGTGGTGTTTCCGACTGCTACACCCGCGTGATGCTGAAAGTTGAAGAGCTGCGCCAGAGCCTGCGCATCCTTGAGCAGTGCCTCAACAACATGCCGGAAGGCCCGTTCAAAGCGGATCACCCGCTGACCACGCCGCCGCCGAAAGAGCGCACGCTACAGCATATCGAAACCCTGATCACCCACTTCCTGCAAGTGTCGTGGGGCCCGGTTATGCCGGCGCAGGAATCCTTCCAGATGGTGGAAGCGACCAAGGGTATCAACAGTTACTACCTGACCAGCGATGGCAGCACCATGAGTTACCGTACTCGTATCCGTACACCGAGCTATGCGCATTTGCAGCAGATCCCGGTAGCGGTACGTGGCAGCCTGGTGTCCGACCTTATCGTCCATCTGGGTAGTATCGATTTTGTTATGTCAGATGTGGACCGCTAATTATGCACGAGAATCAACAACCACAAACCGAGGCTTTTGAGCTGAGTGCGGCTGAGCGTGAAGCGATTGAGCACGAGAAGCACCACTACGAAGACCCGCGTGCGGCGTCCATTGAAGCGCTGAAAATCGTTCAGAAACAGCGTGGCTGGGTGCCGGATGGGGCGATCTATGCGATCGCTGATGTGCTGGGTATCCCGGCAAGCGACGTTGAAGGTGTTGCCACGTTTTACAGCCAGATCTTCCGCCAGCCGGTCGGTCGCCACGTGATCCGCTACTGCGACAGCGTGGTGTGCCATATCAACGGCTATCAAGGGATCCAGGCGGCACTTGAGAAAAAACTCAACATCAAGCCGGGGCAGACGACCTTTGATGGTCGCTTTACGTTGCTGCCGACCTGTTGCCTGGGGAACTGCGACAAGGGGCCGAACATGATGATCGATGAAGATACGCATGCTCACCTGACTCCGGAAGGCATTCCCGAACTGCTGGAGCGGTATAAATGAAAGACATTATCCGTACTCCCGAAACGCATCCGCTGACCTGGCGTCTGCGCGATGACAACCAGCCAATATGGCTGGATGAATACCGTAGCAAAAACGGTTACGAAGGTGCGCGTAAGGCCCTGACCGGGCTGTCACCGGACGAAATCGTTAATCAGGTGAAAGACGCTGGCCTGAAAGGGCGCGGCGGCGCAGGCTTTTCCACGGGTCTGAAGTGGAGCCTGATGCCGAAAGACGAATCCATGAACATCCGTTACCTGCTGTGTAACGCCGATGAAATGGAGCCGGGCACCTATAAAGACCGTCTGTTGATGGAACAGCTGCCGCACCTGCTGGTGGAAGGCATGCTGATCTCCGCGTTTGCGCTGAAAGCGTACCGCGGTTACATCTTCCTGCGCGGCGAATACATTGAAGCTGCGGTGAATCTGCGTCGCGCCATTGCTGAAGCGACCGAAGCGGGTCTGCTTGGCAAAAATATCATGGGCACCGGTTTCGACTTCGAACTGTTTGTGCACACCGGGGCAGGGCGCTACATCTGCGGTGAAGAAACCGCACTGATCAACTCCCTCGAAGGTCGTCGTGCTAACCCGCGCTCCAAGCCGCCGTTCCCGGCAAGCTCTGGCGCATGGGGTAAGCCGACCTGCGTGAACAACGTCGAAACTCTGTGTAACGTACCGGCTATCCTCGCCAACGGCGTGGAGTGGTACCAGAATATTTCGAAGAGCAAAGACGCAGGTACCAAGCTGATGGGCTTCTCCGGTCGCGTGAAGAATCCGGGACTGTGGGAACTGCCGTTTGGGACCACCGCGCGTGAAATCCTCGAAGATTACGCGGGCGGCATGCGTGATGGCCTGAAGTTCAAAGCCTGGCAGCCGGGCGGTGCGGGGACTGACTTCCTGACCGAAGCGCACCTTGACCTGCCGATGGAGTTCGAAAGCATCGGTAAAGCGGGTAGCCGTCTGGGTACGGCGCTGGCGATGGCGGTCGATCACGAGATTGGCATGGTGCCGCTGGTGCGTAACCTCGAAGAGTTCTTTGCCCGCGAGTCCTGCGGCTGGTGTACGCCGTGCCGTGATGGTTTGCCGTGGAGCGTAAAAATTCTGCGTGCGCTGGAGCGTGGCGAAGGCCAGCCTGGGGATATCGAGACACTTGAGCAACTGTGTCGTTTCCTCGGTCCGGGTAAAACCTTCTGTGCACACGCACCGGGGGCGGTCGAACCGCTGCAGAGCGCCATTAAATATTTCCGCGAAGAATTCGAAGCTGGCATCAAGCAGACCTTCAGCAATACCCATGCGATTGGTGGTATTCAGCCGAACCTGTTGAAAGAGCGCTGGTAAACGTTTTACGCGAAAGCATTCAAGATGCGTCAAGGCGGCAACCGAGAGAATCCCTGAGCTTACTAAAGTAAGTGACTGGGGTGAACGAGAGAAGCCAACGCCGAGGCAGCTTGAAGGATAAAGCGGAAAAGAAATTCGATTAACGCTTGGTCACTGACTAAGCCAACTGGAAGCATGCTGACTATGGCTACGATTCATGTAGACGGCAAAGAATATGAGGTCAACGGCGCGGACAACCTGCTAGAAGCTTGTCTGTCCCTCGGCCTTGATATTCCGTACTTTTGCTGGCACCCGGCGCTGGGAAGCGTCGGTGCTTGCCGCCAGTGTGCGGTGAAGCAATATCAAAACGCGGAAGATACGCGTGGTCGCCTGGTGATGTCTTGTATGACACCGGCCACCGAAGGCACCTTTATTTCTATCGATGACGAAGAAGCGAAACAGTTCCGTGAAAGCGTGGTGGAATGGTTGATGACTAACCACCCACACGACTGTCCGGTCTGCGAAGAGGGCGGTAACTGTCACCTTCAGGATATGACCGTGATGACGGGTCATAGCTTCCGTCGCTACCGCTTTACCAAGCGCACCCACCGCAACCAGGACCTGGGGCCGTTCATCTCTCATGAAATGAACCGCTGCATCGCCTGCTATCGCTGCGTTCGCTACTACAAAGATTACGCTGACGGCGCGGATCTGGGCGTCTATGGCGCACATGACAACGTCTACTTCGGTCGCCCGGAAGACGGCGTGCTGGAGAGCGAATTCTCCGGTAACCTGGTAGAAATCTGCCCGACCGGCGTGTTCACCGATAAAACGCACTCCGAGCGTTATAACCGTAAATGGGACATGCAGTTTGCGCCAAGCATCTGCCAGCAGTGTTCCATTGGCTGTAACACCAGCCCGGGTGAGCGTTACGGTGAACTGCGTCGTATCGAAAACCGTTATAACGGTACCGTTAACCACTACTTCCTCTGCGACCGTGGTCGTTTTGGCTATGGTTACGTGAACCTGAAAGACCGTCCGCGTCAGCCGGTTCAGCGTCGTGGCGACGATCTGATCACCCTCAACGCCGAGCAGGCGATGCAGGGCGCGGCTGACATTCTGCGTCAGTCGAAGAAAGTGATCGGCATCGGCTCCCCGCGCGCCAGCGTTGAAAGCAACTTTGCGTTGCGTGAACTGGTGGGTGCGGAAAACTTCTATACCGGTATCGCTCAAGGCGAACTGGAACGTCTGCAACTGGCGCTGAGCGTGCTGCGTGACGGCGGTATTCATACCCCGGCACTGCGCGAGATTGAATCTTACGATGCGGTCCTGGTGCTGGGCGAAGATGTTACCCAGACCGGCGCACGCGTTGCGCTAGCTGTACGTCAGGCGGTGAAAGGTAAAGCACGCGAAATGGCAGCAGCGCAGAAAGTGGCTGACTGGCAGATTGCCGCGATCCTTAACATCGGCCAACGTGCCAAGCATCCGCTGTTCGTGACCAACGTGGATAACACCCGTCTGGATGATATCGCAGCATGGACCTACCGTGCGCCGGTTGAAGATCAGGCGCGTTTAGGTTTCGCCATTGCCCACGCGCTGGATAACACCGCTCCGGCCGTTGACGGTATTGACCGTGACCTGCAGAACAAAATCGACGTCATCGTTCAGGCCCTGGCTGGCGCGAAGAAACCGCTGATTATCTCCGGTACCAACGCCGGTAGCGCTGAAGTGATTCAGGCCGCTGCTAACGTGGCGAAGGCGCTGAAAGGTCGTGGCGCAGACGTCGGCATCACCATGATTGCCCGCTCTGTTAACAGCATGGGCCTCGGCATGATTGGCGGCGGTTCACTTGATGATGCGCTGACTGAACTGGAAACAGGTCGTGCTGACGCCGTGGTGGTACTGGAAAATGACCTGCATCGCCATGCGTCTGCCACTCGCGTTAACGCTGCGCTGGCGAAAGCACCGCTGGTACTGGTCGTTGACCATCAGCGTACCGCGATTATGGATAATGCCCATCTGGTCCTTTCTGCAGCAAGTTTTGCCGAAAGCGACGGTACGGTTATCAATAACGAAGGCCGCGCACAGCGTTTCTTCCAGGTATATGACCCAAGCTACTACGACAGCAACATTGTGATGCTGGAAAGCTGGCGCTGGCTGCACTCGCTGCACAGCACCGTGCAGAGCCGTGAAGTGGACTGGACGCAGCTCGATCACGTCATCGACGCCGCCGTAGCCGCGTTGCCGCAGTTGGCTGGCATTAAAGATGCCGCGCCGGACGCGAGCTTCCGTATTCGTGGGCAGAAACTGGCACGTGAGCCGCATCGTTACAGTGGTCGTACCGCCATGCGTGCCAACATTAGCGTGCATGAACCGCGTCAACCGCAGGACAAAGACACTATGTTTGCCTTCTCGATGGAAGGGAACAACCAGCCGTCTGCGCCGCGTTCACAAATTCCGTTTGCCTGGGCACCAGGCTGGAACTCACCACAAGCGTGGAACAAGTTCCAGGATGAAGTGGGCGGCAAACTGCGCCATGGCGATCCGGGCGTGCGTCTGATTGAAGCCTCCGAAAGCGGTCTGGACTACTTCACTACCGTTCCGGCGAGCTTCCAGGCGCAGGATGGTCAATGGCGTATCGCGCCGTACTATCATCTGTTTGGTAGCGACGAAATGTCCCAGCGCGCGCCGGTTATCCAGACCCGCATGCCGCAGCCGTACATTAAACTCAACCCGGCTGATGCCGAGAAGTTGGGCGTCAATGCGGGTACGCGCGTTTCCTTTAGCTACGATGGCAACACGGTCACATTACCGGTTGAAATCGCAGAAGGGTTGACGGCGGGGCAGGTTGGTTTGCCGATGGGTATGCCGGGTATCGCGCCAGTTCTGGCAGGTGCGCGTCTTGAGGATCTGCAGGAGGCACAACAATGAGTTGGATTACACCCGATCTGATTGAGATCCTGCTGAGCATTCTCAAAGCGGTGGTGATCCTGCTGGTGGTGGTCACCTGCGGGGCATTCATGAGCTTTGGCGAACGTCGTCTGCTGGGTCTGTTCCAGAACCGTTATGGACCGAACCGTGTAGGCTGGGGCGGTTCGCTCCAGCTGGTCGCGGACATGATCAAGATGTTCTTTAAAGAAGACTGGATCCCGAAATTCTCGGATCGCGTCATCTTTACGCTGGCACCGATGATCGCCTTCACTTCGCTGCTGCTGGCCTTCGCCATTGTGCCGGTCAGCCCGAACTGGGTGGTCGCTGACCTTAACATCGGGATCTTGTTCTTCCTGATGATGGCCGGTCTGGCGGTGTACGCGGTGCTGTTTGCCGGTTGGTCGAGCAACAACAAATACTCGCTGCTCGGCGCAATGCGTGCGTCTGCGCAGACCCTGAGCTATGAAGTGTTCCTCGGACTTTCCCTGATGGGCGTGGTGGCGCAGGCCGGTTCATTTAACATGACCGACATCGTCAATAACCAGGCTGATATCTGGAACGTTATTCCGCAATTCTTTGGTTTTGTCACCTTTGCTATCGCGGGCGTCGCGGTCTGTCACCGTCACCCGTTTGACCAGCCGGAAGCCGAGCAGGAACTGGCCGATGGTTACCACATTGAATATTCCGGGATGAAATTCGGCCTGTTCTTCGTGGGGGAGTACATCGGTATCGTCACCATTTCTGCGCTGATGGTTACCCTGTTCTTCGGTGGCTGGCATGGCCCGTTCTTACCGCCATTCGTCTGGTTCGCGCTGAAAACCGCGTTCTTTATGATGATGTTCATTTTGATTCGTGCGTCGTTACCGCGTCCTCGTTATGACCAGGTAATGTCCTTCGGCTGGAAAGTTTGTCTGCCGCTGACGCTCGTCAATTTGCTGGTAACGGCGGCTGTCATTCTGTGGCAGGCGCAATAAGGGACACAAAGACCATGACCTTAAAAGAATTACTTGTAGGCGCAGGCACCCAGCTTCGTAGTATCTGGATGATCGGCCTGCATGCGTTCGCCAAACGCGAAACGCAGATGTACCCGGAAGAGCCGGTCTATCTACCGCCCCGTTTTCGTGGTCGTATCGTACTGACACGCGACCCGGACGGCGAAGAGCGCTGCGTTGCCTGTAACCTGTGTGCGGTAGCCTGTCCGGTCGGCTGTATCTCTCTGCAAAAAGCAGAGACTAAAGATGGTCGCTGGTATCCGGAGTTTTTCCGCATCAACTTCTCACGCTGCATTTTCTGCGGTCTGTGCGAAGAAGCCTGTCCGACAACGGCTATTCAGCTTACTCCAGATTTCGAACTGGGTGAGTATAAGCGCCAGGATCTGGTTTACGAGAAAGAGGATCTGCTGATCTCCGGTCCGGGTAAATATCCGGAATATAACTTCTACCGGATGGCAGGTATGGCAATCGACGGCAAAGATAAGGGCGAAGCAGAGAACGAAGCCAAGCCTATCGACGTCAAGAGCCTGTTACCGTAAGGAGAGGGGCAATGGAGTTCGCTTTTTATATCTGTGGCCTGATAGCCATTCTCGCAACCTTGCGGGTCATCACTCACACCAATCCAGTACACGCACTGCTGTACCTGATTATTTCGCTGCTGGCGATTTCTGGGGTGTTTTTCTCGCTGGGCGCTTACTTTGCCGGTGCGCTGGAAATTATCGTGTACGCGGGCGCCATCATGGTGCTGTTCGTGTTCGTGGTCATGATGCTCAACCTGGGCGGTGCTGAAATCGAACAGGAACGTCAGTGGCTGAGGCCGCAGGTGTGGATTGGTCCGGCGATTCTGTCGGCCATCATGCTGGCGGTGATCGTCTACGCGATTCTTGGCGTTAACGATCAGGGCATCGACGGGACGCCAATTAGCGCGAAAGCGGTCGGCATCTCGCTGTTCGGACCTTATGTTCTGGCGGTTGAGCTGGCGTCAATGCTGCTGCTGGCGGGTCTGGTTGTGGCCTTCCACGTCGGTCGCGAAGAGCGTTCTGGCGAAGTGCTGAGCAACCGCACGGATGACCGCGCGAAAAGAAAAACGGAGGAGCACGCATGATCCCCTTACAACATGGACTGATCCTCGCGGCTGTCTTATTCGTACTGGGCTTAACTGGTCTGGTTATCCGCCGCAATCTGCTGTTTATGCTGATTGGGCTGGAAATCATGATTAACGCCTCTGCGCTGGCCTTTGTGGTCGCCGGAAGCTACTGGGGCCAGACCGATGGTCAGGTGATGTACATTCTCGCCATCAGCCTTGCGGCTGCGGAAGCGAGCATTGGACTTGCGCTGTTGCTGCAACTTCATCGCCGCCGCCAGAACCTGAACATCGATTCAGTAAGTGAGATGCGTGGATGAACATGCTTGCCTTAACCATTATTCTGCCATTTCTTGGCTTTGTATTACTGGCGTTCTCTCGTGGTCGTTGGTCAGAAAATCTGTCCGCTACCGTGGGCGTCGGGTCGATTGGCCTGGCGGCGCTGGTCACTGCATTTGTTGGCGTCGATTTCTTCGCTAACGGTAAACAGGCATTTAGCGTTCCGCTGTGGACGTGGATGTCTGTTGGCGACTTTAACATCGGTTTTAATCTGGTGCTGGACGGCTTGTCGCTGACCATGCTCTCGGTAGTAACCGGCGTTGGTTTCCTGATTCACATGTTCGCTTCCTGGTACATGCGCGGGGAAGAGGGGTACTCCCGTTTCTTCGCCTATACCAACCTGTTTATCGCCAGCATGGTGATTCTGGTGCTGGCGGATAACCTGCTGCTGATGTATCTCGGCTGGGAAGGCGTGGGCCTGTGCTCCTACCTGCTGATCGGGTTCTACTATACCGATCCGAAGAATGGCGCAGCGGCAATGAAAGCCTTCGTGGTAACCCGTGTCGGCGACGTATTTCTGGCGTTCGCGCTGTTCATTCTCTACAACGAGCTGGGCACGCTGAACTTCCGCGAAATGGTTGAACTGGCACCGGCGCACTTTGCCGCGGGCAATGACATGCTGATGTGGGCAACCCTGATGCTGCTGGGCGGTGCGGTCGGTAAATCGGCGCAGTTGCCGTTGCAGACGTGGCTTGCTGATGCGATGGCTGGCCCGACGCCTGTCTCCGCGCTGATCCACGCCGCAACGATGGTTACTGCCGGTGTCTACCTGATTGCGCGTACCCACGACCTGTTCCTGCTGACGCCGGAAATTCTGCACCTGGTGGGGATTATCGGGGCGATCACGCTGGTTCTGGCAGGCTTCGCCGCACTGGTACAAACCGACATCAAACGCGTTCTCGCGTATTCCACCATGAGCCAGATTGGCTACATGTTCCTGGCGCTTGGCGTTCAGGCCTGGGATGCGGCGATTTTCCACCTGATGACGCACGCCTTCTTTAAAGCGCTGTTGTTCCTGGCATCTGGTTCGGTGATCCTGGCCTGCCACCACGAACAGAACATCTTCAAAATGGGTGGCTTGCGTAAGTCAATCCCACTGGTTTATCTCAGCTTCCTGGTTGGCGGCGCGGCGTTGTCGGCTCTGCCGCTGATTACCGCAGGCTTCTTCAGTAAGGATGAGATTCTGGCCGGTGCGATGGCGAACGGCCATATCAATCTGATGGTGGCAGGTCTGGTCGGTGCGTTTATGACCTCTCTGTACACCTTCCGTATGATTTTCATCGTGTTCCACGGTAAAGAACAAATTCACGCGCACGCAGGGAAGGGGATTACCCACCATCTGCCGCTGATTGTGCTGATGATCCTGTCCACCTTCGTTGGCGCGCTGATTGTACCTCCGTTGCATGGCGTGCTTCCGTCAACCACCGAGCTACCGCATGGTAGCGTGATGACGCTGGAAATTACCTCTGGCATCGTCGCGATTGCGGGGATCCTGATTGCAGCATGGCTGTGGCTGGGTAAACGTACGCTTGTGACCTCGATTGCCAACAGTGCGCCGGGCCGTCTGCTGGGCACCTGGTGGTATAACGCCTGGGGCTTTGACTGGCTGTACGACAAAGTGTTCGTCAAGCCGTTCCTTGGCGTTGCCTGGCTGCTGAAACGCGACCCGATGAACGCAATGATGAACATTCCGGCGATCCTCTCCCGCTTTGCAGGCAAAGGTCTGCTGCTCAGTGAGAACGGGTATCTGCGCTGGTATGTCGCGTCAATGAGCATCGGTGCGGTTGTCGTGCTGGCACTGCTGATGGTACTGCGTTGAGTTTGTTGGCCGGATGAACGACTGCCGGATGGCGCTGTGCTTATCCGGCCTACAAACCCAAAAATAATTTTTAGAATTCGTTGAAAATCTGTTCCTGAAGTACAGGCGTCATCGGCGAAGTCAGACCGAATACCGCCAGCGCAGAGCAACCGGAGCGTACTGAAGTACGTGAGGATTGCGAGCACTGCCGGGATTTGGGCTGACGAGTGAGATAGCCTGAGCAGGAATAAATATAAGGGACATACTTAGCTATGTTATTACCTTGGTTGATATTAATCCCCTTTATCGGTGGTTTCCTGTGCTGGCAGACCGAACGCTTTGGCGTGAAGGTACCGCGCTGGATCGCGCTGATTACCATGGGACTGACGCTAGCGCTTGGCCTGCAACTGTGGTTGCAGGGCGGCTATTCACTGACGCAATCCGCTGGTATTCCGCAGTGGCAGTCTGAGTTCGTCATGCCGTGGATCCCGCGCTTTGGCATCTCTATTCATTTAGCTATCGACGGTCTGTCGCTGCTGATGGTGGTGCTGACCGGTCTGCTCGGTGTTCTGGCGGTACTGTGTTCCTGGAATGAAATTGAAAAGTACCAGGGCTTCTTCCACCTGAACCTGATGTGGATCCTCGGCGGCGTGATCGGCGTGTTCCTGGCCATCGACATGTTCCTGTTCTTCTTCTTCTGGGAAATGATGCTGGTGCCGATGTACTTCCTGATCGCGCTGTGGGGGCATAAAGCGTCCGACGGTAAAACGCGTATCACGGCGGCCACCAAGTTCTTCATTTATACCCAGGCGAGTGGTCTGGTGATGTTGATTGCCATCCTGGCGCTGGTATTTGTGCACTATAAAGCCACCGGTGTCTGGACCTTCAACTATGAAGAACTGCTGAACACACCGATGTCCCACGGCGTGGAATATCTGCTGATGCTGGGCTTCTTCATCGCCTTTGCGGTGAAAATGCCGGTGGTTCCGCTGCACGGCTGGTTGCCGGATGCGCACTCCCAGGCACCGACCGCAGGTTCCGTTGACCTGGCGGGGATTTTGCTGAAAACCGCGGCCTACGGTCTGCTGCGCTTCTCCCTGCCGCTGTTCCCGAACGCGTCTGCGGAGTTCGCACCTATCGCTATGTGGCTGGGTGTTATCGGTATTTTCTACGGCGCGTGGATGGCCTTTAATCAGTACGATATCAAGCGTCTGATTGCCTACACCTCCGTCTCGCACATGGGCTTCGTGTTGATTGCTATCTACACCGGTAGCCAGCTGGCGTACCAGGGTGCGGTTATCCAGATGATTGCGCACGGTCTGTCTGCGGCCGGCCTGTTCATTCTGTGTGGTCAGCTGTACGAACGTCTGCACACGCGTGATATGCGTATGATGGGCGGCCTGTGGGGCAAAATGAAATGGTTGCCTGCGCTGTCGATGTTCTTCGCGGTCTGTACGCTGGGTATGCCGGGAACCGGTAACTTCGTTGGCGAATTTATGATTCTGTTCGGCAGCTACCAGGTGGTTCCGGTCATTACCGTGATCTCGACCTTCGGTCTGGTGTTTGCCTCTGTTTACTCGCTGGCGATGCTGCATCGCGCTTACTTTGGTAAAGCGAAAAGCCAGATTGCCAGTGTTGAACTGCCAGGGATGTCGCTGCGTGAGCTGTTTATCATCCTGTTGCTGGTCGTGCTTCTGGTACTGCTTGGCTTCTATCCGCAGCCGATTCTGGATACCTCGCATTCTGCGATGAGCAACATCCAGCAGTGGTTTGTTAATTCCGTTACTACTACAAGGCCGTAAATCGCCATGACAATAACTCCACAACACCTGATTGCGCTGCTACCGCTGCTGATCGTCGGCTTGACGGTGGTGGTTGTGATGCTCTCCATTGCGTGGCGACGCAATCACTTCCTCAATGCCACGCTGTCGGTCATTGGGCTTAACGCCGCGCTGGTTTCGCTCTGGTTTGTTGGCCAGGCAGGCGCCATGGACGTCACCCCGCTGATGCGGGTTGACGGTTTCGCGATGCTCTACACCGGGATGGTCCTGCTGGCGAGCCTTGCTACTTGTACCTTTGCCTACCCATGGCTGGAAGGCTATGACGACAACCGGGAAGAGTTCTACCTGCTGGTGCTGATTGCCGCGCTGGGCGGGATTCTGCTGGCTAACGCTAACCATCTGGCGGCGTTGTTCCTCGGTATCGAACTGATCTCTCTGCCGCTGTTTGGTCTGGTGGGCTATGCGTTTCGTCAGAAACGCTCGCTGGAAGCCAGTATCAAATACACCATTCTGTCTGCCGCAGCGTCTTCATTCCTGCTGTTCGGTATGGCGCTGGTGTACGCGCAGTCCGGCAACCTGTCGTTCGTGGCACTCGGTAAGAGCCTCGGCGACGGTATGCTGAACGAACCGCTGCTGCTGGCAGGCTTCGGGATGATGATCGTCGGTCTGGGCTTTAAGCTCTCTCTGGTGCCGTTCCACCTGTGGACGCCAGACGTCTACCAGGGGGCACCGGCTCCGGTGTCCACCTTCCTGGCGACGGCGAGCAAAATCGCTATCTTCGGCGTGGTGATGCGTCTGTTCCTGTACGCGCCGGTTGGCGACAGCGAAGCGGTACGTATTGTGCTGGGCGTGATTGCCTTTGCCTCTATCATCTTCGGTAACCTGATGGCGCTGAGCCAGACCAACATCAAGCGTCTGCTTGGTTATTCGTCTATCTCTCACCTTGGCTACCTGCTGGTGGCGCTGATTGCCCTGCAAAGTGGCGAGATGTCGATGGAAGCAGTAGGCGTGTACCTGGCTGGTTATCTGTTCAGCAGCCTCGGCGCGTTCGGTGTGGTCAGCCTGATGTCCAGTCCGTATCGTGGTCCGGATGCGGATTCACTGTTCTCCTACCGCGGTCTGTTCTGGCATCGTCCGATCCTCGCGGCTGTGATGACGGTGATGATGCTGTCTCTGGCGGGTATCCCGATGACGCTGGGCTTTATCGGTAAGTTCTACGTGCTGGCCGTCGGTGTGCAGGCTAACCTGTGGTGGCTGGTTGCCGCCGTGGTGGTCGGTTCCGCGATTGGTTTGTACTATTACCTGCGCGTTGCCGTGAGCCTGTACCTGAGCGCACCGCAGCAGTTGAACCGTGATGCACCGTCTAACTGGCAGTACAGCGCGGGCGGTATCGTGGTGCTGATCTCTGCGCTGCTGGTGCTGGTGCTGGGTATCTACCCGCAACCGCTGATCAGCATCGTGCAGTTAGCGACGCCGCTGATGTAAGCGATACGCTAAAACGAAAAAACCCGCCGCGGCGGGTTTTTTATGTGCTGAGTTCAGTCAGGCTGAAATCTGGCGGCTCACCAGTGGCCCATTAATGTCTTTCGCCGCGCGCTCCATCACTTCCTGGATTACGGAAGACAGCTCGTTGATCTCGAATTTCGCTACGTAGCCATCGGCCTTCACTCTGCGCACGTGATCTTCATTGGCGCTGCCGGAAAGGGACGAGTGGATGACGACCGGGATCTTCTTCAGGCGTTCATCGGTCTTAATCTTGCGGGTCAGCGTAAAGCCGTCCATCTCCGGCATTTCCAGGTCGGTAAGCACTAGCGCAATTTTCTCGCTGATGGGCTTGCCTTCCGCCTGCGCTTCCAGGGACAGCTGCTGAATTTTTTCCCACGCGTCTTTGCCGGTAACATGCATCTTGTGCGGAATGTTCATGGCGTTAAGCCCTTTTTCCAGCATCGCACGGGCGACCTTAGAATCTTCTGCCACAATCGCCACAGCACCTGGGGTGATATTGAATTTACTGGTCTCCAGGTGGGTGGCGCGCAGATCGTGGTTTGATGGCACAATGTCATACAGGATCTGTTCGACGTCGAGTACCAGCGCCAGGTTGTTGGTTTCTTTGTTGTTATCCAGACAGGCGATGCTGGTGATATAGCGACCGTTGACGGCTTTCTCGGCGGTATGCACCTGCTGCCAGTCCAGGCGCATAATGTTTTCCACTGACTCTACCGCAAACGCCTGTACGCTACGGGCGTATTCGGTGATCAGCAGGATGTTCAGTCCGGTCTCAGGCTTGCATCCGGCAACGGCGGGCAAGTCGATCACCGGGATCACCTGATCGCGAATGTTCACCATGCCCAGCAACGGGGCTTTCATGCCCGCCGGACGCGTAAATGCGGGCATGGGGACAATTTCGCGCAGCTTAAATACGTTGATACCAAACAGCTCTGATTTCTGCTCATCCAGCGATGTGCCGAGGCGAAACAGCAGCAGTTCAAAGCGGTTAGACAGGGTTAGGTTTGTCCTGTCATCAATGTCTTTCTGAATATTATTCATCCTGTCCTCAGTGTGAACGCCAGCCTTTTCACTGTTATCGGCACTGAGGCGGAAAAATAGAGCGTTAAACCGTGAAAACGGCGAAATCGTGCGCCAGTTCGGTGTCCGCAAACAGCGCCCGGCACTCTTCGAGCAAACGTTGGCAGCCTTTTTCATCATAACGCGAGCTGACGTGAGTCATAATCAATCGGCCCGCACCAGCCTCCCGTGCCAGCATCGCAGCCTGGCGGGTGGAGCTGTGTCCCCGACTGTTGGCCTTTTCTTCCATCGAGGCGTCCAGCGTGGTCTCATGTACCATCACATCCACCCCTTTTGCCAGTTCGAGGGCGGAGGCGCACGGCGCGGTATCGCCAAATATCGCCACGGATTTGCCCGGAATCGCCGGGGCGAGAAAATCAGCACCGTTAAGGGAACGACCATCTTCCAGCACGACGGTTTTACCGGCTTTGAGATCCTGGAACCACGGCCCTGGCTTAACGCCCGCTGCCTTCAGCGCGCTGGCGTCAAGCGCACCGGGTTTGTCATGTTCTTCAACGCGAAAACCGTAGCATTCGAGCGGATGCGCCAGCGCGAAAGCCGTTACTTTACGCAGACCGTCGTCGAGAATTTCTCCGGCGGTAATTTCCACAATCTCGAGCGGATAATCGGTCCAGGAGCCGCTCAGGCGTAATGCAGTCTCGGTAAATTCACGTAACCCTTTTGGCCCGTACAGCGTCAACGGCTGGACGTTTCCGGCCATCGAGCGGCTGCACAGCAGTCCCGGCAGGCCAAAAAGGTGATCGCCATGCAAATGGCTGATAAAAATACGATCGAGTTTTCCCGGATTGAATGGCGTGGTCAGCATCTGGTGCTGCGTTCCTTCGCCGCAATCGAAAAGCCACAATCCCGCCTGAGTAGGGTGTTGCAGATTGAGTAATATTGCCGTTACATTGCGGGAGCGCGTGGGGACACCCGCAGACGTGCCTAAAAAAATTAATTCCATCTTAGTATTACACTTTTCGCCATCAATAAGGCAGGGTGTTCAGGTTATCACAACCAAGGGGCAGACAATGATTCACTGGCAAGATCTCCACCATACAGAACTGACCGTCCAGCAACTGTATGCCATTCTTCAGCTGCGCTGTGCGGTGTTTGTTGTTGAGCAACAGTGTCCGTATCAGGATGTGGACGGCGATGACCTGACGGGTGAAAACCGACACCTTCTGGGATGGCATAATGATCGGCTGGTGGCGTATGCGAGGATTCTGAAAAGCGAGGACGATCTCGAGCCGGTGGTTATCGGCCGGGTGATTGTCAGCGCTGCGTTACGCGGGGAAAAACTGGGGCAGCAGCTGATGACGCAGACGCTGGCATCCTGTGCTCAGCACTGGCCGCACAAGGCGTTGTATCTGGGCGCACAGGCGCATCTGCAACCTTTCTACGCGCGCTTTGGTTTCGTTCCGGTGACGGATATCTATGATGAAGATGGTATTCCGCACATCGGCATGGCGCGTGAGGGATACCAAGCGTAAACAGCTCAGGTCGTCTATAGTTAGCGGGTACGTAAATAGAAAGGGAGAAAATAATGTCTTTTCATTCTTATGAATCACGTATTGATGATGACCTGGAATTACTCAGCGAAACGCTGGAAGAAGTGCTGCGCTCGTCGGGCGATCCTGCCGACCAGAAGTACCTGGAGTTAAAAGCGAAAGCCGAACAGGCGTTAGAAGAGGTGAGAAATCGCGTCAGCCACGCTTCGGACAGCTATTATTATCGCGCGAAAAAGGCCGTTTGCCGGGCAGATGACTATGTGCATGATAAACCGTGGCGCGGGATCGGCGTGGGTGCAACGGTCGGTTTAGTGATGGGTTTATTGTTAGCACGGCGATAAATTCGACACCTTCATCGCATTTGTCAGTACTCCCTAAACGGGGGTACTGCTTTTTCTCGTCAGTACCCCGTATAATGAGAGGTTTTTAACAGGGAGAGGTCTGCGTGCATTCAATTACTACTGCGCTGGAAAATCTGATGCGCCTTTTGACGCAAGAGATACCGGCAGCACCTGGCATTCGTATTTACGACATCCCTTTCCCTCTGAATGATGCTTTCGACGCTTTGGGCTGGCTGGCCAGTCAACCCGTCTGGCCGCAGTTTTACTGGCAACAGCGTAACGGTGATGAAGAAGCCGCCGTGCTGGGTGCCGTGGCAACGTTTTCCTCTCTGGCCGTCGCTCAGCAGTTTTTACACCAGCATGAAGACCATCCTGAACTGCGCATCTGGGGCCTGAATGCGTTTGAACCCCAGCGTGGCAATTTACTGCTACCTCGCCTGGAATGGCGGCGTTGCGCAGGCGTGGCAACCTTACGGTTACACCTGTATAGCGACGTGTCGCTGCAAGACGATGCCGTGCACGCGCGCGCCTTCCTTTCAACGCTTGCCAACGTGAAGCCGCTTCCCGCACTGCGCCTGAATTTAACCGCTGAGCAGCACTGGCCGGATAAAGCGGGCTGGACGCGCCTGATTGAACTGGCCACCCAAACCATTGCCGGGGAAGCGCTCGACAAAGTGGTGCTGGCGCGGGCAACCGATTTACAGTTCTCACAGCCGGTGAACGCCGCGTCGGTGATGGCCTCCAGTCGTCGCTTAAACCTTAACTGCTACCATTTCTTTATGGCGTTTTCCGCCGAGTGCGCTTTTTTGGGATCGTCTCCTGAACGTTTGTATCGGCGGCGTGACACGGCGCTGCGTACCGAAGCGCTGGCCGGAACCGTCGCTAATCATCCTGACGACCACCGGGCCTGGCAGCTCGGCGAGTGGCTGATGAAGGACGATAAAAACCAGCGTGAGAATATGCTGGTGGTAGAAGATATCTGTCAGCGACTGCAAAACTGTACGCAAACCCTCGACGTGCTGCCACCGCAGGTGCTCAGACTGCGCAAAGTGCAGCATCTGCGCCGCTGTATCTGGACTGCGCTGAATCAACCGGACGATACGCTTTGCCTGATGCAGCTCCAGCCGACCGCGGCAGTGGCGGGCATTCCGCGTGAACGGGCGCGCGCATTCATCCAGCATAATGAACCTTTTGAACGAGAATGGTATGCCGGCTCTGCGGGATATCTCTCCCTGCAGCAAAGTGAGTTTTGCGTGTCGCTACGTTCGGCGAAAATTAGCGGCAATGTGGTGCGCCTGTACGCTGGGGCCGGGATTGTACGCGGCTCCGATCCCGAACAAGAATGGCAGGAAATAGACAATAAAGCGGCGGGTTTACGTACTTTATTACAGATGGAAGCCTAATGAGTCACACATTATCGACTCATATCAAAAATCCATTTATTCGATTCTTTATACTGTGTCGCAATATTGATACCGGACAATCTTATGTCAGTAAGCGCATTTAACCGACGCTGGGCGGCGGTCATACTGGAAGCACTCACTCGCCACGGCGTCAGGCATGTTTGCATTGCGCCTGGCTCTCGTTCGACGCCATTGACGCTGGCCGCAGCGGAGAATTCTGCCTTTATCCACCATACCCACTTTGACGAGCGCGGGTTGGGGCATCTGGCCTTAGGTCTGGCCAAGGTCAGCCGGCAGCCAGTTGCGGTGATTGTGACCTCCGGTACGGCGGTAGCGAATTTGTATCCGGCGCTTATCGAAGCCGGTCTTACCGGTGAAAAACTGATTTTACTCACGGCGGACAGACCGCCTGAGCTTATCGACTGCGGGGCGAATCAGGCGATTCGTCAGCCGGGAATGTTTGCTTCTCATCCATCGCAAACGGTCTCTTTACCGCGTCCGACGCAGGATATTCCCGCCAGTTGGCTGGTTTCCACCCTCGATAATGCCATGGCTTCACTGCACAGCGGTGCAGTACACATTAACTGTCCGTTTGCGGAGCCGCTGTATGGCGAGATGGACGACACAGGCATTGAGTGGCAGCAGCGGCTGGGTGACTGGTGGCAGGATGATAAACCCTGGCTGCGCGAAGCGCGTCGGCTGGAAAGTGACAAACAGCGCGACTGGTTCTTCTGGCGGCAAAAGCGCGGCGTGGTGATTGCCGGGCGTATGACGGCGGAAGAGGGTAAGAAAGTTGCGCTGTGGGCGCAGACGTTAGGCTGGCCGCTGATTGGCGATGTGTTGTCGCAAACCGGACAGCCGTTGCCGTGTGCCGACCTGTGGTTGGGCAATGCGAAAGCGGTGACCGAATTACAGCAGGCACAGATTGTGGTGCAGTTGGGCAGCAGCCTGACCGGAAAACGTCTGTTGCAATGGCAGGCTACCTGTGACCCGCAAGAATACTGGATTGTCGACAATATCGAAGGACGGCTGGATCCCGCTCATCATCGTGGGCGCAGGTTAGTCGCGAAGGTTAGCGACTGGCTGGATCTGCATCCGGCAGAGAAACGCCAGCCCTGGTGCGTCGATGTTCCACGCCTCGCGGAACAGGCGTGGCAGACGGTGGCAGCGCGTCGCGAGGCGTTTGGTGAAGCGCAGCTGGCGCACCGCATTCGCGAGTATCTGCCTGAACAGGGCCAGCTGTTTGTCGGCAATAGTCTGGTGGTACGTCTGATTGACGCACTGTCTCAGCTTCCGGCAGGGTATCCGGTGTACAGCAATCGCGGGGCCAGCGGTATCGACGGTCTACTGTCAACCGCGGCAGGTGTACAGCGAGCCAGCGCGAAATCGACGCTGGCCATCGTCGGCGACTTATCGGCGCTGTATGATCTGAATGCGCTGGCCTTATTGCGCCAGGTCTCCGCACCGTTTGTCCTGATTGTGGTGAACAATAACGGCGGGCAGATTTTCTCCCTGCTGCCGACACCGCAAAGTGAGCGTGAACGGTTCTATCTGATGCCGCAGAACGTCCATTTTGATCATGCGGCAGCGATGTTTAACCTAAAATATCACCGCCCGGAAAACTGGGAACAGCTGGAACGTGCACTGGCAGGAGCCTGGCGTACTCCGGCCGCCACGGTGATTGAGCTGGTGGTCAATGAGACTGACGGGGCGCAAACCCTGCAGCAGCTGCTGGCGCAGGTGAGTCATCTATGATCCTGCACGCGCAGGCGAACAAGGACCAGGCGGATGCCCCCTGGCTGGTTTTCCTGCACGGCTTCTCCGGCGATTGCCGGGAATGGCAGCCGGTCGGGGAGCAGTTTACGGACTGTTCACGGCTGTATATTGATTTGCCCGGACACGGCGGTTCTGCGGATATTCACGTCAGCGGATTTGATGACGTCAGCGAACTGCTGCGTAATACTTTATTTAGTTACAACATACTTAGCTACTGGCTGGTGGGATATTCTCTTGGCGGCCGAGTGGCGATGATGGCGGCTTGCCAGGGGATGTCAGGGCTTTGCGGCCTGGTGGTCGAAGGCGGGCATCCGGGGCTGCAAAGTGAAGACGAGCGCGCGCAGCGTCGCCTGTCCGACGGTCGCTGGGCCGCACGTTTTCGCCACGAGCCGCTACGTGATGTTTTTAACGACTGGTACCAACAACCGGTTTTTGCCTCGCTAAGCCCTGCGCAACGGCAGGTGCTGGTTGAGCTGCGTAGCCAGAACAATGGCGTTACGCTTGCCGCTATGCTGGAGGCTACCTCGCTGGCGGGTCAACCCGATTTACGTGCGCCGCTCACCACGCGCACATTTCCGTTTTATTATTTATGTGGTGAACGTGACGATAAATTCCGCGCTCTGGCGACGGAAATGTCTGTACCGAACCATGTGATTCCTCACGCCGGACACAACGCGCATCGGGACAATCCCGCGGGCGTAGTAGACTGTCTGGCTCAGATTCTGCGTCGCTGACTAAAGGACATTTTATGATCTATCCTGATGAAACAATGCTTTACGCACCGGTAGAATGGCTCGATTGCTCTGAAGGCTATACCGACATTCGCTATGAAAAATCCACCGACGGTATTGCAAAAATCACCATCAATCGTCCGCAGGTACGCAATGCTTTCCGTCCTGTAACCGTCAAAGAGATGATTCAGGCGATGTCTGATGCGCGCTATGATGACAATATCGGCGTGATTATCCTGACCGGCGCAGGCGACAAAGCGTTCTGCGCGGGCGGCGATCAGAAAGTACGCGGCGACTACGGCGGATACCAGGATGACTCCGGTGTACATCACCTGAACGTGCTGGACTTCCAGCGTCAGATCCGTACCTGTCCGAAGCCGGTTGTGGCGATGGTTGCGGGTTATTCCATCGGTGGCGGCCATGTGCTGCACATGATGTGTGACCTGACTATCGCGGCTGAAAACGCCATCTTTGGTCAGACAGGCCCGAAAGTGGGTTCCTTTGACGGCGGTTGGGGTGCGTCTTATATGGCCCGTATCGTCGGTCAGAAAAAAGCGCGTGAAATCTGGTTCCTGTGTCGTCAGTACGATGCGAAACAGGCACTGGATATGGGCCTGGTCAACACCGTGGTTCCGCTGGCGGATCTGGAAAAAGAGACCGTGCGCTGGTGTCGTGAAATGCTGCAAAACAGCCCAATGGCGCTGCGCTGCCTGAAAGCGGCGCTGAACGCCGACTGCGATGGTCAGGCGGGGCTGCAGGAGCTGGCCGGTAACGCCACCATGCTGTTCTACATGACGGAAGAAGGTCAAGAAGGCCGTAATGCGTTCAACCAGAAACGTCAGCCTGACTTCAGCAAATTCAAACGGAATCCGTAATGCGTAGCGCGCAGGTATACCGCTGGCAGATCCCCATGGACGCGGGGGTGATTTTGCGTGACAGGCGGTTAAAAACGCGTGATGGGCTGTACGTGTGTCTTCGTGACGGCGAGCGTGAAGGGTGGGGAGAGATCTCCCCCTTGCCGGGCTTCAGCCAGGAAACCTGGGAAGAGGCGCAAACGGCTCTGTTGGCCTGGGTAAACGGCTGGCTGAAGGGGGAAACCTCTTTACCACAGCTGCCTTCGGTGGCTTTTGGTGCTAGCTGCGCACTCGCCGAGCTTGACGGGACATTGCCGGAGGCGGCGAATTATCGCGCCGCGCCATTGTGTACCGGCGACCCTGACGATCTGGTGCTGCAACTGGCGGACATGCCGGGCGAAAAAGTCGCGAAGATCAAAGTTGGCCTGTATGAAGCTGTACGTGACGGCATGGTGGCCAACCTGCTGCTGGAGGCGATCCCCGATCTGCATTTACGTCTTGATGCTAACCGTGCCTGGACGCCACTGAAGGCGCAGCAGTTTGCTAAATACGTCAATCCGGATTATCGCGGGCGCATTGCTTTCCTCGAAGAGCCGTGCAAAACCCGGGAAGATTCTCGCGCCTTTGCGCGGGAAACCGGGATTGCCATTGCCTGGGATGAAAGCCTGCGTGAAGCCGACTTTACCTTTATGGCGGAAGAAGGCGTGAGTGCGGTGATCATCAAGCCTACGCTCACCGGTAGTCTGGATAAGGTTCGCGAGCAGGTTGCAGCCGCGCATGCGCTCGGACTCACTGCGGTAATCAGTTCGTCTATTGAGTCAAGCCTGGGGTTAACCCAACTGGCGCGGATTGCCGCCTGGCTGACGCCGCAGACCATACCGGGTCTGGACACGCTGAGCCTGATGCAGTGCCAGCAGGTTCGCAGCTGGCCCGGCAGTGTGCTGCCATGTATTAACGTGGATGCGCTGGAACGACTGCTATGACCGTGCAGGACATGCCCGATGTCACAAGCATATCGGGCCTGGCGACGGCGTTTACCGACTGGCCGTGGCGTCACTGGCGGCAGGTTCGGGCAGAGGCGCCAGCGTTACGCCTCAATGATGAGGTGCTGAACTGGCGCGAGCTCTGTACGCGTGTCGACGCGCTGGCCACGGGGTTTGCCGCTCAGGGGGTGAAAGAGGGCGACGGCGTGCTGCTGCGTGCCTGGAATCACCCTTCGTCTGCGCTTGCCTGGCTGGCATTGTTACAGTGCGGGGCGCGGGTGTTACCGGTGAACCCGCAGCTGCCGCAGCCTCTGCTGGATGCGTTGATCCCTGATTTAACGCTGCGTTTTGCGCTGGATCTGCAAAGCAATGACCCCTTTTCGGGGCTGATGCCGCTGCAGATCCAGCAACTGTCTGGCGAGCATGCAGCCGACTGGCTGCCTCTGCGATTGAGTTCAATGACACTCACATCCGGTTCAACCGGGTTGCCTAAGGCAGCGGTGCATACCTGTCAGGCACATTTGGCGAGTGCGCAGGGGGTGCTGTCATTAATGCCGTTTGGCACAGAGGATGACTGGCTGCTCTCGCTACCGCTGTTTCATGTTTCCGGTCAGGGTATTTTGTGGCGCTGGTTATTGGCCGGTGCTCGCATGACCGTGCGTGACAAGCAACCGCTGGAACAGATGCTGGCGGGCTGCACTCATGCCTCGCTGGTACCGACGCAGCTTTGGCGTTTGCTGGTAAACAACGCACCGATCACGTTGAAAGCGGTACTGCTGGGGGGCGCGGCCATTCCGGTTGAGCTGACCGAGCAGGCGCGTGAGCAGGGGATTCGCTGCTGGTGTGGTTACGGGCTGACGGAGTTTGCTTCCACGGTTTGCGCGAAAGAGGCCGATGGCCTGGGCGATGTCGGCTCTGCCTTGCCGGGCAGAGAGGTCAGGATCGTGGATGATGAAGTCTGGCTGCGCGCTGCCAGCATGGCGTCAGGTTACTGGCGCAACGGGCAGCTTATTCCGCTGGTTAATGGCGAAGGCTGGTTTGCTACCCGCGATCGCGGGGTGTTAAACGACGGTAAGCTCACGATTGTCGGTCGCATGGACAACCTGTTCTTTAGCGGCGGGGAAGGTATTCAGCCGGAAGAGGTGGAACGCGTGATCGCCGCCCATCCGCACGTGCTGCAAGCCTTTGTTGTTCCGCTGGAAGACCATGAGTTTGGCCATCGTCCGGTGGCGGTCGTTGAATACGATACCCGTGCGGATGACGCCAATCTTGCTGAATGGGTGAAAGATAAACTGGCCCGTTTTCAACAACCGGTACGCTGGCTGGAATTACCGCCAGAGCTGAAAAGTGGCGGTATTAAGGTTTCTCGCCGCGCATTGCTGGACTGGGTCCGAGAAAAATCGTCATAAGCCCTGCCATAATGCACAGCACGCCGATGAGCGCCTGCCATGAAAATGAACCCTGCCAGCCAGGTAAGAACATTGAGGCGAGCCACACCAGTACGTAGCTGAGGCTGAGCAGGGCGTAGGCCTTGCTCAGTGCCAGTCGGTGCAGGGCCTGGTGCCAGCAGATAACCGACAGTAAATACCCCACCAGTCCCGCGTACAGCGTTAACGTCCCGACGCTTGCGGAAAATATCGCTTCCATAAATCGCAACGGATGCAGTATCGGCGGCAGATTGTCCATCGCGTAGCCGAGACTCAACTGAGCCAGCGAAGTAATCATGACGCTGCATAGCCCCCAGAATATCCCCATTACACCGCGCTCCCGAGAATAAAAATACCGGTGATAATCAGCCCCACGCCCAGCCAATGGCGCTTTGTGACGGGCTCTCGCCAGATTTTCCAGGCTGCCAGCGTGACCCAGACAAAGTTAAGACTCAGCATCGGATAGGCCAGGCCAACCGGAATATTCTGCAACACTGCCAGCCATAACAGCATCGCCAGACCGAGACTTACCAGAGCCAGACTCATCCACCACGCAATGTGGCGTTTGCGCGCGCGGATGGCCTGCTTCTGGCACAGTTGCCCGCCTACGCTGAGCAGACTGGCGAGGACTAACGCCAGCCAGATCATTGGGGCCGGTACAGAATCAAGACCAGACGCCCCTGATTATCAACGTAATCCGCAGGGGGAATGGCAAGTTGAGTTATATCCTGATCCTTCGAAATCGACAGCACCAGCGTAATAATACCCTCCTGGCGATGTTGGGCTAACCAGTCGGGAAAGCCAGTCTGACTGACAAAGCGGCCCTGGGCATCGGGATAATTCAGGCCATATTTTAGCTCGCCCATTTGCCCGTACAGGATGATGTCATCGCGTTTCAGGCTCCAGGCCAGACCTGCGGCGACGCCAACGTTGTCCGCAAGCACGTAGCGACTTGGTTGTAACACCTCTTTGGTCATCTCAACAAAAAACTGCGGTTGTTTCGCTTCCATGACCCTGTCGGGTATCGCGTATCCAAACAACAGCACCAGCCCCAATGGGCAGAATGCGGCATATTTCCAGGTTTTTTGGCTATTGGTCAGCGTATACCAGCCAAAAAAAGTCCAGATAAGAAAGATGCCCCACGAATAAAAAACCTTATAGGTTTCGATATGCGTCCAGACCGGGGTCTTGAGCGGCCCCAGTGTAGACACCACAAAGGTGGCGACAATGCCGATCACCCCAAACAGGATGTTGATCCCGCCATTGACGCGCAGGGCAACGGATCCTTCCTTGGCCGCCTGCACACCGAAACGCGCGATGAGGAGAGCCAGCGGCGCGAAGCAGGAAAGAATATAGGTGGGGAGTTTTCCTTTGGCGATGCTGAAAAACACAATCGGCATGACAATCCAGCCGAGCAGATAGAGTGCGCTACGCGGAGTATCCCGCTCACGCCACCCCGTTTGCAGTGCACCAGGCAGAAGACCAAGCCAGGGCAAACAGCCTGCGATAAGGACGGGCAGGTAGTACCAGAACGGAGCTTTATGCTGGGCATCCGCCAGTGCGAAACGCTGAATATGTTCGACCCAGAAAAAGTAATGCCAGAAATCCGGCTCGCGCTGGGCAATCGCTATTCCCCATGGCAACACAATGGCAATGCAACCGACCACCGCCAGCAGACCGTAGAGAAAGAGATCTTTCCATCGTTTTTGTACTAATACCCACGGCAGCACGCTGAGAACCGGGACCGCCAGTGCGAGAAAACCTTTGGTCATCACCCCCATGCCGCAGGCCAGCCCCAACAGCAAAAAGGCGATGATTTTGCCGGTTTTAGTGGTGGCCTGCATGCCTTGCCAAAAACAGCACATGCCCGCCATCAGCCACAGGGCGATGATAGGATCGAGAACTGCGTAGGTGCCGATGCTGTAAACGGAAAAAAACGTTAAGAAAATTACTGAGGAGAGTACGGCGGTGCGTTTATCCTCCCAGAGTCGCATGGCAAGCCAGGCCACCAGTAACGCGGTGAGTAGGGTGGCAAAAATAGCGCCCGCCCTGACGCCAAAATTGTTTGCACCAAATAACCACTGCCCGATGCTGTTTAACCAGTATCCGGCAATCGGTTTTTCAAAATAGCGTAACCCGAGAAAGTGTGGGACTACCCAGTCGCCCGAGTTGAGCATTTCCCGGCTAATTTCCGCGTAGCGCGTTTCGTCAGGCTGCCACAGCAGGCGGCTATTGATGGGAACAACATAATACAGCGCAATAAAGGCGATAAACGCCACGGTATAACGTAGATATTTCATTGTGAAACACTCACCGGGTACTGACAGCCGAGCCATCCCTCTCTGCCGGGTATTTTGCCGCGAACGACCTGGCCTGTTGGTAGCGTAGTGATATCGTCTGGCAGGAGCTCACCAAGTGTGCAAAACGTAATGCCCGCATCAGCGGCTCGAGTCAGCAAGTCATCAAAATCGTGATGGCAGGCGATCCCTTCAACTTCCGCATGAATGGTGTACACCGGCGTTGCTGTGTTCATCAGCATGTGGGAGAGGATCCAGGCATTGAAGTCGACAGCCTGCACTTCCCGGCCAATCACTTCATCCCAGGTCGGTAAAGTGACGGGAATCTGCGGCGTGCCGGCTTTCCCCGTCGCAAGCAGCGGGCGAAATAGTGAAGAGCCCCGACAATCGCTGTTGTAGCGTAGGTTAAAGGCTTCTTTGGCGTGGACGACGCGTTCGTCAGCACGCCATCCGGCAGCGGCTGAGCAGGTGACAGGCTGTCCGGTGATGGCCTCAAGCACGGTAATACCTTGAGAAATATCATCAATCAGTTGTTTGTCATTCCAGGTGCCACTTCGCGCCTGCCAGGCATGGTGATCCCAGGCATGCAGGCCGGTTTCGTGAACCCGGGCGGCTTGTGCAATAATGGCGGCATTCGCGTGGCCTATTTCTTTTCCTGGCCACGCGGTGCCGGCCAGTAAAATATCCCACCCGTAGAGAGAGACTGCGTTTGAGCGCAGCATCTTCCACAAAAATTGCGGTTTCACCAGACGCCAGAGATGGCGTCCCATGTTGTCAGGTCCAACGCTAAAGAAAAAACTTGCCCGAACGTTATGTCGGTTTAATGTCTCCAGCAGGCGGGGCACGCCTTCGCGCGTCCCCCTGAAGGTATCGACATCAATGCGCAAGCCCACTTTGGTCATGATGTGTGTTCCGTGATATCCACGCTGCGTAAGAAGAAATCGAGCGTCTCTTCTACCGTTTCCCGCATGTCGATGGTCGGTTCCCAGTTCAGGCAGCGTCGGGCATTAACAATACTCGGTTTACGGTGTTCAACGTCCTGATAACCTTTGCCATAGTAGCTGCTGCTTTCAACGTCACGGAAGCCGGCGAACGGCGGAAAGTGCTGACGCAGTGGATGTTTTTCAAAGCAGCTCAGCAGCATTTCTGCCAGTTCCTGAATGCTGGCTTCGTTATCCGGGTTACCGATGTTGATAATCTCGCCGTCACAGCATCCACCGGCGTTTTCTATGATGCGGAACAGCGCCTCGATACCGTCGCGAATATCAGTAAAGCAACGCTTCTGCTTACCACCTTCAATCAGCTTAATCGGCGAACCTTCCACCAGATTGAGGATCAACTGAGTAATGGCGCGTGAGCTACCGATACGGGCAGCGTTCAGGCTGTCGAGACGTGGTCCCATCCAGTTAAATGGACGGAACAGCGTGAAGCGCAGTCCTTCTTTTTCGCCGTACGCCCAAATAACGCGATCCAGAAGCTGCTTAGAAACGGAATAGATCCAACGCGGCTTATTGACCGGGCCGACGGTAAGGTTTGAGCTGTCTTCATCAAAGACCTTATCGCTACACATGCCGTACACTTCGGACGTTGACGGGAAAATGATGCGCTTGCGGTATTTCACGCAGTAGCGAATGATTTTCAGGTTTTCTTCAAAATCGAGTTCAAAGACACGCAGCGGGTTGCGGGTGTATTCAATCGGCGTGGCAATCGCCACCAGCGGCAGCACGACGTCGCATTTTTTCACATGGTATTCAATCCATTCAGAATGAATACTGATATCGCCTTCGACAAAATGGAAGCGGGGGTGTGACAAAAAACGTCCAATCGCATCGCTGCCGATATCCAGCCCATAAACCTCGTAGTTATCTTCTTGCAGCAGGCGTTCGGTCAGGTGGTTACCGATAAAACCGTTAACACCGAGGATCAGAACACGGGTACGACGTTTGCTGGCGGAAACCTGCTGGCCGTTCAGGCGAGACCCCACCACCAGACCCAGAACCTGCGCCAGCTGTGAACCTTGCATGGCAATGCCATCGCCCGCTTGCCCGGTAATGATTTCAAGTGCGCCATCGGCACAGGCTATTTGTAGCGGGGACGCAGAGAGCACGGTACCCGGCTGTGCGCCGGTGATGTTTGCGCACGGGCGTGATGACCAGACGGTAAATTTTTGTGTTCCTGCATAGCTAAACGCGCCAGGCCAGGGATCGGAGACCGCACGTACCCTGTTATGTAACTGCCCGGCCGGTTTGTTCCAGTCAAGGACGCTGTCGTCCGGCGTGCGACGACCAAAATAGGTTGCATCGGCTTCCTGCTGGTGGCGCTGCTGAAAGTCAGCCGTTTTGATAGCAGGCAGCGTTTGTTCCAGCATTTGGCGCGCCGTCTGGCACAGTTTATGATGCAACGTTAATGCCATGTCATCGGGTGAAATAGCCACACGCTGCTGGGCAACAATCGCCCCGGCATCTGCGCGTTTGACCATACGGTGAAGCGTGACGCCCGTTTCCGTTTCGCCATTGACCAGCACCCAGTTCAGTGGTGCGCGGCCACGGTATTTCGGCAATAGCGAGCCGTGCAGGTTAAATGCGCCTACCGGTGCGAGATTAAGAATGTCATCGCTGAGTAAATTGCGATAGTAGAAGGAGAAGATAACATCAGGTGCCAGCTGGCTGATGCGCTCAACCCACAACGGATGATTGACGTTGTCCGGCGCATAGACCGGGATCCCTGCGCTGGCCGCAAGCCGGGAGACGGAGCCAAAAAACGCTTTTTCACCGGGGTTATCGGTGTGCGTGAAAATAGCAGCGATGTCATAACCCGCATCCAGCAAAGCTTGAATTCCTTGACATCCCATATCGTGATAAGCAAATACGACGGCTTTCATGCGTGGTTTTCCTCGGTTGACTGCGTGGTGTGTGGACGAATAACGTGTTGAACAAAGTAGCGGGGGCGGGCGCGGACATCGTTATAGATGCGACCGATATATTCGCCGAGTAAACCCATACCAATGAACTGTGCGCCGATAAACGTAAACAGCACGGCAAACAGCATAAAGACCCCTTCAGCTGCCCACTGCGGACCCAGCGTCAGACGAAGAACGACCAGCAGAACGGACAGGGTGAAACCCGTGGCGGCAATCACGCTGCCCAGCAGGCTCAGCATGCGCAGCGGCGTGGTGGTCAGGCAGGTCACCAGGTCATACATCAGGTTAATCAAACGCATAAAGCTGTACTTAGAGTCGCCAAATTCACGCTCTGCATGGTGCACCGGGATTTCCGTCGCGCGACGGGCAAAGATGTTGGCCAGAATGGGAATGAAGGTGCTGCGCTCCTGGCAATGCAGCATGGCATCAACGATATGACGGCGATAGGCGCGTAGCATGCAGCCATAATCCCCCATCGCTTTACCGGTGGTACGTTGAATCAAATTGTTGATCATCCTCGAGGCCGTCTTACGAAAGATGCTGTCTTGCCTGTTTTGGCGCACCGTTCCGACCACGTCGAAGCCCTGGTCTGCGGTGGCGACCAGACGAGGGATCTCCTCTGGTGGGTTCTGCAAGTCTGCATCCAGCGTGATGACCAAATCACCGGTGACGTGGCTGAAACCGGCCATAATCGCCGAGTGCTGCCCGTAATTGCGATTCAGCAGAATAGAGACAATATGGCTGTTGTGGGCCTGTGAGGCATCCATCATCAACTGTGCGGAATTGTCGCTGCTGCCGTCATCGATCAGCAGGATTTCATAGTCTTTCCCCAGTTTTTCGCAGGCGGCACAGGTACGTCTGATTAACTCCGGCAGGCTTTCCTGTTCGTTAAAAACGGGAATGACTACCGAGACTTTTTTAATCGGTGTGGCTTCAAACATGGTCATTGTCCTGCTATCCGGCGAAGTGCCGTGATGACGCGCTGGGTATCGTCGGCGGTCATGTCGGGAAATAAAGGCAGTGAACAGATGCGGGCGCTATTCCATTCTGTGTTGGGGAGCGACAGGGTGGGGAAGCGTTCGCGATAATACTTTTGCGTGTGCGCCGCGCGAAAATGCAGACCGGTACCGATACCTTCAGCCTTCAGTGCTTCCATTAAGGCGTCCCGGCTCAGGCCGCAGCGTGCCTCGTCAACACGAATAATAAACAGATGCCAGGTGTGAACGTGCGACCACTGCGGCAAGCTCAACGGCTGAAAAGGTGTATCGGCCAGCGCGTGCTGATACTGGTGCGCAATTTCAGCGCGACGTGCATTTATTCGACCCAGTTTATCCAGTTGCACCAGGGCGATGGCAGCATTGATATCGGTCAGATTGTACTTGTACCCCGGGGTTATAACTTCCGCCTGCGGTGCACGACCAAAGGTTTGCCGGTCATAGGCATCCACGCCCAGACCGTGGAATTTCAGACTACGCAGACGTTGCGCGAGCGCGCTGTTGTCGGTAACAATCAGACCACCTTCCGCGCAGGTAACATTTTTGATGGCGTGAAAGGAGAAAATCGCCGTACCGCGGGCGCCAACATGACGGCCCTTGTATAAGGTTCCCACCGCATGTGCGGCGTCTTCGATGACCGGGATGCTATAACGCTCGCCAATGGCATAAATTGCATCAAGGTCAGTTGGGGCACCGGCGTAATGCACCGGAATAATCGCTTTGGTTCGTGGGGTTATCGCGGCTTCAATTTGTTCGGGAGTGACCATCAGCGTATCGCGGTCGACATCGATCATCACCGGCGTCGCACCCAACAGGACAATCATATTGATCGTGGAAACCCACGTCATCGACGGGGTGATCACCTCATCACCTGCGCCTACGTCCAGCGCCATCAGCGTGATGTGCATACCTGCTGTAGCTGAGCAGACGGCAACGGCATGTTGGTTTCCTGTCAGCCGACAGAATGCCTCTTCCAGTTGCTGATTTTTAGGGCCGGTGGTTATCCATCCTGAGTCCAGAACGGTTTTGACGGCGGCAAGCTCTTCAGTACCGAAGGCCGGGCGAGAGAAAGGCAAAAAGTCAGACATCATTATTCCTTCAAGCCATTAAACGCCATCGCATATTTATTAGGATGATAAATAGAGGTGTCGTTAATTATTTCATCAGGCTGCAAAGATTAATGATTGAAGGTTAATTTATCCTTAAGAGTTTAAGGTTGAGAAATAATGTGGAGTGTTTTGATTTTTGTGATTATCACTTTGAAAGTGAAATGTTTTTATATTTTATTTTTCGTCGCGAGCTACCGACATTACTCCATTTTATTAAAAAATTAAGCAATGCCGGTACACATACAGCCAATTTCATCGTGACAAAAACTACAGTAGTCCTTTCAGTTTTAACGTTTTTCGGGTGGCGACGTTTAAGTCGTAATGGGCGAGGTCCTGCGGTTTAACCCAGGCGAAGTCCTGAAACTCTTCGTTAATCTTCACCTCACGATTGGCTGAAACACAATCGAAGATCAGATAAATCATGTAGATCTCTTCCTGGCGACCATCAGCATAGGTTTTGGTGCGGATATCATCACTAAAGGTCCACGGAGTTATCTCTGTGAGCACCAACTGCTCGCCCAATTCTTCGCGCACTTCGCGACGCAAGGCCTCTTCGATACGCTCACCCGGCTCAACGCCGCCACCTGAAAGTGCCCATTGACCGGGGAACACGCCGCGATCGTCGGCCATTTTGCACAGTAAATAACACCCTTCATTTTGAATTAATGGGCAAACAATCGTTCTTTGACGCATAAGTCTGTTCCTTAGTGTGTCTGTTCAGTGAGTCCATCTTTCACTCATCTTACCTGTTACCAGACGCAGAAAAAATGCGGCCAGGCCGATTTAAAGGAGAAGCGGGATTAAATGAATGCGATAACAGAAAACACGCCTCAGGCCCTTGCTGTGGCGTAAGTTGGCCGTTAACTTAACCTTTGCTAAACATTCTGAGTAGTATTTAGTTACAATATGTTATTGCATCGCCTTTTTAGCTCATTGATTCCTCGCCATCAGGCAGTACAATCCAGCGGTTTTGGGGCTATGTTTAGTTTCTTGCTGGAAAGGATAGAAAATGAAAAAAAGTATTTTATTGGGCCTTGCTGGAATGCTGTTTGTTTCTGCGTCGGCGAACGCGGTAAGCATCAGCGGCCAGGCTGGTGAAGATTACACCAACCTTGGCTTCGGTTTCGGTACCGAGTCCTCCGGGCTGGCAGCCAGCGGCAACTGGATGCATAACGACGATGATGGTGATGTTGCCGGCGTCGGTCTTGGTCTGAATATCCCGATTGGTCCTCTGCTGGCCACCGTTGGCGGGAAAGGCGTTTATACCAACCCAAACGACGGCGATGAAGGCTATGCGGCGGCGGTTGGTGGTGGCTTGCAGTGGCCGATTGGCGACAGCTTCCGTCTGTTTGGCGAGTACTACTACTCTCCGGATTCGCTTTCCAGCGGTATTGATAGCTACGAAGAAGCCAATGCGGGCGCGCGTCTGACCATTATTCGCCCACTGAGTATCGAAGCCGGTTATCGCTACCTGAACCTGGCGGGTAAAGATGGCAACCGTGACAATGCGATTGCTGACGGCCCGTATGTTGGGGTTAACGCCAGCTTCTGATGTCCCTGGCGCGGCGTTCAGCTGCGCCTGTTTTTCCTTCTCTTACTCATTCTCTTTCCCTCCATCCTCCATGTTCCCTCGCCATTGCGTTATAGTGTTTTGATTGCATAAGCAGGAGAACACAATGTTAAACGTGGAGATGCTATCCACCGGGGATGAAGTGTTGCACGGCCAGATCGTCGACACCAATGCCGCCTGGCTGGCTGATTTTTTCTTCAATCAGGGATTACCGTTAACACGCCGCAACACGGTGGGCGACAATCTCGACGACCTGGTCGCCATTTTGCGCGAACGCAGCGAACATGCCGATGTATTGATTGTGAACGGTGGTTTAGGGCCAACCAGCGATGATTTGAGCGCGCTGGCTGCGGCAACGGCAAAAGGTGAAGAGCTGGTGCTGCACGAGGCATGGCTTGCTCAGATGGAGCATTACTTCCGCGAACGCGGTCGTATTATGGCACCGAGCAACCGTAAGCAAGCTGAATTACCTGCCAGCGCCGAGTTTATCAATAACCCAGTGGGTACCGCCTGTGGATTCGCCGTGAAGCTCAACCGCTGTTTGATGTTCTTTACGCCGGGTGTTCCGTCAGAGTTTAAAGTGATGATCGAGCATGAGATCCTACCGCGTCTGCGGGAGCGATTCTCACTCTCCCAACCCCCGCTATGCCTGCGACTAACCACCTTTGGCCGTTCTGAAAGCGAGCTGGCGCAAAGTTTGGATCCGCTGCCTTTGCCTGCCGGGGTCACGATGGGGTATCGCTCATCAATGCCGATTATCGAGTTGAAGCTTACTGGGCCGGATTCCCAACGTGAAGCGATGCTGGCGCTCTGGCCGGAGGTGAAGCGGGTTGCCGGGCAGAATATGATTTTTGAAGGCACGGAAGGGCTGCCCGCGCAAATTGCACGCACGTTGCAGGAACGGCAATACAGCCTGACACTCAGCGAACAGTTTACCGCGGGCCTGGTCGCCCTCCAGCTTTCTCGCGCCAACGCCCCGCTGTTGGCCAGTGAAGTGGTGCCCTCTCAGGAGGAAACGCTGGCGCAAACCGCGCACTGGATAACCGAGCGACGCGGCAATCATTACGCAGATTTGGCGTTGGCGGTATCGGGTTTCGAAAACGAACATATTAACTTTGCGCTGGCAACGTCTGAGGGCACGCATGCATTACGCGTACGACTTAGCGCTAATCGCTACAGCTTGCCGGTGCGTCAGGAAGTGTGCGCCATGATGGCTCTGAATATGCTGCGCCGTTGGCTTAACGATCAGGATATTGCCACCGAGCATGGCTGGATTGAAGTGGTTGAATCACTGACCGTATAGTTTGTTATTGCCTGATGGCGAAGATTTTGTAGGCCGGATAAGGCGTTTTACGCTGCCATCCGGCAGATGTTTTGCCAGATGGCATTTCGCTTATCGGCCTACAATTGGGATGTAGGCTTGGTTAGTTAGCCTAACGCCTGTGCCAGCAGGGTTATTGGATGCTCACAGCGCTTGCTGGTGGACATCTCAATCTGCCATTTGCAGGTTTCGCAGTCGGTGACGACGATATCGGCTCCGCTTTCTTCGATCTGGCGGAACAGCGGGGCGCCAATGGATTGCGAAGTGGGGTAGTTTTCCTTTTTAAAGCCGTAGGTCCCGGCGATGCCGCAGCACTGGGAATCCAGCACCGTCAGTTCCAGACCAGGAATTTGACGCAGCAGCTCCAGCGTGTAGAGCGTCCAGCCCATTTTCTCCATATGGCAGGGGGTGTGGTAGACCACCTTCAGTGGCAGTGTTTTTAGCGGCAGCGTTTGCCCGCCGTCCAGTTTGCGCCACAGCCAACGGGTGGCCAGCTCAATATGTTCACGCAGACCCGTGTTGTCGACATCCAGCACTTCGGGATATTCATCGCGAAGCGCAAAGGTACAGGTTGATGAGGTGGCAAGCACCGGAATACCTTTCCCGTCAATGGCTTCTCTGAGTGACGCCACGTTGCTGACCGCCTGCTTACGTGCCTTATCGGTAAAACCGTTGGCGATCAGCGGCACGCCGCAGCACTTCTCTTTACTCAGCAACTGTACGCCGGTCCCCATCGCATTCAGCACTTTAATCAGGTCTTTGCCAAGCTGCGGATGGTTATAGTTCACAAAGCAGCCGTGAAAAAAGGCGACCTGATCCTGATACTGCGCCTGCTGTGCGGCAACGCTGCGGTACCAGCGGCGGAAGGTACCAAAGGAGTATTTTGGCAGCGTCCGGCGATGATCGATTTTTAACGCGTAATCGAGCAGCTGACGCACGGGCTTCAGCGAGGTGGCGGTATTGACGATCGGCGCGAACGGTGTGGAAACGCTGCCCATCAAATCGGTATGGCTTAAGACAAAGTTGCGCAGCGACGGACGCGTGGTGTCATATTTGGCGCGCGCGCGCTGGATGATATCGCCAATTTTAACATCTGACGGGCAGGCGACTTCGCAGCGTTTGCAGTTGATACAGTATTTCAGCGCATCATCGTATAACGCACCGTCTTTTAGACGCAGACGTTCCCCGTCCGGCCCGGCCTGTTTGGGTCCTGGGTAGCTCGGATTGACGCGGCTGACCGGGCAGGCAGTGGTGCACACAGTGCATTTGATACAACTTTCAAAACGTGTGTCGCTCATTGCTGGCCTCCTGCTCGTTTCGCAATATGATGTGCGGCATGCAAGGCGCTTACTGCGCTCACGCCGCCTCCGCAACCTTGGGCGATAGGGTCAAAACCGCCAAGCACCGACCCGATGGCAAACAGGTTCTCTACCGTTTTTCCCGCAAGCGTTGGGCGCAGGGTGTTATCAGTATTCACACCAAATTGTTGCCACGGCTGCGGGTCGAAGACGTCGCGCTGATACCACTGCGCACGGGTCTCTGTTTGCTGGACATCCAGGCCGAGGATCGGCTCGTGGACAGCCTCGCGTGTTGCCACCAGTCCGCTGCTGAAGAAACTGCCGCTGGCGAGCACGGCAAAACGTGGACGCAATGGAATATCAGCATGATTGCGGGTCCACACTTCACTTACCACACCGTCCTGACAGGTGACTTTTTTCACCTCGTCACCGGGCATCCATACGCCGCCCTGGCGTACAAACTGACGCTGTAATTGATTGTGCAGGCGCATGCCGAGAACAGAAGGCGGTAAGGTGGGTAACAACATCAGCGAGCAGGGCAGACGCTCGTTGAGCCACTGCCAGAGCCGGGAATCGGTGAGACCGAAGCAGGCTGGCATAATAATCATGTCGCAGGTTTTTGCTATTGGCAGCAACGCGTCACAGAGCAGTGGCCATTTATCTTCGTTATCCAGCAGGCGTGCGATGTTAACCGCGCGAAACTCGGTGGGGTTGTCGCGCAGAACATCCAGTTCCGGTAGCTCGATTTCTGCGGTGTCGACGCTGAGGTTACGCTGGCTCAGTGAGGCTGCCGCGAGGTGTGCCTGAAAATCCAGTAACCCGCTGATGCCCACCACGCAGATACGCTGAGCAGACAGCGGCCAGACCGGTACTTCCGGCGAACTGAGCCAGGTTGAGCGCAAGGTCCCCAGCGGCGTTACGCGCTGATGTACCTGATGCACCTCGCCCTGCAACTGGGCACCGGATTCTTTCAACAGGGTTTGCGCCTGCTGCGCCAGTGACAGGACGTTTTGCGTACCGATAAGGCTATAAGGGTGCAAGGGGGCCTGAGTGCGCAGTGCGTTCAGGCCTGCCTCGATATCGCTCACCGGCTGTCCATCCGGCAGCGTGCTGAGTAAATCCAGCGAGCCGGAGGAAAAATGCAGGGCGCTTTGGCCACGGGTAACAATCGCGCAGCGTAACCCGCTTTTTTGCAGTTGCAGACCGCACAGCAGTCCGGCGAGACCGCCGCCGATAATGACGGTATCAAATTTCATCCTGGTGCTCCTTTTCCAGACCGCATAACCCCTGATACACCCAGCGCGTGAACTCGCTTTCGCGCAGTGCGTCTCCCCAGGCAATCGGCTGCACGCCTTTCCAGCGTTCGTTGAGAAACTCGGAGAGCTGGGTGATGGACTGCGCGGCGGTGGTAACATTAAAACGTTGCAGTAACCCTGCGGCGCGGCAAGCGCACAGTTCGCCCTGGCATGTCCCCATCCCGACGCGAGTACGGCGGCGCAAGTCCAGCAGGCTGTTGACGGTTAAATTTTCCACGGCGTATTGGACTTCGCCTGCGGTGACCGCCTCGCACTCGCAGACCAGGCTGCGATGCTGACGACCTTCGCTCAGCCAGACCGGGGTGCGATCGCCGTGACGGTAGACTGCCGAGCCGCGTAGCGGTGCGGGCAACGAGATCACGCGCTTAAGCGTATGCTCGGTCGATTCCTGCGAACCTGGCAGCGCGACGTCCGCCGTGGTGCAAGGGCGAGTGTTACCCAGCTTGCGGCAGACGGCGTCAGTGGCCCATTCAGCCATCAGGCGGTAGGTCATCAGTTTGCCGCCGGTAATGGTGATAAAGCCATCCAGACCGTCGCGTTCAGCATGATCGAACAACACAATGCCGCGGCTGACGTTACGACCACTTGGATCATTGTCGCTGGCCACCAGCGGACGCACGCCGGAGTAGGCGCGCAAAATGCGCGTTTTCGCCATAATCGGCGCCAGCTTCTCCCCTTCACGCAGCAGGATATCCACCTCTTCAGCGGTGACGCGGTTGCTGTCGATATCACCGTAATCAATATGTTGCGAGGTGGTGCCGATCAGCGAGATGGTGTCGCCAGGCACCAGAATGTCGGCATCCGACGGTTTACGGCAGCGGTTGATGACATGCTGGTTAATGCGATGATCCATGATCAACAACGAGCCTTTTGCCGGGAACATGCGGATGCTCAGATCGGCATATTCCGCGATCCGCTGGCCCCAGATCCCGGCAGCGTTCACCACCACCGGCGCATGCAGGGACTGCATCTCGCCGGTGAGATGATTTCGAACGTTCACGCCGCAGACGGTTGCACCTTCACGAATCAGCCCGGTCACTTCATGGGCTGTCAGAATGACCGCGCCATGCTCTCTGGCATCCAGCATGTTGGCAGCGGTTAAACGGAAGGGATCCACGGTACCGTCTGGCACTTTGACTGCGCCAATCAACTGCGGGTTCACTGCGGGCTCGATAATGCGCGCTTGTTGAGGGTCGATCGCTTCTGCACGAATGCCCGCATCTTCGCAGGCACGAATAAAGGTGGCCTGGAAGGAGAGTTCATCTTCCGGCAGTGTGATAAACAGACCGTCCGTAGGCTCTACGCAGTGGCGGGCGATACGTTTCAGAATTTGGTTTTCGCTAATACATTCACGCGCAGATTCTGCGTCAGTGACGGCATAGCGCGCACCGCTGTGCAGCAGGCCGTGGTTACGTCCCGTTGCGCCGGTAGCGATATCGTGGCGTTCTACTAAGATGACGTGCAATCCGCGCAGAGCACAGTCGCGTGCGATCCCGGCACCTGTTGCTCCCCCACCAATGATAATCACGTCACTTGTTTGCGAGTCGCGAGTTTTCATTGTTTTTCCTCACAGTTCGTTTTTTTATCATTTAGCCACATAAAAAACATGGATTGTTTGATTTCGCGCATAATCGCTCATTATTCGAAAATGAAACGTGATTTCGTGCGCCTTTATGAACATTTGTCATAAATCTGTAACAATCTGTGCTGTGTTTCACATTTTTGTGCTGAATCTTTCCTTAACATCGCGGCCACACTGGGGGAGGTTGCGTCGTGATGACGTACTTACAGTGTTTCCTTCGAACAAAAGACGGCCACGGAGGCTACATACTATGTTGAGCATTTTTAAACCCGCGTCACATACGGCGCGCTTACCTGCAGCGGAAATCGATCCCACCTATCGTCGATTGCGCTGGCAGATTTTCTTGGGGATATTTTTTGGTTATGCGGCGTACTATCTGGTACGTAAGAACTTTGCCCTGGCTATGCCGTATCTGGTTGAGCAGGGTTTCTCCCGTGGCGATCTGGGTTTTGCGTTATCCGGTATTTCCATTGCCTATGGTTTTTCGAAATTTATCATGGGGTCCATTTCGGACCGCTCGAATCCGCGCGTTTTCCTGCCTGCCGGTCTGATTCTGGCGGCGGCGGTGATGTTGTTCATGGGCTTTGTGCCGTGGGCGACGTCCAGTATCGCGGTGATGTTTGTGCTGCTGTTCCTGTGTGGCTGGTTCCAGGGGATGGGGTGGCCGCCGTGCGGTCGTACCATGGTGCACTGGTGGTCGCAGAAAGAGCGTGGCGGTATTGTGTCCGTGTGGAACTGCGCGCATAACGTCGGTGGTGGTCTGCCTCCGCTGCTGTTCCTGCTGGGTATGGCCTGGTTTAACGACTGGAAAGCGGCATTGTACATGCCGGCATTCGGTGCGATTGTTGTCGCCCTGATTGCTTTTGCCCTGATGCGCGATACGCCGCAGTCTTGTGGCTTACCGCCGATTGAAGAGTATAAGAACGACTATCCGGATGATTACAGCGAAAAAGCCGAAGAAGAGCTGACTGCGAAGCAGATCTTCATGCAGTACGTGCTGCCAAACAAACTGCTGTGGTACATCGCGATCGCCAACGTGTTTGTCTATTTACTGCGTTACGGCATCCTCGACTGGTCGCCGACCTACCTGAAAGAAGTGAAGCATTTCGCGTTGGATAAATCCTCCTGGGCCTACTTCCTGTATGAGTATGCGGGTATCCCGGGCACCCTGCTGTGTGGCTGGATGTCGGATAAAGTCTTCCGTGGCAACCGTGGCGCAACCGGCGTGTTCTTCATGACGCTGGTGACCATTGCAACGATCGTTTACTGGATGAACCCGGCGGGCAATCCGAACGTTGATATGGCATGTATGATTATCATCGGCTTCCTGATCTACGGTCCGGTCATGCTGATTGGTCTGCACGCGCTGGAACTGGCACCGAAAAAAGCGGCGGGTACGGCGGCTGGCTTTACCGGGCTGTTTGGTTACCTGGGCGGCTCTGTGGCAGCGAGCGCCATTGTCGGTTACACCGTTGACTTCTTCGGCTGGGACGGTGGCTTTATGGTGATGATTGGCGGCAGCGTGCTGGCGGTTATTCTGTTGGTGGTCGTCATGATTGGTGAAAAGCGCCATCATAAAGAGATTGAACTGAAGCGTAACGGGGGATAATAGATGAAAACCACATTGAAAAATCTTAGCGTCGCGTTGATGCTGACCGGTATGGTGGTCAGCAGCGCGGCCATCGCCGCTGACAAGATTGTGATTGCACATCGTGGGGCAAGCGGCTATTTACCGGAGCATACGCTGCCGGCAAAAGCGATGGCCTATGCGCAGGGCGCGGACTATCTCGAGCAGGATCTGGTGATGACCAAGGACGACCATCTGGTCGTTCTGCATGACCACTATCTTGACCGGGTCACCGATGTCGCCGAGCGTTTCCCGGATCGCGCCCGTAAAGATGGTCGCTACTACGCCATCGACTTTACGCTGGATGAGATCAAATCGCTGAAATTTACCGAAGGTTTCGATATCGAAAATGGCAAACAGGTGCAGACCTACCCAGGGCGCTTCCCGATGGGTAAATCTGATTTCCGTGTGCATACGTTCGAAGAAGAGATCGAGTTTGTTCAGGGATTAAATCATTCCACTGGTAAGAACATCGGTATCTATCCGGAAATTAAAGCGCCGTGGTTCCATCACCAGGAAGGGAAGGACATTGCTGCGAAGACGCTGGAAGTGCTGAAAAAGTACGGCTACAGCGACAAACAGGATAAGGTCTATCTGCAAAGTTTTGATGTGGCGGAACTTAAGCGCATCAAGAATGAGCTGGAACCTAAAATGGGGATGGACCTCAACCTGGTGCAGCTGATTGCCTATACCGACTGGAATGAAACCCAGGAGAAAAAACCGGACGGCAGTTGGGTGAATTACAACTATGACTGGATGTTTAAACCGGGCGCGATGAAGCAGGTTGCTGAGTACGCGGATGGCATTGGCCCGGACTATCACATGCTGGTCGATGAGAAGTCGAAGAAAGGCAACATCGTGTTGACCGGGATGGTGAAGGATGCGCATCAGAACAAGATGACGGTGCATCCTTATACTGTGCGGGCCGATCAGCTGCCGGACTACGCGACGGATGTGAATCAGCTGTATGACATCCTGTATAACAAGGCGGGCGTTGACGGGTTGTTCACCGACTTCCCCGACAAAGCGGTGATGTTCCTGCATAAGCAGTAACGGTATCAGGCCTGCGATAGCATGATATTGCAGGCCTTTTCACCGGCGCATTCCCGACGGTTAGATCAGACCGTCTGCGGTCAGTGTTTCCATACATGCCTGCAGTAAATATAAAGGGCTGCCGTCTACCGGCGGCTCTTTTGCCAATAATGATATTTGCCGATAAAACGTTGGCTCCAGCGCCACCGAACGTATTTGCCCGCCAACCGCCTTTAATGTGAGCTCCGGTAACAATGCGATCCCCAGCCCCTGACGAATAAAACTGATTGCCGTATCCGGGTGGTTGAATTCGTACTTAATGATTGGCTCAATACCTTGTTCTTTAAATAACGTCATGATGCTTAATTCATAGCGCCCTTTACTGATAATCAGCGGTTCTCCCACCAGTTCTTCTACTGAGATTGTGGCTTTGGCCGCCAGCGGGTGAGCCTCGGGGACAACAACGGTGAATTTGTCCCGATAAACCGGCACGCAGTACATGCCACTGACCGGAAAATGCACAAAACCCGCATCAATGCCTCCACTCTGCAGCGAATCAATAATGGCACTGCTGTTCTCTTCATAGGGAATGATTTTGATGTTGGGGTGATGTTGTTCAAAGTAGCGGATGATACCGGGCAAAATGCAGGCGCAGGCGCTGGGAAAACAGCCGATGTGCAAGGTTCGGGCGGGGTTTTGTTTCTCCTGTTCGGCGATCTCTTTTACGGCATTCGTTTGTCCAATGATGGTCCGTAAATGCGGGAGCAGCCGGATACCTACCGGGGTAAGTTGAATATCTTTGCGCCGCTCGCGGATCAAAATATTAACCCCTAACTCTTCTTCCAGCGCCGAAATAGCCTGACTGACGGCGGACTGGGTGGTGTATAGCCGCTTGCTGGCTTCGGTAAAACCACCGTACTCAAGCACGGCCAGCAGGGCGTGGATCTGGGTTAGTGTCATTAGTTATCTCTAATTAATACTATTAAAATGATTAATTTCTCTAATAAAATAAGCCTGTTTATACTGACTTTCTACCTTAAATACCCAAAATAATTTGCGTAGCCGACACACAAGCAACGTGAACTATGACGGGGATAAATCACATTTTGACGCACCTGTCCGTTGTTCAGTCGCTCTGAGCGTTGCCTGCGTGCGCCGTCGGGACAGGTTGCCGAGTATGAAAGAAAAATTGTGGACGAAAGATTTTTGGGCCATCACGATTATCAGCTTTATTATCTTTTTTGTTTTTTATGTCCTGCTGACGCTGTTGCCGATTTATATCCTGGAGCGTCTCCATGCGACCCCTGATAAGGCGGGTTTATTAGTCACCTTCTTTTTGGGGGCCGCCATTGTGGTACGTCCGTTTGCCGGACAATGGGTGGGAAAATATTCGAATAAAACGATTCTGGTGCTCTCTTCTCTGGCCTTTTTGGTGGTCACTGCGCTGTATCCTGTCTGCCATTCAATTGAATCACTGCTGTTTATTCGGGTGCTTCATGGTGTCACGTTTGGCGTTATTACTACGGTAAAAGGGACGATTTCCGCGCGGTTGATACCGGCCTCCCGACGTGGGGAGGGCATCAGCTTTTTCTCTTTAGCTATGGGACTGGCGATGGTCGTTGGGCCATGGGTGGGTCTGAACATGGCGCGCTGGGAGGCCTTTACTTCCGCGTTCTGGCTTTGTACAGCGGTAGCGGCGGTGGGCATTGTGCTGTCATTGATTGTTGCCGTGCCGCCGGTGATTCGTCATGCCGATGGCTCGCAGCCTAAGCTGGGGTTTGCCGCCATGTTTGACCGTGCCGCCTTGCCTTTTGCCATGGTGACCTTCTTCATGACCTTTTCCTACGCCGGGGTATCTGCCTTCCTGGCGCTGTATGCACGCGAGCTGGATCTGATGGCCGCCGCCAGTAACTTCCTGCTTTGCTACGCTGTCTGCCTGATGATCTGCCGAACGTTTACCGGCAATATTTGTGATAAAAAAGGACCGAAATACGTGGTTTACCCGTGCCTGGTCGCCTTTACCGTAGGGCTTGTGGTGCTCGGATATACCCACGGCAGCATCATGATGATTATTGCCGGAGGGCTGATTGGCATTGGCTACGGCTCGGTGACACCGGTGTTCCAGACGCAAATTATTAGCGCGGTAGAGCCGCATAAAATTGGCATCGCCAATTCGCTTTTTTTCAACGCAATGGATGCGGGAATGGCGATTGGGGCATTTATTATGGGGATGATGGTAGAAGGCGTGGGGTATCGGGCGATTTATCTGGTCGGTGCCGTGCTGGTGGTTCTTGCCGGAGCGCTGTACATCATGCAGATGAAAAAACGCGGAGACGTGGTGCTGGTCTCCGCGCATGAAGTTCACTAGGCGTTACATCTCAATCTCAATATCACCCTTTGCCCGGCAACAGCAGGGCAGTATCTCACCCGGCTGAATAAAGGCCAAAGGCTCTGCAATCCAGTCAACCTGACCCGCTACCAGGCGGGTACGGCAGG